>NZ_DATEJS010000143.1:0-2916 GCF_035277845.1 Microbacterium sp.
AGTCCGGACAGCGCGTGCTCGACGCCGACCGGGCGGTGGGCGAGTCGGGGCTGCGCTCCGGCACGGCGCTGCAGATCGTCGCCGCCCCCGAGCGGCCCGCCGATGAGGCGCCGGCCGCCGTGCTGCGCATCCTCTCCGGGCTGCACGCCGGCGAGGAGCTCCCGCTGCGCAGCGGGGCGAACGTCGTGGGCCGCGACCGCAGTGCGGACGTGGTGATCGACGATGCGCTCGTCTCCAAGCGGCACGCCCGCATCAACGTCGACACGGCCGTCGAGATCCTGGACATGAACTCGGCGAACGGCATCCTGATGGGCGGCGAGCAGGTCGCGCGCACTGTGCTGTCCCCGGGGGACGTCGTGGTGCTCGGCGGCACCGAGATCGCCGTCGTCCCGCTGAACCGGCCGGGCACCGTGCCCGTCGGCGGGTCCACCGTCGAGGTGGTGCGCTCGCCGCGCGTGGTGCCGCGCTATGAGAACCCCGTGTTCAAGGCGCCGAAGCCTCCGAAGCCCCCGCAGCAGCAACGGCTGCCCTGGATGGCGATGCTGTCCCCCGCGCTGCTGGGGGTCGGCATGTTCGCCATCACGCGCCAGCCCGCGTCGCTGCTGTTCATCGCGCTGAGCCCGCTCATGATGCTGGGGTCGTGGATCGACCAGCGGGTCGAGGGCCGCAAGGCGTTCAGGAAGGCGACGGCGGCGTTCGAAGCGGCCATCGCGCACTTCGAGAAGCGCATGGAGGAGCAGCAGGTCATCGAGCGCGATGTGCGCACCCGGGAGGTGCCGGCCCTCGCGGACACCCTCGCCTCCCTGTCGAACTGGGGGGACCTCACCTGGACCCATCGCCCCGAGCACGTCTTCTTCCTCACCGCACGCCTGGGCACCGGCCGGCTGCCGTCGCGCGCCCGCATCGAAGCCGACGGCCTCGAGGAGGCCGTGCCCGAGCACGTCGACGCGGTGCTGCGCGTGCAGACCCGGTTCGCGGGCGTCGACGACGTGCCGGTGATCGCCGACCTGCGCGAAGCCGGCAGCGTCGGCATCGCGGGCGCCGCCGGGCAGGCGGATGCCGCGGCCCGCGCCACCGTCATGCAGCTGGTCTCGACCCATTCGCCGGCGGAGCTCGTCGTCGCGGCGTTCGCGTCGCCAGCATCCCGCCCGCAGTGGTCGTGGCTGGAATGGCTGCCGCACGCGAGCTCCCCGCACAGCCCGCTCGAGGGTGCGCACCTGGCCGCGAACTCGGGCACTGCGGCGGCGCTGCTGTCACGGCTCGAGGGACTGGTGGAGTCGCGCATCGGCACCGCGGCGGCGCAGCCGCGCGGCCCGGTGCCCACCGGCAAGGAGCCGGAGAAGAAGGTGCCGACCCTGCCGGTCGTGATCGTCGTCGTCGCCGACGACGCTCCCGCGAACCGGGGGCGGCTGACCCGTCTGGTGGAGCGCGGACCGGATGCCGGCGTGCACGTCGTGTGGGTGGCATCCGCCGTGGGCGCGCTGCCGGCCGCGTGCCGCACGTTCCTGCAGGTGGACGACAACGCGCAGGACACCCTGGGCGGCATGGTGCGGCGCGGCATCACCTCCACCCCCGTGAAGGTCGAGCTGCTGGACGCGCAGACCGCGACGGCCTGGGCGCGGGTGCTGTCGCCCACGGTCGATGCCGGCGCCCTCGTCGAGGACGCCTCCGACCTGCCCCGCTCGGTCTCGTTCGTCGACCTGTCCGGCGACGACCTGGGCTCCGACCCGGCCGTCGTCATCGACCGCTGGCGCGAGAACGACTCGATCACGGTGCGCGACGGCTCGGCGCCCAGGCGCAAGGCGAAGGACGGCACGCTGCGCGCCCTGGTCGGCCATGACGGCACCGGCGCCTTCCAGCTCGACCTGCGCACGCAGGGCCCGCACGCCCTCGTCGGCGGCACCACCGGCGCCGGCAAGAGCGAGTTCCTGCAGTCGTGGGTGCTCGGCATGGCGGCCGCGCACAGCCCGGACCGCGTCACGTTCCTCTACGTCGACTACAAGGGCGGGTCCGCGTTCGCCGACTGCGTCGACCTGCCGCACACGGTGGGGCTCGTCACCGACCTGTCGCCGCACCTCGTTCGTCGGGCACTCACGTCGCTGCGCGCCGAGCTGCGCTACCGGGAGCAGCTGCTCGCCCGCAAGAAGGCCAAGGACCTCATCTCGCTGGAGCGCACCGGCGACCCGGAGTGCCCGCCGAGCCTCATCATCGTGGTCGACGAGTTCGCCGCGCTGGTGCAGGAGGTGCCCGAGTTCGTGGACGGCGTCGTCGACGTCGCCCAGCGCGGTCGCTCCCTCGGGCTGCACCTGATCCTCGCCACCCAACGGCCGGCGGGCGTCATCAAGGACAACCTGCGCGCGAACACCAACCTGCGCGTGGCCCTGCGGATGGCCGACATCGACGACTCGATGGACGTGCTCGGCGACCCCATGGCCGGCCTGTTCGACCCGTCGATCCCGGGCCGCGGAGCCGCGAAGAGCGGACCCGGCCGGATCACCTCGTTCCAGACGGGGTACGTCGGCGGCTGGACGACGGGCGAGAAGTCGGCGCCGCAGATCGACATCCGCGAGCTCGACTTCGGGGTGGGTGCGACGTGGGATGCCCCCGCCGCACCGGTCGCGCACATCGCCGACCCGGGACCCACCGACATCTCGCGCATCGTGCGGTCGGTGCGCTCCGCGGCGACCTCGCTGCAGATCCCCGCGCCGCGGCGGCCCTGGCTGGACGAGCTCGCGAACGCGTACGACCTGGCCCGCCTGCCCAACCCCCGCACCGACGAGCGGATGCTGCTCGGCGTGCGCGACGACCCGGCGGCGCAGGCGCAGCCGACGATCTTCTACGAGCCCGACCGCGACGGCAACGTGGCGATCTTCGGCACCGGCGGCGCGGGCAAGAGCACTGCGCTTCGTACTTTCG
>NZ_DATEJS010000144.1:0-15669 GCF_035277845.1 Microbacterium sp.
CATCCGGATACGCGTCGGTGTCGAGCACGTCGGCGAGCTCGCGGCCCGCCGAGACCCGGTCGGCGAAGACGGCCATGCCGCCACCCTATGCCCCTCACGTGCGCGGCGGGCCGCGCCGTGGGAATGTCCGGCATCACGCGCCAGTTGTATCCACGTGAATGAAAGGACGCTCCACTCATGTCTGCACCTGTGAAGCTCGGTCTCGACACGTTCGGCGACATCACCGTCGCCGATGACGGTCAGCCCGTCAGCCACGCCCAGACGATTCGCAACGTGGTCGAGCAGGCCGTGGTCGCAGAGGAGACCGGCTTGTCGTTCTTCGGGGTGGGGGAGCACCACCGGTCCGAGTTCGCCGTCTCGAGTCCCGAGATCGTGCTGGCCGCCATCGCCGGGCGCACCAGGGACATCCACGTGGGCACGGCGGTCACCGTGTTGTCGTCTGACGACCCCGTGCGCGTGTTCGAGCGGTTCGCGACGCTGGACGCCGTCTCGAAC
This sequence comes from Microbacterium sp., assembly GCF_035277845.1. GTDB lineage: Bacteria > Actinomycetota > Actinomycetes > Actinomycetales > Microbacteriaceae > Microbacterium. Next base: position 496 of record NZ_DATEJS010000144.1, read on the forward strand.
GGGCGGGCCGAGGTCGTCCTCGGCCGGGGTTCGTTCATCGAGTCGTTCTCGCTGTTCGGCTACGATCTGGCCGACTACGAGATCCTCTTCGACGAGAAGCTCGACCTGTTCAGCCGGCTGATGACGGAGCAGCCCGTGACCTGGTCCGGCCGCACCCGCGCGGCGCTCGAGAACGTCGACGTCTTCCCCAAGACGGACGCCGGGTTGAAGGCCTGGGTCGGCGTCGGCGGCACGCCCGAATCCGTCGTGCGGGCAGCCCGGTACGGCTACGGCCTCATGCTGGCGATCATCGGGGGATCGGCCTCGCGCTTCCGTCCCCTCGTGAAGCTCTACCACGAGTCGCTCGACGCTTTCGGCCACAGCGGGTTGCCGGTCGGCGTGCATTCGCCCGGGCACATCGCGGAGACCGACGAGCAGGCCTGGGACGAGGCCTACGCGGGCTTCGCCGCGATGAACGACACGATCGGACGTGAGCGAGGCTGGCCGGCATACAACCGGATGCGGTTCCAGCACGACGTCGGGCCGGAGGGCGCCCTCTACGTCGGCTCGCCGGAGACCGTCGCGCGCAAGATCGCGACGACGGTGCAGACCCTCGGGGCGGATCGCTTCGACCTGAAGTTCTCGACGGGCATGCTGTCGCACGGGCACCTGATGCGCAGCATCGAGCTGTTCGGCACCCGGGTCGCGCCGCTCGTGCACGAGTTCCTGGCGGAGGGCGCCCCGGCGCCGCGGTCGTAGGCTGAGGGGATGGCAGCAGTCCGCTTCGTGGCGATCGGCGATTCCTTCACCGAGGGGGTCGGCGACGATCTGCCGGACGGGCGTGTGCGCGGCTGGGCGGACCTCGTCGCGCAAGGCTGGGCCGACTCCCTGACGGAGCCGATCCAGTACGCGAACCTCGCAGTCCGCGGCAAGCTGATCGAGCCGATCATCGAGCAGCAGCTCGAGCCGGCGCTGGCCCTCGGGCCGACGCATCTGTCGTTCAACGGCGGCGGCAACGACATGCTGCGCCCGCGCACCTCCATCTCGCACGTGTCGGAGCTGTTCGTGCACGTGGTGCGCCGCTGCCGGGAGGAGGGCGTGCAGCTGATCGCCCTGTCCGGTGCCAACCCCTCCGGCCAGCTGCCGCTGCGACCGCTCATCCAGAAGCGCGGCGATCTGCTCTCGGCGGCCGTCGCCCAGCGCCTGCAGCCGCATCCGGACGTCATCACCGCGTGGAACTGGCCCGATCGTGAACTCGCGACCCCGGGATACTGGTCCGACGACCGGCTGCACATGAACGCCCGAGGGCACCACCGCGTGGCGGCGCGTGTGCTCACGGCGCTGGGGCAGCACGCGCCGACCGCGTGGTGGTCTCTGCCGGTGCTGCCGGACGCCCGCTCGCCGCGCGGCGTCGGCTACTACGCCGAGTACGTCGGGCCGTGGGTCAAGCGGCGTCTCACCGGCACGTCCTCCGGCGACGGCCGGGAACCGAAGTACGGCACGTGGATCGAGGTGGCGCCCGCTCCGGGTCAGGGCGCCGACACCCGGTAGCGCACCTCGGCGAAGGGTCCGCGCTGCTCCACCTCGATGAGCGTGAGCCGGTCGGCTCCGAGGTCGCGCGGCAGGAGCGGCTTGCCCGCGACCAGGGCGGCCGGAGCGAAGGTGACGACGATCTCGTCGAGATGGCCCGCGTCGAGGAACTGGCCGGCCAGGTCGCCGCCGCCGACCACCCAGATGTCGCGCCCGTCCGCGGCATCCCGGATCGCCTCCCAGTGCTCGGCGACGCTTCCTGAGACGAAGCGGATGTCGGCGCCGGGCACGCGCGGCAGCGCGCGGTGCGTGAAGACGAAGGTCGGCCGGTCGCCGTAGTACGCGGGCCACTTCTCGGGATGTGCGACGAGGTCTTCGTGTGCGAGCACCCACGCATAGGTCGACGATCCCTGCACCAGCACTCCGACGCCGTCGAGGAACCGGTCGAAGGACTCCCCACCGCTGTCGCCGCCCGGCACGGCGAACAGCCACGCGAGCGAGTCGTTCTCGTCGGCGAGGAAGCCGTTGAGGGTGGAGGCGGTCAGGTAGATCGTGCGGCTCATGCGCCCACGCTAGCGAGGGCCTCCGACGTCGTCGGCGGCACGGTCGGACGGGCCGCCTGATCGCCACCAATGAAGCCCCATGCGGCGCCGGGTGCGGTGGCGCTCGCGCACGATGAACGCCGCGCCGAGCAGCCAGATCGGCACCTGCGTCAGGAACGCGACACGGAACGCGTCGAGGTTGTACGTCTGCGGGGTGCCCGCGTGCAGCAGGTCCAGGGCGACGCCGATCAGGAAGATCGCGATGAGCGCGGCGAGGAACCCGCCGACGTTCGTCACGCCCGTCGCGGTGCTCAGCCGGTGCCCGGGGTTGTGCATGCGCGCCACGTCGAAGGCGACCATCGACGCCGGTCCGCCGGTGCCGAGCGCGATCGCGAGCATGATCAGCAGCCAGAGCGGCGCGGGCCCCGGCCAGGCCAGCACGACGCACCACATGAGCAGCTGCACCGCCACCGTCGGGAGCACCAGATTCCGTGATCGCTGCATCGGCACCGCGCTGGACAAAGCCCCCACCATCGGCCCGAGGGCCATGCCCACCACCACGTAGACCGTGGTGACGAGCGACGCCTGCGCCCTGCTGAGGCCTTCCCCGGCGGTGAGGAACGGGATGCCCCACAGCATGATGAACGCGGTGCCGGCGAACGGCGTGGTGAAGTGCGACCAGAAGGCGAGACGGGTGCCGGAGTTCCGCCAGGCGGCTCGGATCCCCACGCTCGTGTCGATGGACGACGTCACGACCGCGATCGTGCCGGTGGCGGTGTCCACCGAGACGTCGGCCTCGCGCTCCGGCGGCCGATTGCGGATGACGCCGTACACGAGAACCGTGAAGAGCACGCTGAGCCCGGCCACGCTGCCGAAGGCGACGGTCCACGTGGTCGCGTGCAGCAGCGCTGCGAGGGGGATCAGGGCGACGAGCTGCCCGGCCTGGCCGACGAGTCCGGTGATCTGCACCATCACGGGGCCCCGCTGTGCCGGGAACCACAGCGCGATCAGGCGCATGAGGCTCGGGAAGACGGCGGCGTCACCGGCGCCCAGCATCATCCGCGCGAAGATCGCCACGCCGACGTTCGGCGAGAACGCCATGAGCAGCTGGCCGCCGGCCATGAGCGCCATGCCTGCGGCCATGATCGGGCGGGCGCCGACACGGTCGAGCAGCACGCCGACCGGCAGCTGCATGAAGCCGTAGACCGCCAGCTGCAGAACGGCGAACATCGACAGGGTCGACGCATCCGCGTGGAAGCGGTCCGCGGCATCCAGACCCACCGCGGACAGCGACGTGCGGTTGGTGACGGCGAGCAGATACGCCACGACGCCCACCGTCCAGATGATCCACGCGCGAGTCGAAGGTCCAGCGGCGTGGGTCTCGGACATAGGGCGGGGCGCCTCCTTCGTAGACCAGAATCCTACGCCCGCGCCGTGGGCGGATTCATATTCCGCCCACGGCATATGCCGGCAGGTCCGGTCAGATCGTGGACCGGAGGTCGTCGGCGAACCGGCGGACGTTCACGCGCAGCGCCTCGATGCGTCTCTGCCTCGCCGCCTCGACGTCATACCCGAGGTACGCAAGCGGCGGCAGCTTTCGGACGTTGGCGGAGCACTCGAACTGCTCGCAGACGAGCGTGCCGATGGTGTTGCCGTTGCGTCCTGCTGCTCCGGCACGCCGGGCGCTGAAGAACACGACGTCGTTCGGAAGCGTCACATCCTCGCACCACGCGCACTGCGGGCGGGTGCGGGTGCGCTGCCCGGCCTCACGCAGCAGGATGCCGACGGGGCCGTCATCGCCGGGGACGACGACGTAGCCGACGTGCGTGAGCTTCGCGTCGCGCCAGCCGAGGTAGTCGAGATCGTCCCACGCGACCGCGTCGAGGTCGGGCATGGGGATGGCTTTGCGCTCGCGCTGCGAGGCGTTGAGGAAGGAGGCGCGGATGGCGTTCTCGGTGAGAGACAGCATGGACCGGTCTTTCGCGTTCGGCGCCCACGACGCACGTCATGGGCAAGGGGATGTCAGGGAATGCACGACTCGCGCCCGCCTCGCGTCGGTCGACGTCCAGCGGGTGCGGGGCGGGGTCATCTCGCCGCGGCGCAGAATGCGCCGACGACCTCCTGATGCCTCGAGGGCTGCCGAACCGGACTCACCGTGCCAGCCTAGCCCGCGAGCCGGGGTGTCATGATGGCTGCATGCCCGATCCCGCGATCACGAAGAGTCTTGCGCCGGCCGGAGTGCTGCGCGCGTCGATCAACCTGGGGAATCCGGTTATGGCGCAGGGAACCGCGGATGCCCCGGCCGGCGTGACTGTGGAGTTGTCGCGCGCAATCGCGGGGCGGCTGGGCGTGCCGGTCGAATTCCTCTGCTTCGACGCGGCACGGGACTCGTTCGATGCGCTCCGCGGGGGAGCAGCCGACGTCGGCTTTCTCGCCATCGAACCTGCGCGAGCAGCCGAGGTGTGGTTCACCGCTCCGTATGTGCTGATCGAAGGCGTGTTCGCGGTGCCGGATTCCTCGCCGCTCACCCGGGCCGACGAGGTGGACCGGGACGGCGTCCGGATCGCCGTCAAAGACGGATCCGCCTACGACCTCTACCTCACGCGCACGCTTGAACGCGCGGAACTGGTGCGGGGGCCCGAATCGATCGACGTGTACCGCGCGCAGGAGCTGAACGCCGTCGCAGGCATCCGACAGCCGCTCAGCCGCGTGGTGACCGACGACCCCACGCTCCGGCTCGTCGAGCCCGCGTTCATGCAGATCCGGCAGGCCGTGGCGACGACGCCCGACCGCTCGGCGGCGGCGAAGGCATTCCTGCACGACCTGGTCGAGCAGCTCAAGTCCGACGGCTTCGTCGCGGAGGCGCTGCGGAACTCCGGGCAGGACGCCACCGTCGCGGGGCCGGCCTGAGCCGGGCGACGTGACGCGAGATCGGGTTCCGATGGGCGCTCTCCGCGAGGTGGCACCCGGTGTGCTGGCCGCCACCAGCCGCGTGATGCTGACCACGTCGACGGTGCTCGTCGGCGGGAGCAGGGCTCTGCTCATCGACCCGGCCTGGAAACCCGACGAACTCGAGGTGCTCGCCCAGGAGATCGCAGCGCAGAAGTGGCAGGTGATCGGGGGATTCGCCACGCACGCCCATCACGATCATCTGCTGTGGCATCCTGCGTTCGGGGATGCTCCGCGCTGGGCTTCGTGGCGGACCGCGGAAGGGGCGCGAGCTCGTCGGGCGAACCTGATGACCGACCTCGGACCAGGCTGGCCGTCTGAGCTCGCCGAGCTCATGGGATGTGTTCGGGGCACCGACGCGTTGCCGGACACGTCGATCCCCGCGGGATTCGACGTGGAGATGATCGTCCACGACGGCCATGCACGCGGGCACACCGCGCTCTGGCTGCCGCGGCAGCGGGTGCTCGTCGCGGGAGACATGCTCAGCGACGTGGAACTGCCACTGCCGTTCGACCCCGACGACATCGACGCGTATGTCGACGGGCTGGACCGCCTGGCGCCGTATGCCGCGGCCGCGGAGCTGGTGATCCCGGGGCACGGGAACATCGGGGATGATGCGCGGGCGCGCCTGGACGCCGACCGGCGCTACATCGACGGCATCCTGCACCGGGGCCGGTCGGACGACCCGCGGATCGGGAACGCGGACATGGCGGGGGAGTACCGGCACATGCTCGAGCTGGCCGGTCAGCCCAGTTCCTCGACCAGCCCCAGGATCACGCCGGCGGGACCGCGGACGTAGCCGTACCGGTACAGCTGCGCATATTGGGCCACCTCGCCGACGAGTTCGCCGCCGAGGGGGCGCAGCCGACGGAGCGTCTCCTCGACGTCGTCCACGACGAAGGTCAACCGGGGGATGCCGGGCACGTTCACCGCCGCGCGCGGCGCGGGCTCGGTGGCCACGGGCCGCTCGAACGTCGACAGCTCGACCCTCCCGCTCCCGTCGGGGGTGCGGACGACGGCGATGTCTGCGCGCACGTCGTCGAGCGCGAGGAGCTTGTCGACCCACGCCCCGCCGACGGTGGCCTCGCCCTCCAGTTCGAGTCCCAGCTCGACGAAGAACGCGACCGCCGCGGCGAGGTCTTCGACGACGAAGCCGACGTGGTCCATGCGCGTGACCGTCATGCCAGGCAGTGTAGGGGAGTGCGCCCTGTCCGTGTGCCCGGCCCGGATCAGGGCGGAAGCTAACGCAGGTGCCGCGCGAAGAAGCTGCCCGCATCCTCCCCGGCATGCTGGGGCACGCCTCTGTGGCCGCCCATGTTGGCGTGCAGGGACTTCTCCTTCGAGCCGAACGCGTCGAAGAGGTCCAGCGCCAGCTGGCGGTCGTTTCCTTCGTCATCCCACTGCAACAGCACATGCAGCGGAATGCTCACGCGGCGGGCTTCGTCGAACATGCTGCGCGGCACGAAGCTCCCCGCGAAGAGGCCGGCCGCGACGACCCGGGGCTCGACGAGCGCCAGCCGGATGCCGACGGCGATCACGCCGCCCGAGTAGCCGACCGGTCCGTCGATCTCGGGCAGGGAGACGAGCTCGTCCAGCAGGGCCTGCCATTCCGGCACCGCCTCGTCGACGAGCGGCAGGATGAGAGCTTCGACGACCTGCTCCGTCGGCCGTTCGCCGGCGCGGATCGCAGTGCGAAGGTCGGCGCGCGCCCGCTCGGCGGCGGCGGACGGTGTGCGGTCGCCGCTTCCCGGGAGTTCGATCGTGGCCGTCGCGAAGCCCTGTTCGGCCGAATGCCGAGCCCGCGCCAGCAGTCTGGGGTACATCGGCCGCAGTCCACCGGGGTGGCCGAGAAGGATGAGGGGAGTCGGGGCGGCTGCAGACGCCGAGGCCGGCGTCCACAGGATGCCGGGGACGTCGCCGAGGAGGAAGTCGCGCTCGATGAGGTCATCGACGCGACGGTCGGAGGTGAAGTGCATGGTGATGTCTTTCGGGAGTGCTCGGATGCGGCGCTCCCGGACGACCTATCGCCCGACCGTGACCTCAGCGAGGAGCACCCATGTCGATACGTTCATGGGGATCACCTCCTCGGTCTGTCACACGGCATCCGGAAGCCTATCAGCGGTCGTGGACGTCCCACCACAGGGCGCCGGCGTCAGCCCTTGACACTGCCGCTGACGAGTCCGTCGACGATGTACTTCTGCATGAAGATGAAGAAGATCAGCATCGGGATGAGCACGATCACCGTCACCGTCATGAATGCCGGCCAATTGGTCGTGAACTGCGCGACCGCCTGTTCGGCGAGCAGGACGAGGGTGTTGTTCGACGGAGAGCTGAGGAAGATCGTGGGTGAGATGTAGTCGTTCCAGACCCACATGACCTGGAAGACGCCGACTGTGATGAGCACAGGCCGGATCAGAGGCAGCACGATCGAGAAGTAGAGCCGCCAGGGGCCTGCGCCGTCGATGCGCGCTGCTTCGAGGATCTCGCGGGGGACGGTGCGCATGTATCCGACGATGATGAAGTAGCAGAACACCGATCCGCCGAGGTAGATGGCGATGAGCCCCTGCAGGTTGTCGGCGAGACCGACGTTCACGATCAGCAGGTACAGCGGGATGATCGTGCTCTGGAACGGGACGAGGAACGCCGCCAGCAGCACCCCGCCGATGAGAGTGCTGAGTCGCCCGCCGCGATAGACCAGGCTGAATGCCGCCATGGATCCGATCAAGAGCATGAGCACGACCGACACGGCGGTCACGTAGACGGTGTTCAGGAACGCTTGACCCACATTGGACTGCACGAAGACATCGACGTAGTTGTGCAGCGTCCATGACGTGGGCAGGCCCAGAGGGTTCTTCTGCATCTCGGGCTGTGTCTTGAAGGTGTTGATGATGATGTAGGCGAACGGCAGTCCGACCAGGCAGGCCATGAGCACCAGGACGATGCTGCCGACCGAGCGAGTGAGGATGCGGGCGGTGGAGCGGCTCATGAGAAGCTCCTCTCGAGACTGCGCGTGACCCGCAGCTGGATGAACAGGACGATGCCGATGACGATCATGAAGATGACGCCGAGCGCCGAGGCCTGTCCGTAGTTCGACTCGTCGATGCCGTTGTTGATGATCGTGGCGGTGATGGTGTTGGTGGCGAACGCGGGGCCGCCCGCCGTGAGGTTCTGCGGAAGCGCGTAGACGTTGAGGCCGTTGTTCATGAGAAGGAACGTGCTGATCGTGATGGCAGGGGCGAGCATGGGGAGGGTGATGTAGAAGAACCGCTGGGAGGCGCTGGCCCCGTCGATCTTCGCGACCTCGTAGAGGTCGGACGGGATCGACTGGAGGTAGGCGAGATAGAGGATCGCGTGCCAGCCGGTGCTGGTCCAGACCCCGACCACGATGACGGAGATCTGTGCCAGCGTGGTGTCGGCGAGCCAGGGGATGGGCGCGATTCCGAACAGGTTGTGGAGCAGCGTGTTCAGCGCCCCGTCGGCGAGCGGATTGAGGATGAAGTTCCAGACCAGTCCGAGGACCGCGACGCTGGGGATCGCGGGGAAGAAGTAGAGCGCCCGTGCGAAGCGGGTGCCGAACAGCTTCTGGTTGAGGAACACCGCCAGGGGGATGGCGCAGGCGGTGATCAGTGCCGTCGTGGCGATGGCGAACAGCAGGGTGAAGCCGAGCCCGTTCAGCAAGGCAGGACTCGTGAACACGTTCACGTAGTTCTTGAGCCCCACGAACTGGATGTCGGGATTGAGTCCCGACCAGTTCGTGAAGCTGTAGTAGACCGATTCGACGAACGGCACGCCGAAGAGGACGATGACCACGAGCAGCATCGGGATCAGGAAGGCGCGGATCTGCAGTCCTTCGCGTCGGCGCCCCTTGGTCTTCAACCGGGGCTCACTCACCCGGAGTTCGGTCGCTGCGATCGCAGTCGCTTGCACCGTCATGGTTTCTCCTTCGTGCCCGTGGGGGTTCTCGGTCGACGAGGCCGAGAACCCCCGTGGTGGGTCTGTCAGCGGGCGGCCTACTTCAGGCTCGCCCACTCGGTGTCGAGGGCCTTGGTGAAGCCGGCGGCGGTCTCCTTGCCGAGTTGTACCTTCTGCATGTTGGCGACGAGGACCTGGTCGAGCGGGTCGCTGTCGGCCCCGGGCCACGCCTGCCAGGTGCACCAGACGTTGCCCTTGACGACATCGTCGTACATCCCCGTGAGCGCCGGGTCGAGGGTCTGCTTGTAGTTGCTGGTGGTCATGATCGACCCCGTCTCTGCGGCATACATCGACACGCCCTTCGCGCTGGCCAGGAAGTCGACGAACTTCTGCGCGCCCACCGGGTTCTTGGCCCGGGAGTTGATGGCGTACGGCGGGGATGCCGCGCCGGCCCAGTACGGGTCGCCGAAGCTGCTCGGAATGGGCCAGTAGTCGAGCTTCGTGCCGGCCGGCATCGCCTTCCGCGACGCTGCGACCTGCCAGGAACCGGTGGTGATCATCGCCACCTTCTGATTGTCGAACTCGGTGACGATCTGGGGACCGGTCAAGCCGGCGGCGGACGGGTTGACGAGGCCCTGGGTGTAGAGGGTGCTCCACTCCTGGATCGCCTCGGTCCAGGCCTTGGAGAACGTCGTCTTCCCGTCGTAGATGTCGGCGTCCATGTTGCCGCCGGAGTTCGCGTCGGCGCGGCCGATGAGACCCATGATCGTGGTCGTGGTGCCGTCACCGGCCTCCTGCAGCCCCGTGATGCCCGCAGCCTTGAACTTCTTGAGGTCGGTCACCAGCTCGGCCCACGTCTGGGGAGCGCTCGTCACTCCGGCCTTGGCCGCAAGCGTCTCGTTGACGAGGAATCCGCCGCCCTAGGTGGCGGTGGAGATGCCGTAGACGTGTCCCTTGTAGGTGTTCATCTTGGTTCCGAACGGCGACTGGACGCGCGCCGCGTACGTGCCGTCGAGCGACTTCACGTACCCGCCGCCGGCTTGCTGCGTGTGATTGCCCAGGATGAAGACGTCGGGCGCGTTGTGGGCGAGCAGGCGCTTGGTGAGGGTCGTGGTGTACGTGGCCACGGGGGGCGCGTAGGACATGTCGACCTCGATGCCGGGGTTCTCCTTCTCGAACTCGTCGATCAGGGGCTGCATCGTCGCCGTGGCATCCCACGAGAGGAACGTCACCGTTCCTTTGCCGGAATCGGATGACGCGGAAGACGTGCCGCTGCACGCCGCGAGAGACGTCGCGACGGCGACGACCGCGGCAGCTGCCATGATCTTCCGGTGACGACCTCGGCTCAGCGCTGAGGTCCGGGTGCGAAACAACATCGTTCGCCCTTTCTGTGATTACTCGGTTGGTGGGTGGAGGGGGAAGCGCAGGGAACCGATCGACGGGTTCAGGGGCTCGATCGATCCGTCTGCGCGGTGGATGAGACGGTCGAACACCACTTCGCGGTGAAATCCGTCTCCGTCCGGGATGGCGAACCGGTGATACGCGATCACCCATTCGTCAGTGCCTGGGACATTCGTGATCGAGTGGTGCCCGGTCGCGTAGATGTCGCGCTCCGGCGCCTGCTCGAGAAGCACTCCGTGATCGGACCAGGGTCCGTAGGGGCTGGGCGCGGAGGCGTAGTGGACCTGGTAGTCGGGGGAACGCGTGTCGTTCACCGACCAGGAAAGGTAGTAGATGCCGTCTCGTCGGTGGATCCAGGCGGCCTCCCGGAATCCGGTGGGCACCCAGCTGCGGACCTCGCGCGGGTCGAAGGAGACCATGTCTTCGCCGAGGGGCACGATGTGGGCGACCTCGTTGCCCCAGAGGAGGTACACGGTGCCGTCCACATCGGTGAACGTCGACGGATCGATGGCCCGCCCCTCGAAGTCACCGCTCGCGACCAGTGGCTTGTCGATGTCGTCGAACGGGCCGGTGGGACTGTCTCCGACAGCCACGCCGATGTTGTCGTCGGCACTGAAGTAGAAGAAGTACTTCCCGGATCGTGTCGCGATGGTCGGAGCCCAGGCGCGGTCGCGAACCCATCGCACATCCGTGCCGAGCGCGAGGATCACCCCGTGGTCATCCCAGTGGACGAGGTCAGGGGACGAGTACGCGCGGAAGGACGTGGCCGCCCACTCCGGGATGCCGTCGGTCGTGGGGAACAGGTAGAACCTGTCCCCGTCCGCCCACAGGTTGGGGTCTGCGAGCAGCGGCAACGCCGGCGCCGTCGGGGCGTCGCTCGGATACGACCTCGCGTCGGGAGCGCTTGTCTCTGTCACCACGGTCCTCACTGACTCGATCGGTTCGATTTCATGTATCGTTACACACCTGGTCCTGATGCGCAAGTACCGGATTTACCACGATGCTGTGTGGCCTGAATTCCGCTCAAAGAGCCGTCCGATCCGATATCGTTACAGGACTCGACGAGATGCGTCGGAGCAGGCTTCAAGGGGTGTGCGCATGGCCGGCAAGGTGACGATTCAGGATGTTGCACGCGCAGCGGGGGTGTCGCCGATGACCGTGTCGCATGTGATCAACGCTCACCCGCACGTCAAGGACTCGACGCGGGAGCGCGTTCTGCACGCCATCGACAAGCTGGACTACCGCGTGAATGTCGCAGCGCGGAATCTTCGCACCGGACGCACCGGAACCATCGGGCTGGCTGTGCCCGAAGTCGACCGCCCGTACTTCGGCCAGCTGGCCGCGGAGATCATCACGGCGGCCGCACGTCGCGGATTCCGCGTGGTCGTCGAGCAGACCGGTGCGTCGCGCGAGACGGAGCTGGATGCGCTCGTCCTCTCCCGCAATCGGATGTACGACGGACTCATCCTGAGCACCGTCGGGCTGGGGCCGGCGGACACGGAACTGCTCCGGGTCGACTACCCGGTCGTCATCCTCGGTGAGCGCATCTTCGAAGGACCCGTCGACCATGTCGCCATGCCCAACGTCGAAGGGGCGAGCGCTGCCACGCGCCACCTCATCGAGCAGGGTGCGCGACGCATCGTGATGCTCGACGGAGCGGCGAACGACGATGTGAACATGTCGAGCCTGCGTTTCCAGGGCTATCGCCAGGCGCTCGCCGATGCAGGGATCGCTTTCGACGGCGGTCTCCTCGTCGAGCTCGACGAATTCACCATGCAGTCCGGCGCCGCGGCCGTCCACGACCTCGTGACCCGGGGTATCCCTTTCGACGCCATCTTCTGCGTCACGGACACTGTCGCCATCGGCGTCCTCCGCGGACTTGCATCCGAAGGGATCCGCGTTCCCGACGAGGTGATGGTGATCGGATTCGACAACATCCGCGAATCGGAGTTCACCGTCCCGTCACTGTCATCGGTCGACCCCGACCACACCACGATGGCGGAGAAGGCCGTCTCCCTTCTGATGAACCGGATCGAGCGCGGCTCGGGCGCCTCACGTGAGGAGTACGTCAGCGGATTCCACGTCGTCAAGCGGGAATCCACCTCGCGGATCGCGCCGGCGTAGGAACGACGGGGACCGTTCGCGGCGTCGGGCACGGGGGAGTGGCGCCGTCATGCCGCGGGCCAGGAAGCCGCGAGCAGACGAGCGCGTTCCTCAGACGAGATGGCGAGGAGCGACCCGTGACGTGCACCGGCGGGGAAGGCGGCGTCGGGCCGATGACTCCATCCACCGGACGACAGATCGTCCGTCTCGAACAGCTGATATCCGCGGAGCCCGAACTCATCCGCCAGCAGGTACCAGCGCGGCTCGAACGGGTGCGCTGCCGTTGCGGGACCTTCCGCCCGCGCCATCACGGACTTGCCGATGTCGAAGGTCAGGGGCTCGAAGTACGGGTCTTCCAGGTTCTGACCGGCCTCTTCGAAGATGTGGTGCCCGATACCGGCCGGCGCCGGGTTTCCGTGAGCGTTCGCGGAGAACCGATACCACCGGTCCGCGTACTCGAGAAACGTGAGGTCGATCACGTCGTGCCCGGCATCGAGATGGACCCGCGCCGGCGAGAAGTGCACGAAGTCCGTCGTCTCGGCGACCAGGATCCGTTGATACTGGCCGGCGCGGCGCTCCTCACCAGGTGAGAAGAGCGCCGAGGCCCAGAACACCAGCCAGGCGTCCCGTCGGTTCGACCAGAAGGCCTTGGGCGCCCACGTGTTGCCGGCTTCGGCCGGAGCGATCTCACGCAGGACGGGAGGACTCCAGGAGACCAGGTCCCTGGACTGCCAGACGACGATGCTGCGCGAACCATGTCGCACGGCCCGATTCCAGTCTTCGTCCGGCCACACCCGCAGGTCGGTCGCGATCACGGCGAACGTTCCCCGGACTTCGTCCCGGACCAGGAAGGGATCTCTGCTGCCGAGCTCACCCACCGTCGACGGCAGGACGGGGCGCCCCTGGTTCAGCGGCGTCCAGGATGTCGGCTCCGGACCGTCGCTCACGGCGAATCGGACCTGCTCGCCGTCGGCGAGCGTCTCGGACAGGAAGTACGCGAGAAGGAAGTGTGATGCGGTCACGGCCTGCTGCTCTCGAAGGGGGATCGTGTATCGATACAGTACCAAGGTGACCGGCGCGAGCGAAACCCCGTGATCGTGGGCAGCCGTGCCCAGGCTTGTAGCGTTGGCGCATGACGAGCATGCCCGCCGACGCGCACGTGCACAGCGAGTGGTCGTGGGATGCCGGTTCCGACCCTGCATCGGCGGGCACGATGGAGCGCATCTGCGCGCGCGCCGTGCATATCGGGCTGCCGGCCGTCATCTTCACGGAGCACCTCGACTTCGAGCAGGAGTGGGTCGTCGAGAACCCGGCCGACCTCGGCACCACCGCGCAGCGCTACGTGGACGAGGAGGGGCACGTCCGACTGCCGCGCTTCGACCTCGAGGGATACCTCGGGGCCATCGACCGCTGCAGGCACGCGTACCCGAACCTGCGAATCCTCACGGGTGTCGAGTTCGGTCAGCCTCATCTCTGGGACCGCGAGGCGGCCTCGATGCTGCGCAGCGGCGTCATCGAACGCGTCAACGGCTCACTCCACATGCTTCCGTACGGGGACGTCGCGCGCACCGAGCCGACGACGCTCTATCACCACAAGCCTGCCGACGAGGTGATGTCCGCGTACCTCGACGAGATCCCGCGAATGGTCAGGGGGAGCGACTCGTTCGAGGTGTTCACGCACATCGACTACGCCGTCCGCACCTGGCCGACGACGGATGCCGGGCCATTCGATCCACGGCGGTTCGAAGAGGGGTTCCGTGTGGCGATGCGCGCCCTCGCCGCATCCGACCGGGCGCTCGAGTTGAACACCCGACGCCTCTGGCCGTGGATACCGCAGTGGTGGGTCGAAGAGGGCGGACGCGCCATCACATTCGGCAGCGACGCACACGACGCGCAGAGCGTGGCTGCGAACTTCCCGGAGGCGGTGGCGATGGCGGAGTACTTCGGCCTCCGCGGCGGGCGACGTCCCGAAGACTTCTGGACGCGCTGACGCACCGAAGGGTGACTGCCAGCCGTCGTGGCTATCCACTTCCGGTGGGAGAGCAGATCCTGCGAAGCATCTGATCACATCCTGACATAATGGGCATTATCGGATAACGGGGTGCACCGACGGGAGGGGCTCGCTCACGCCGGCAGCGCGTACTCGCTGCCGGTCGACGTGCGCTCCACCAGGCCGGCGTCGACGAGGTAGCGGCGCAGCGACGCGCTGTCGTCGGCGTATGCGGCGAGCCGCTCGGTGATCACGCGCTCCGTGACGACCTCGCCGGGACGCAGCGTCTGTGCGGCGATCCACGTCAGCAGCTCGAGCCGGTCGGACGCCCGCGACGGATACTGGACGATCCGCCCATCCCGCAGGAACCGCTGCACGCCGCTCGGCCGTGCCAGGCCGCCCTGACGCAGGACGTCGGCGAAGACCTCCGGACGCAGCACGACAGCGCCGTCGACCTCGCCGATGATCCCGGCCGCCTCCAGCTGCCGCCGCACGTGACCGCGCCGTGACGGCGAGACCCCGATGAACGGGTCGCCGCCGCCATCGGCGACCAAGCGAGCGAACACCGTTCGGGCATCATCGTTCGCCAGGGCAACGATGACGGGACGCCAGCGTTCCGACGGCTCCCCCGTGCCTGCGTTCATGATTCGAAGATATCATCGAGTGACGGTCGGATCGAGTCCGTGCCTCCCCTGCCGTCGGCGTACGCGGCGACGCGTCCCGGCCATGTGCGCGTCACCGGCCGATCACCTGCGCTCGCTACCGTCC
>NZ_DATEJS010000145.1:0-12830 GCF_035277845.1 Microbacterium sp.
CCGGTGATGATCGAGCACACCTGGTAGAACTTCAGGGCGCCGCGGATGGCGGGGAACGTCGCCAGTTTGGGGGCAAGAGCCATGGGCTCCATTCTACGTGGGGGCGCCTGAGAGCTCCTCGCACTCCTTCTCCCATGCGTCCTTCGCCAGGCGGTACCACATGTAGAAGGCGAAGCCCGCGAACACGGCCCACTCCACCGCGTAGAACAGGTTCAGCCAGTTGACGCCGTTCTCGGCGGGCGGCGGCGCGGAGATCGTGGCGAGGCCCGCCTCCGCCTGGTCGCTCAGCAGGTAGGGGCGGTACACCTCGAGGCCGGCGATGTCGTGCCAGCGGCTGAGCAGCGCCGCAGGCGACATGACGGTCAGCTCGAGCGGGTCACCGGACGGCGGCACCACGGGCCCCTCGTCGGCGACGAGGCGCCCCGTCACGGTGACGGCCACGCGCACGGGCTGGCGAGCCTGGGCGTCCAGGGCGGCGATGGCCTCGGTCGCCTTGGCCTTGCTCGGAGCCCAGCCGATCGCGACGGCGATCGACGTGGGCTTGGCGGTGCCGGCCACGCGCAGCTGCCCGGTCACCCAGTAGCCTTCGGCGCCCTCGTTCAGGCGCTGCGAGATGGCGATGAAGTCGCCGGGCAGGTAGAAGCCGCTCACCGACACCCGCTGGCCGACGAGCGCGCCGTCGAGGTACTGGCCGGGCTTCACGACCTGGTCGATGGGCTTGACCACCTCGAGCTGCGCCGGGACGGTGTTCCCCGTCGCGAGGGCACGGCCCAGCTGCCACTGGCCGAGCCACGCGAACACGCCCGCGACGACAACGAAGAGCGCCAGCATCCCGATCCACCTCGGGCGGACCATGACCTCGCGCAGCGTCGGCGGGAAGACCTCCGGGATCGCCTCGTCGGGTACGGAGCCGGGCGAGCTCATTTGCCGGAGTACGGTGCGACGACGACCTCGACCCGCTGGAACTCCTTGAGGTCGGAGTATCCGGTCGTCGCCATCGACTTCTTCAGCGCGCCGATGAGGTTCGCGGTGCCGTCCGCGACCTGGGCGGGACCGAACAGCACCTGCTCGAGCGGCCCGACCTGGTCGACCTTCACGCGGCGGCCGCGCGGGAGCTTGGCGTGGTGCGCCTCGTCTCCCCAGTGGAAGCCGCGGCCGGGCGCGTCGGTGGCGCGGGAGAGCGCGACCCCGAGCATGACGGCATCCGCACCCATCGCGATGGCCTTGACGATGTCGCCGGACGTGCCCACGCCGCCGTCGGCGATCACGTGCACGTAGCGCCCGCCCGACTCGTCGAGGTAGTCGCGGCGCGCGCCGGCGACGTCGGCGACGGCGGTCGCCATCGGCGCGTGGACGCCGAGCGTCGCGCGGGTGGTGGATGCCGCGCCCCCGCCGAATCCGACGAGCACGCCGGCGGCTCCCGTGCGCATGAGGTGCAGGGCGGCGGTGTAGGTGCTGGCGCCGCCGACGATCACCGGGACGTCGAGGTCGTAGATGAACTTCTTGAGGTTCAGGGGCTCGGCGACCGACGAGACGTGCTCGGCGGACACCGTGGTGCCGCGGATCACGAACAGGTCGACGCCGGCGGCGACGACGGTCTCGTACAGCTCCTGCGTGCGCTGCGGGGTGAGCGCGCCGGCGACGGTGACTCCGGCGGCGCGGATCTCGGCGAGGCGGTCGCGCACGAGCTCGGGCTTGATCGGCTCGGAGTACAGCTCCTGCAGGCGGCTGATCGCGCTGCGACCGGGCAGATCGGCGATCTCGGCGAACAGCGGCTCGGGGTCGTCGTACCGGGTCCACAGGCCCTCGAGGTCGAGCACGCCGAGGCCGCCGAGCTCGCCGAGACGGATGGCGCTCGCCGGGCTCATCACCGAGTCCATCGGCGCGCCGATGATCGGGGTGTCGAAGTGGAAGGCGTCGATCGACCAGGCCGTGGAGACATCCGCGGGGTTGCGCGTGCGTCGCGACGGCACCACCGCGATGTCGTCGAACGAGTATGCCCGCCGGGCGCGCTTGGCGCGGCCGAGTTCGATGTCCATGCTCACGGGATCAGCCTACCGGTCGGGTCTGTGCGCACCCCGGCGGAGGGCGCCCGGCAGCGTCACGCGGCGGCGTACCGCCCGGACCGGACCGCGCGGGCGCGGGCCTTCGCGGCCTCCTCCTCGCGGTTCTTCGGCGGCGCGGCGGTCACCAGGTCGTCGAGCAGGTGCTGGGTGATGTGCGCGATCTCGGCGACGGCGCGGTCGAAGGCCTCCTCGTTGGCCTTCGACGGCTTCGTCGTCCCGGCGATCTTGCGCACGTACTGCAGGGCCGCCGCGTGCACTTCTTCAGACGTCGCGGCCGGCTCGAAGTTGTGGAGGGTGTGGATGTTGCGGCACATGCCCCGACCCTACGCCGCCTCCCCGGCATCCGGGGCCCCGTGTGGGCATCGAGACCGGTCGTTCACCACGAAACAGACCCGCGCCGACGTCGTCTCGTCGGCGCGGGCTCGTCTCACCGCGGGAAGCGGTCAGCGGGTGCGGGCGACGCGGGACTCGTCCCACACCGGGGTGTCCGACTCGTACACCCGGCCGTCGGCGCCGAACACCAGGAACCGGTCGAACGAGCGGGCGAACCAGCGGTCGTGGGTGACGGCGAGCACCGTGCCCTCGAAGCGGGCGAGTGCCAGCTCGAGGGCCTCCGCCGAGACCAGGTCGAGGTTGTCGGTGGGTCTGCGCGAACCAGCCGGGTACGACTCGTGCGTCGAGCATCACGCGTCCGTCGTGCGGCACGGGGTCGAGCCCGCTGCCCACCGTGGTCGTGTGGCCGAGCAGCGGATCCGGGTCGGTTCCCCCGGCGGCGAGCAGCCGCAGGAAGTGGGACTTGCCCGAGCCGTTGGAGCCGAGCACGGCGACGCGGTCGCCGAACCACACCTCGAGGTCGAACGGCTTCATGAGCCCGAGGAGCTCCAGGGCATCGGCGACCACCACCCGCTTGCCCGTGCGGGACCCGCGCAGCCGCAGCTGCAGCTCCTGCTCGCGCGGGCGCTCCTGCGGCGGGCCGGCATCCTCGAACCGGCGCAGGCGCGTCTGCGCGGCCCGGTAGCGGGAGGCGAACTCGTCGCTGGCCGCCGCCTTCACCCGCAGCGTCGCGACGAGCGTCTTGAGCTTCGCGTGCTGCTCGTCCCACCGGCGGCGCAGTTCGTCGAGCCGCTCCATGCGGTCTTCGCGGGCCTGGAGGTATGTGCGGAACCCGCCGCCGTGCACCCATGCCGAGCTGCCGGCACCGCCCACCTCGAGCGTCACGATCCGGTCCGCGGCCCGCGCCAGCAGCTCCCGGTCGTGCGACACCAGCAGCACCGTCTTCGCTGTCGCCTGCAGCCGCTCCTCCAGCCAGCGCTTGGCGGGCACGTCGAGGTAGTTGTCGGGTTCGTCGAGCAGCAGCACCTCGTCGGGACCGCGCAGCAGCGCCTCCAGCGCGAGCCGCTTCTGCTCGCCGCCGGACAGGGTCTCGAGCTCCCGCCGGCGCGCCCGCTCGTACGGCACCCCGAGCGCCGCCGTGGTGCAGGCATCCCACACCGGCTCGTGCTCGTACCCGCCGGCATCCGCGTAGTCGGCCAGCGCCGACGCGTATCGCATCTGGCGGTCGGTGTCGTCGTGCTCGATGAGGGCGGCCTCGGCGGCATCCAGCTCCGCGGCCGCCTGCCGCACACGGCCGGGCGCGACCGACACCAGCAGGTCGTGCACCGTCTGGCCCGGGCGGGAGTGGCCGACGAACTGGTCCATGACGCCGAGTCCGCCGTCGATCGAGATGACCCCGCCATCCGGAGCCTGCTCGCCGCGGATCATGCGCAGGAGCGTCGTCTTGCCCGCGCCGTTCGCGCCGATGAGCGCCGTGGTCGAGCCTTCGCCCACCCGGAACGAGACGTCGTCGAGCAGGGGGCGGCCGTCCGGCAGCGCGAACGAGACGGATGCCACGTCGATGTACCCCACGGTGGGCGTCCTTCCGCCCCGGCGTCGGGCGCGGAGCCGATCAGACTATCAGGCGCCCGCGCCGGGCTCACCAGGGGTCGACGCTGCGCGGGATGACGTCGAGCACATTGGGCAGCTCGGTCGGGAAGCAGGAGCGGAACATCTCGGTGACGCTGTCGTCGTCGCCGTAGTCGTCCACCAGACGCAGGCCGATCATGGTGTTGATCAGCATCCCCTCGGCGAGGAACGAGCGCGCCTTGTCGGCGTCGAACCCGGCTTCGTCGCGGAAGAACCGCCACACCTTGGCGAAGCCGCGCCGCGCGGCCGGCCCGATGACCGGGTGGCTGCCGAGCAGGTACGCGTGCGACATCGTCTGGTGGAGCCCGCGCACCCGCAGCAGCTCGACGTACGCGGTGCCGATGCGCTTCTCGACGGGGGTGCCGTCGTCGTCCGCGAGCGCCGCGCGGAACGCGCGCAGCAGCACCTCGGTCGCCTCGCCGAGCGCCTCGAGGAACAGGGTCTCCTTGGATCCGAACAGCCGCACCACGTACGGCTGGCTGACGCCGGCCGCCTTGGCCACCTGGTCGGTGGTCGTGCCGACGTAGCCGCGTGCGCCGAACACGGCGAGCGCGGCACTCAGGATCTGCTCGCGACGCTCCTCCGAGCTCAGGCGCTTGGCGGGGTCGACGGTGACCGGGGAACTCATGCTTGACATGTTATCAGTCGATTACTACATTCGATCCCAGCGAAGTAATCATTCGATTACTACCATCACGGATTCCTCTCAGGAGCGACGATGACCACCATCCACGCGGCGCCGGATGCCGCACTCCGGCGCACACCCCCGACTCCCCGCCGCCGGCCGTTCGCCCTCGTCGTCGCCGCGGCATCCCTGCCGATGTTCATGGCGACGCTCGACAACCTCGTCATGACGAACGCCCTGCCGGTGCTGCACGACAAGCTCGGCGCGTCGGTGGAGCAGCTGCAGTGGTTCGTGAACGCGTACACGCTGACGTTCGCGAGCGCGATCCTGCTGCTGTCCGCGCTCGGCGACCGCTTCGGGCGCCGGACGGTGTTCCTGCTCGGCATCGGGGTGTTCACGGCCGGGTCGATCTTCGCCGCGCTGAGCACCGACCCCGGACAGCTGATCGCGGCCCGCGCCGTGCAGGGCTTCGGCGGCGCGGCCGTGATGCCGCTGTCGCTGGCGCTGCTCACCGGTGCGGTGTCGCCGCAGCGGCGGCCGCTCGCCATCGGCATCTGGGGCGGGGTGTCCGGCTTGGGTGTCGCCGCCGGCCCGCTCATCGGCGGCGCCATCATGAGCGGCTGGAGCTGGCAGGCCATCTTCTGGGTCAACGTGCCGGTGGCCGTCGTGGCGATCCCGCTCGCACTCTACGGACTGCGCAACGACTTCGGCGCCCGGGCGCGCATCGACGTGCTCGGCACGCTGCTCGTCGGTGCCGGCGTGCTGGCGCTCGTGCACGCGATCGTGCGCGGAAACGACGACGGCTGGGACAGCCTCGGGGTCGTCGCCGAGCTCGTCGCCGGCGGCATCCTCGTGCTCGCCTTCGTGCTGTGGGAGTGGCGCACCCGCGCCCCGCTGATGCCGCTGCGCCTGTTCCGGGACCGCTCGTTCACCGTGACGAACGTCGTCGGCTTCGGGTTCTCGTTCGGCGCGATGGGGGCCGTCTTCATCCTCATCCAGTACATGCAGGTCGTCCAGGGCGCGACGCCGTTCGAGGCGGCCCTCCGCACCACGCCGTGGACCATGGCGCCGATGATCGTCGCGCCGCTGGCCGGCATCGTGGCGCCGCGGGTCGGCACCCGCATCCTGATGCTGACCGGCCTGCTGCTGCAGGGCGGCGCGCTGACGTGGCTCGCGCTGCAGATGTCGGTGACGACGCCGTACGCGGACATGGTGGCGCCGTTCATCATGGCGGGCGTCGGAATGGGTCTCGTGTTCGCCCCATCGGCGACGGCCCTGCTCGCGACGCTGGGGCTCGCGGATCATGCCAAGGCGTCCGGAGTGAACTCGACGCTTCGCGAGATCGGCATCGCGCTCGGCACCGCGGTGCTCACCGCCGTGTTCCTCGGCGCGGGCGGGCAGCTGATGCCGGCCCCGTACGTGACGGCCGCGCAGCCCGCCGTGCTCACCGGCGCGGGCGTGCTGTTCGCCACCGCGGCGGTGGCCCTGTGGCTCCCCGCCGGCCGCAGCGCCGCGCAGGCTGCCGCGCCGCGTGCCGTCGCCTCCCGCGAACCCTGACCGAAACACGCGAACCCTGACCGAAAGACGCCGTTTCCGGCTCTTCCGGTCAGGGTTCGCGTATTCGGATGAGGGTTCGCGGGAGGAGGGCCCGGCGGACCGGCGGGGCGGACCGGCGGACTACTTCTTGTAGTTGGGGGCCTCGACGATGATCTGCACGTCGTGCGGGTGGGACTCCTTGAGCCCGGCCGGGGTGATGCGCACGAACCTGCCGCGCTGCTTGAGCTCGTCGATCGTGCGGGCGCCGACGTAGAACATCGACTGGCGCAGGCCCCCGACCAGCTGGTACGCGACGGCGGAGACCGGGCCGCGGTAGGCGACCTGGCCCTCGATGCCCTCGGGGATCAGCTTGTCGTCGCTGGGCACATCGGCCTGGAAGTAGCGGTCCTTCGAGTACGACGTCTTCTTGCCGCGGGTCTGCAGCGCCCCGAGCGAGCCCATGCCGCGGTACATCTTGTACTGCTTGCCGCCCTGGAAGACGACCTCGCCCGGCGACTCGTCGGTGCCGGCGAGGAGGGATCCGAGCATGACGGTGTCGGCGCCGGCGACGAGCGCCTTCGCGATGTCGCCCGAGTACTGCAGGCCGCCGTCGGCGATCACCGGCACGCCGGCCTCGCGCGCGGCGAGGGATGCCTCGTACACCGCGGTCACCTGCGGCACGCCGACGCCGGCGACGATGCGCGTGGTGCAGATGGAGCCCGGGCCGACGCCGACCTTCACGGCATCCACGCCTGCGTCGATGAGCGCCTGCGCGCCCTCGCGGGTGGCGACGTTGCCGCCGATGATGTCGATGTGCGCGAAGCTCGGGTCGGCCTTGAGGCGCTTGACGATGTCGATGACGCCGGCCGACTGGCCGTTGGCGGTGTCGACGACGAGCACGTCCACCCCGGCGTCGCGCAGCGCCTCGGCGCGCTGCCACGCGTCGCCGAAGAAGCCGATGGCCGCGCCGACGCGCAGGCGCCCGTGGTCGTCCTTGGTCGCGAGGGGGTACTTCTCGCTCTTGTCGAAGTCCTTGATGGTGATGAGGCCGGCCAGGCGCCCCTCGTCGTCGAGCAGCGGCAGCTTCTCGACGCGGTGCTTGGCGAAGAGGGCGATGACGTCCTCGGCGGCGATGCCCACCTTGCCGGTGACGATGTTCTCGCTGGTCATGACGTCGCGCACCAGCGTGGTCTGGCGGGCGGTGCCCGACACGAACCGCATGTCGCGGTTGGTGATGATGCCGACCAGGCGACCCTCGTCGTCGACGACCGGCAGACCCGAGATGCGGTACTGGCCGCACAGTGCGTCGACCTCATCGATGGTGGCGTCCGCGGTGGTGGTGATCGGGTCGGTGATCATGCCCGACTCGCTGCGCTTGACGCGGTCGACCATCGACGCCTGGTCTTCGATGGAGAGGTTGCGGTGCAGGATGCCGATGCCGCCCTCACGCGCGATGGCCACGGCCATGCGGGTCTCGGTCACCGTGTCCATGGCGCTGGAGAGCAGCGGGGTGGCCACCGTGATGCGCCGGGTCAGGCGCGACGAGGTGTCGGCCTCTGACGGGATGACGTCGGTGTGGCCGGGAAGCAGCAGCACATCGTCATAGGTGAGGCCGGTGAAGCCGAACGGATCGGGCTGGTTCATGCATCTCTCCAAGTGCTCGTGGCACAGTGCGACGGGGCGGTCGTCAAGGGGGCGGGTCCGAGAACTCCAGACTTGACGAGTTTAAGCGCCGCGCACCTTGGAAGATTCCCGATGACGGGCGGCGCGCAGCGAGTCCACGGTCAGCACGATGAGCGCCACCCACACCAGGGCGAAGCCGATCCACTGCGAGAACACCATGGGCTCATGCAGGAAGACCAGGCCCACGATGAACTGCAGGATCGGCGTGATGAACTGCAGCAGGCCCACGACGGTGAGCGGGATGCGGCGGGCTCCGCCGGCGAACAGGAGCAGCGGCACCGCGGTGACGACACCCGCCAACAGCACCAGGACGGTGTGCAGCGGGCCGGTGGCCCCGAGGGTCAGACCGTTCGTGGCGCCGACCACGATCAATTCGACCGCGGCGACCGGCAGCAGCCAGAACGACTCCAGCGTGAGGCCGCTGACGGCATCCACGTCGGTGCCGATGCGCTTCTTGACGAGGCCATACAGTCCGAACGATGCGGCCAGGATCAGCGCGATCCACGGCACCGTGCCGTATGCGATGACGATCACGACGACGGCAACCCCGGCGATCCCGATCGCGACCCACTGGGTGACGCCGATCCGCTCGCGCAGCACGAGCACCCCGAGCAGGACGGTCACGATCGGGTTGATGAAGTAGCCGAGGCTCGCCTCGATGACGTGCCCGGTGAGGGTCCCGACGAGGTAGGTCTGCCAGTTGACGTAGATGACGACGCCCGCCAGGGCCGTCCATGCCATGAGCCGGGGCTGCTTCACGATCGCCCAGAGCTTGGGCCACGTGCGCATGACGGTGAGCAGGACCAGGCAGAAGACGAACGACAGTGCGATCCGCCACGCCACCACCTCCCACGGGCCCGTGGGCTCGAGCGCGAGGAAGTAGAGCGGGAACAGTCCCCACAGCAGATACGCGCCGAGCGTGGACAGGATGCCGACAGTGCGGTCCCGCTCACTGCGTGCGGTGGCGACGGGGCCGGTGCCGAGCACCTCGGTGCCGTCCGGGACCGCTGCAGACCGCGGGTCAGAGGCGCCGGACAGGGGATTCACCGCACCAGCCTACGCTCGGCACCGGTGCCGGCCGGCGGTCCACGAGGCGACCCGTGGCATGCAGAAGGGGCCGGATGCCGAAGCATCCGACCCCTTCCGGAACGCTGGTTCCTGAGCCCGTCGGGTCAGCGGACGACGACCGCCAGGACGTCGCGAGCCGACAGCACGAGGAACTCGTCGGCGCCGAACTTGACCTCGGTGCCGCCGTACTTGCTGTACAGCACGCGGTCGCCGACGGCGACGTCGAGCGGCACACGGTTGCCGTTGTCGTCGATGCGGCCGGGGCCCACGGCCACGACCTCGCCCTCCTGGGGCTTCTCCTTGGCGGTGTCGGGGATGACCAGGCCACTCGCGGTGGTCTGCTCGGCCTCGACCTGCTTGATGACGATGCGGTCCTCGAGCGGCTTGATGGAAACCGACACGGTCTACCTCTTTCGTTGGTGAGATTGAAGACTCGTTAGCACTCTGCATAGGCGAGTGCTGATCCCAGTGTAGGCAACCGGCTGGCACTCATGCAACGCGAGTGCCAACCGGCGTCATGCGGCGCAGACCTAGGCTGGACGGATGGATGCCGCAGAGCTCGACGCCCTCCTCACGCCCGAGGCCCTGCGGCTGCTCGACGACCTGCCCGCGCTGCAGTCGACCGGGGAGGTCGCGCGTGCCGTGTCGCAGCTGCGGGCGGCCGGCCACTCCCCCGACCTGGTGTCGGCGGTCGTCGGGCAGGCCCGCCTGCGGGTGCGGGCGCAGGCGAAGTTCGGGCCGTTCGCGGAGCGGATGCTGTTCACCCGCGCCGGCCTCGAACAGGCGACCCGGCTGTCGATCGCCGCACGGCATGCGGGACGCCTGCGGGATGCCGGCATCGCGTCGGTCGCGGACCTCGGCTGCGGCATCGGCGGCGACGCGCTCGGCTTCGCCGGGCTCGGGCTGCGCGTGCGCGCCGTCGACGCCGACCCGATCACCGCGGCGCTCGCGGCCTACAACCTCGCCCCGTTCGGCTCCGACGTGACGGTCGCGAACGCACGCGCGGAGGACACGCCGCTCGACGGGATCGACGCGGTGTGGCTCGACCCCGCCCGCCGCACGGCGGGACACACCGAGACGGAGCGAGTGCGGGCATCCGACTACACGCCCTCGCTCGACTGGTGCTTCGCCCTCGCCGAGCGCCTGCCGGTCGGGATCAAGCTCGGGCCGGCGTTCGACCGGGACCTCATCCCCGACGACGTCGAAGCGCAGTGGATCAGCGCGGACGGCTCGACGATCGAGTGCGTGCTCTGGTCGGGGCGCCTCGCCCGCGACGGCGTGCGCCGGGCCGCTCTCGTGACGCGCGGGCAGGAGGCCGTCGAGCTGACCGCCGCAGCCGACGCCGACGACGAGCCGGTGCGCGGACTCGGAGCGTTCCTGCACGAGCCAGCCGGTGCGGTGATCCGCGCCCGGCTGATCGGCGACGTGGCCCGCTCGCTCGACGCCGGGATGCTGGCGCCGGGCATCGCGTATCTCACCGGGGACCGCGAGGCCACGTCTCCGTTCGCGGCATCCTTCCGCGTGCGCGAGGTGCTGCCGGCCGACGTGAAGGCGCTCGGCTCGGCGCTGCGGGCCCGGGGCGTCGGGACGCTGGAGATCAAGAAGCGCGGGGTGGATGTCGACCCCGCCGTGCTGCGCACCAAGCTCAAGCTGCGCGGCGACGAGTCCGCGACGCTCATCGTGACCCGCGTCGCAGGCAAGCGCCTCGCGATCCTCTGCGACCGGATCTGAGCGGCGGAGCTACCGGCCGGCGGCCGTGAGGGTGGCGGCGTAGATGAGCCAGCCGGCACTGTAGACGACCGAGAGCACACCCAGCACGAGCGCCCACACGGCGACGACGCGGCTCTCCCAGGGGCGGCGCAGTGCGACGATCGCGACCACGATCGCGGCGAGACCCAGCGGGAAGCCCCAGCCCACGAAGAACGAGACCACGAGCCCCAGCAGCGCGAGCACGAGCGCCCACACGGCCAGGCGTGTCCGCGCGGCGACGGGCGGGTGCACCTCGAGCGGCTCCGGGATCGGCAGCGGCTGCGGCTGCTCGGCGGGGTCGGTCATGCGGAGGCCACCTGGATCTCGGTGACCGGCAGCGTGGAGTCCGCACCGAACTCCAGCGTCGACGGCCCGCGGCCGGACGAGATGAGCTCCGCCGCGAGGGCGGCGATCATCGCCCCGTTGTCGGTGCACAGCTTCAGGTCCGGGATGCGCACGGTGACCCCGGCCGCCCGGGCGCGCTCGAGGGCCACGTCGCGCAGGCGGCGGTTCGCGATCACGCCGCCGCCGAGCAGCAGGCGCGGCACGTCGTACCGGGCGCAGGCATCCAGCGCCTTGGTGACCAGCACGTCGACGACGGCCTCGCGGAAGGATGCCGCGACATCCGCGATCGGCACCTGCTCGCCGGCGGCCTCGCGCTGCTCGATCCACCGTGCGACCGCGGTCTTCAGGCCGGAGAACGAGAAGTCGTAGCGGTGCTCGTCCATGTCGGACGCGCGGGACAGCCCGCGCGGGAACCGGATCGCCGCCGGGTCGCCGGTCGCGGCGGCGCGGTCGATCTGCGGACCGCCCGGATAGGGCAGGCCCAGGATGCGGGCGACCTTGTCGAACGCCTCGCCGGCGGCGTCGTCCATGGTCTCCCCGAGCAGTTCGACATCGGTGGTGAGGTCGCGCACGAGCAGCAGCGACGTGTGCCCGCCGGAGACGAGCAGCGCCACGGTCGGGTACTCGAGCGGGCCGGATTCGGGATCGAGGATGTCGGCGGCGATGTGCCCGACCAGGTGGTTGACCGCGTACAGCGGCTTGCCGAGCGACACCGCGAGCGCCTTCGCCGCGCCGACGCCCACCATGAGCGCTCCGGCCAGCCCCGGACCCGAGGTGACGGCGACGGCATCCAGATCGGCCAGGCTCACCTGCGCTTCGGCGAGCGCGGCCTCGATCGAGGGCTGCAGCTCCTCGAGGTGGGCGCGCGCGGCGACCTCGGGCACGACGCCGCCATAGCGGGCGTGCTCGTCCATGGAGCTGGCGATGGTGTTGGTCAGCAGGGTGCGGCCGCGCACGATGCCGATGCCGGTCTCGTCGCAGCTGGTCTCGATGCCGAGCACCAGGGGTTCGGCGGTCACGGTGCTTCCTCCGGGTGGGACGTTGTGCCGGGCGGATCGTCGCGGCGGGCGCCGATCGGGCCGGGCCCCGGCGAATCCCCCTGTACAACGTGCCGCAGATCGAGGCGCATCACGATCGCGTCGACGCCATCCGGGCGGTAGTAGCGGGGGCGGCGGCCGATCTCGACGAACCCGGTGCGCACGTACAGGTTCTGGGCGACCGGGTTGTCGGCGCGCACCTCGAGGAACACCTCGCGGGCGCCGCGGGCGGATGCCTCCTCGAGCAGCGTGGTCAGCAGCGCGCGGCCGGCGCCGCGGCCCCGGAACGCCTCGGCGATCGCGATCGTCTGGATGTCGGCGTCCTTCGCACCGGCGAGGGCCCGCACGCCGCCGTAGCCGACGAGCGCACCGTCATCCTCGAGCACGAAGTAGCGGCCGTACGGTGAAACCAACTCGTCGTGCATCATGTCCTCCGACCAGGCGTCGGTCGGGAACGAGGCGCGCTCGAGCGCCATGATCGCGTCGAGGTCGGCGCGCGTGGCGGGGCGGATGACGGGCGCCGTCACCTCACCACCTGCTTGGGCGGCGTGACGTCGGGCGCGCGCAGGTAGAGCGGCTCGTGCGGGCCGACGGTGCGGCCGGCGGCGAGCGCCCGGGCGGCGACCACGGCGAGCATCGCGGCGGAGACCACGATGACGTCGAGCCGCGCGGCGCCGTGCGCGGCGAGCCGCGCGTCGAGGTCGTCGCGGTGCGCGAGGGCGGGTTCGGTGGCGCGCAGTGGGAGCCCGTCGTCGTCGA
>NZ_DATEJS010000146.1:0-2503 GCF_035277845.1 Microbacterium sp.
GCCGCGGTTCGACGCCGCGTCGAGCTCGACGAGATCGCTGAAGCTGCCGCGCGCGATCGCGACGCAGTTCTCGCAGGTGCCGTCGGGCTCGCCCTCGGGCGTCGGGCTCAGGCAGTTGAGCGCCTTGGCGAGGATGCGCGCGGTCGTCGTCTTGCCCGTGCCGCGCGGACCCGAGAACAAGTAGGCGTGCCCGACCCGTCCCTCGCGCACCGCGTTGCGCAGCGCGGACGTGACGTGCTCCTGCCCGACGAGCTCGCCGAAGCGCTGCGGCCGGTACTTGCGATACAGCGACTGGAACGCCACGGGCCGAGGTTAGCGAGGGGTCACCAGCAGCTCACTTGTGTGGATTTCTTTCGCTATGTCGAAGAAATCCACACATTGAGACCCCTGCGCGCGGGGATTCGGCAGAGCGGTCGTGTCGTCCGGTCCGCATCGCCTCTGGCGATGCGGACCGTGCACCCGTCGTCGACCAGGCGCCGTGAGACGCGCAGCCCGCCGTCGGCTCAGGCCAGGCCACCCTGCGGCACACGGAAGGACCCGCTGAGAGCTGCTTCCTTCCGGACCTGACTCGGTTCACGGGATTCCGTTGCGCAGGACCCGACCCTCGACGTCGGCGTACGGGTCGCCTTCCTCACGTCGACCGTGGCCTCGGACGGGGATTCAGCCCCCCACACGTGGGTTTGGGGTACAGGGCACCACGAGCTCCCCGCCTAGCACGGTCCGCGTCGTGAGGGTACCAGTGCGTTCGTCCGCCGCGGTCCGGCCGGTCCACCGCGAACGCGCCGGTACGATGCGCGCTTCCGGGAGGGATGCGAGAGCGGCCGAATCGGCACGCTTGGAAAGCGTGTGTGGGGCAACCCACCGTGGGTTCGAATCCCACTCCCTCCGCACGGTCGTCGGTGATCCGACATCGCGACGCATCCGCGCCGGCGTTTCTCAGGTGCGGCGGAGGCGGGCGGGAGTACGGCGCGCAGCCGCGGGCGGCACGTTGTCGGGGACGGCGGCGATCGCGGCGCTCACGGTGGCCAGGGTGTCGAAGAAGGCTTGGAGCGTGTCGGCGTCGATGTCTCGCAGGGCGACGGCGATGACGTGCTGGACTTCTGGGAGCATCTTGTCGAGCACGGCCTGCGCGGCGGGTGTGATGTCGACGAGGACGCGGCGGCGATCGCTCGGATCGGCGAGGCGCTTGACGTAGCCGTTGCGTTCGAGGGTGTCGAGCACGCTTGTCATCGTCCCAGTCGTGATGTGCATCCGCGCGCTGACCTCGCCGGCGGGAAGGGGACCGCCCGCGCCCTCGATGACGGCCAGCGCGTTGAGGGCGGCGTGCGAGAGCCCGTGACGGCGGGCGACGCCGGCCACGAGCTCCTCGGCCTGGGCGCCGACGACCTCGAGCTGGCGGACCGCACGGGAAGCGAGCCACGACGACCCGGGGTACTCGCGCTCGAATGCGTCGGCCTCTGGTGGACGCGCCGGGGTGGCGCCCCGAAGCGGGACGCCACGTTTCCGGCGTGCAGCGGAGGCGCTCAGCTCAGGCCTCGACGGCGATCTCGATCCGAGGGGGCCCGGCCACGCCGGCGCGGCCCATGGCCTCGCGCAGATCGGTGCTGCCGGCGAACGCCTGGGCCTGCGCGACGGTCGGAAAGCGGTGCAAGACGAAGACGTCCCGCTTGTCGGCGGGATCGACCATCACCTCGGCGCCGGTGCAGCCGTGCTGCTGGCGGAGGCCTTCCACCGTCTCGTACACCGAGCGCCAGGCGCCGTAGTCCTCCACGCGGTGCCGGACGATCAACGTCGCTGCTGTTCCCATTGTCCACTCCCCCGTCCGCGGCCAGCATACCTTGCCAGCCAGATGATCGGTATCTAGATACTTGACCCCAAGTTGTTTGGTGTCAAGGAGTTTCTCGCGGGCGTTTCGATGTCGCTCCGAGCGTCGTGGGCAGTTCAGACACTCGGTCACCACCGCGACCATCCGGTCGAAGGCCTCCGGCGGGTTTGGAAGAGCCTGCATGCTCTCCGCTCCCATACGGGTGTGGCCCCCGTCAGCTCGTCGTGACGGACAGGTCCGGCGAGCGCGCGAGCGTCTGCAGGACGACGCAGTAGCGCTCCGTCGCCGCGACGAGCGCGTTGAGCTCCTCCGCGCTCGCGTCGGACACGAGGTCGAACGAGAGCCGGATCGAGCGGAACCCGACGGGCGCGTCGCGGTCGACACCGAGCGTGCCGCGGAAGTCGAGGTCGCCCTCCGCACGAACCGTGCCGCGCACGTCGAGCCCGCGGTTCGTCGCGACCGATCGCAGCGTGACGCCCGCGCACGCGACCAGCGCCTGCAGCAGCATGTCGCCCGAGCACGCGTGCGATCCGTCACCACCGGTCCCCGGATGCAGGCCCGCCTCGACGAGCGCGCGTCCCGTCTGCACCGAGCAGCTGACCTCGGTGTCGGCGAGCGACCCCTCCGCGCGCAACGTGACGAGCGCGGCGTCGGGCTCGGTGCGGTACTGGTCCTTCA
>NZ_DATEJS010000147.1:0-9204 GCF_035277845.1 Microbacterium sp.
GACGTGCAGAAGCAGGACGTGCTGCTGTTCATCGACAACATCTTCCGCTTCACGCAGGCGGGCTCCGAGGTGTCGACGCTGCTCGGCCGCATGCCCTCCGCGGTGGGCTACCAGCCGAACCTCGCCGACGAGATGGGTGTGCTCCAGGAGCGCATCACCTCGACGCGCGGTCACTCGATCACCTCGCTGCAGGCGATCTACGTGCCGGCCGACGACTACACCGACCCGGCCCCGGCGACCACGTTCGCCCACCTCGACGCCACCACCGAGCTCTCGCGTGAGATCGCGTCGAAGGGTCTGTACCCGGCCATCGACCCGCTGACGTCGACGAGCCGCATCCTCGACCCGCGCTACATCGGCGCCGACCACTACCGCGTGGCCACCGCCGTGAAGCAGATCCTGCAGAAGAACAAGGAGCTGCAGGAGATCATCGCGATCCTCGGTGTCGACGAGCTCTCCGAAGAGGACAAGATCACGGTGTCGCGTGCGCGCCGCATCCAGCAGTTCCTCTCGCAGAACACCTACATGGCGAAGAAGTTCACCGGTGTCGAGGGGTCGACGGTTCCGATCAAGGAGACCATCGAGTCGTTCGACGCGATCGTGAAGGGTGACTTCGACCACGTCGCCGAGCAGGCGTTCTTCAACGTCGGCGGCATCTCCGACGTCGAGGAGAAGTGGGCTCAGATCCAGAAGGAGAACGCCTGACATGGCTTCGCTGTCCGTGAGCCTGGTCTCGGCCGAGCAGGAGGTCTGGTCGGGTGAGGCATCCCTCGTCGTGGCCAAGACCGTGATCGGCGAGATCGGCTTCATGGCCGGTCACGAGCCGGTGCTCGCGATCCTCGCCGCCGGCGAGGTGCGCATCACCCGCGAAGACGGCACCAAGGTGGTCGCCAACGCACAGGACGGCTTCCTGTCGATGGCGGACAACGAGGTGACGATCGTCGCCGGCACCGCCGCGCTGATCGCCTGACGCCCCCAACGGGCCCTGAGCCCGTCGAAGGGCGCAGACGCCGGGCACCGTCCGACCTTCGGGTCGGGTCGTGCCCGGCGTCTTCGCATGTGCATGTGAGGAGTGAAGGATGCTGGTGCTTCTGCCGCCGTCCGAGACGAAGCATCCCGGCGGTCGCGGACGACCGCTCGATCTCGGCCGGCTGGCCCTGCCCGGGCTGAGTCCGGAGCGCGATCGGGTGATCGACGCGCTGGTGACGCTCGCCGCCGACGAGGACGCGTCGGCGCGCGTGCTCAAGCTCAGCGACCGGCAGCGCGGCGACATCGCGCACAACGCCGCCCTGCGCACGGCCCCGACGATGCCGGCGGTCGACCGGTACACGGGCGTGTTGTTCGACGCGCTGGATGCCGCGAGCCTGGATGCCGCGGCCCGCCGCTGGCTGGGCGCGCACGTGCTGATCCATTCCGCCCCGTTCGGGCCGGTGGGCGCCCTCGATCCGATTCCGGCCTACCGGCTGGGTGCGGGCACCTCGCTGCCGGGCATCCCGGCGCTGAAGCGCCTGTGGTCGGGGGCGGTGACAGCCGCCCTCGGGTCGGGCGCCGCCCGCTTCGTGCTGGACCTGCGCTCCGAGGCGTACGCCGCGCTCGGGCCGGTGCCGGCGGGTGCGCACAGCGTGTTCCTGCGCGTGGTGACGGCGGGGGAGGACGGCACGACGCGCGCCCTCAACCACTTCAACAAGCACGCCAAGGGCGCCCTCGTGCGCCGGCTCGCCACCGAGCGTCCGCGCATCGGCGGCATCCCTGCGCTGCGCGCCTGGGCCGCGGCATCCGGCCTCGACCTGCGCGACAGCGCCACGCAGAAGCCGGGCGAGCTCGACCTCGTGGTCTGACCTGCCCGGCTTCGTCCGGCTTCGCTTCGTTCTGCTTCGCTTCGTTCTGCTTCGCTTCGTCGGGCCCCCTCGCCGTTGACTTGCCCTGGATGTACGCGACACGCCGTGCGCGGTGTACATCCAGGGCAAGTCAACGGGTGCGGGATGCCAGAACCTGTGCCGGATGCTACGGCGCGGCGTCGACCGGCTCGACCGGCTCGGCTGCGGCGGCGCGGCGGGCGGTGTGCGTGCGGATGGCGGCGGCCACGGCGATCGCATCGCCGGCCGGAGCATCCGACAGCCGGTCCGGCCGGGCGAGGAACAGATACAGCGACCCGACGACGAGCACTGTGCCGAGGCCGATCAGCACGATCCAGTCGGTGAACACGTTCCCCGTCGAGCCGGGCTGCACGAGCAGGTACATCGCGAACACGCCGTAGGCGAGCGCCAGCACGTTCACGACGACGCCGGCTTTGCCGAGCGAGAACGGCCCTGCGGGCTTCCATCCCTTGACGCGCTGCCGCAGCGCGGCCAGCACGACCATCTGGAACGCGACGTAGATGCCGAGCACGGCGAACGCGGTGATCGAGTTCAGGATGGCCTCGTTGATGAAGACGAGCAGCGACAGCAGCACCGGCACCGTGCACACCACGATCAGCGCGTTCGCGGGAACCTTGGTGCGCGGGGTGACGCGAGACAGCCAGCTGTGTCCGGGCACCATCCCGTCGCGGGCGAACGAGTACAGCAGGCGGCTCGCTGCGGCCTGCAGGCTCAGCACACAGGAGAGGAACGCGGTCACCGCCACGACGAGGAAGATCTTCGCTCCGACCGGGCCGAGGGCCGAGTCCAGGATGTGCGGGATGGGGTCGACGTCCTTGCCCGCCACGATCGCGGGGAGGTCGGGTGCGGCGAGCACGTAGCCGCCGAACGAGAAGAGCGCCGAGACGCCGCCGACGAAGATCGTCATCATCATGGCGCGCGGGATCCGCACCGCGGGACGGGCGACCTCCTCGGCGACGTCGCCGCATGCCTCGAAGCCGTAGAACAGGAACAGTCCCGCGAGAGCCGCGCCCAGGAACGCCGTGACGTAGCTCCCGTCGCCCTGCACGTTCATGGTGTCGAAGAAGACGCTGAACGGGTGCTTGCGCTGGAAGAGCAGCAGGTAGAGGCCGACGCCGATGACGCCGACGAGCTCCGCCGCCAGGCCGATCTGCGCGACCCGGGCCATGGTCTTGGTGCCGGTGAAGTTCAGGATGAGCGCGACCAGCAGCAGGGCGAGCGTCAGCAGCAGCGTCGTCAGCGGAGTGGACGGGATCGAGAACAGGCTGCCGAGGAATCCGGAGCCGTACTGCGCGACCGCGGTGATCGTGACGATCATCGCCCAGATGTAGACCCATGCCGCCATCCAGGCGTACCGGCGGCCCCACAGGCGCCGGGTCCACGGGTAGATGCCGCCGTGGATCGGGTACTGCGAGACCACCTCGCCGAACACGAGCGAGACCAGAAGCTGCCCGCCGCCGACGATGAAGATCCAGAAGATGGACGGCGGGCCTCCGACCGCGAGGGCTGTGGCGAACAGGGAGTACACACCCACGAGCGGGGAGAGGTACGTGAACCCGAGGGCGAAGTTCGCCCAGAGGCTCATCGAGCGGTTGAAGTTCTCCTGGTAGCCGAGGACTTCCAGGTGCGCACTGTCGTCGAGGTGCGTCGGCGCGGATGCTGCAGGTTCGGCGGACATCGGTGTGTCCCTTTCGACAGGTTGACTTGCCCTGGATGTACGCGACACGCCGGGCGGAGCGTACATCCAGGGCAAGTCAACGGGTGGTGGTGCGGGGTGGGGATGCGGGAAGAGCCGGCGCCCCGGGGTTCCGGGCGCGACCGAGCACGGGCGAGGGCGGCGGGCTCGCGGGGCGAGCGGCCGTCCTCGCCCGTGGGAGCGAAGCGGATGCCTCGGGCTCAGCCGATGCGGATCATCTTCTTGTTGACGAACTCGTCGGCGCCGAAGCGGCCGAGCTCACGGCCCGAGCCGCTGCGCTTCACGCCGCCGAACGGCAGCTCGGCGCCGTCGGCGCCGACGACGTTCACGAAGACCATGCCGGCGTCGATGGCGTCCGCCACGCGCAGCGCCTGGTCGGCATCCGTGGTGAACACGTACGAGCCGAGGCCGAAGGGCGTGTCGTTGGCGAGGGCGACCGCCTCGTCCTCGTCGTGCACGCGGAACACCTGGGCGACCGGGCCGAAGAACTCCTCGTGGAAGGCGTCCGAGCCGGGCTTCACGTCGGTGAGGATCGTCGCCGGGTACCAGGCGCCGTCGCGGGTGCCGGCGGTGTGCGCCGTGGCGCCCTGGGCGACGGCCCGGTTGACCTGGTCGGTGAGGATGTCGGCCGCCTTCAGGCTCGACAGCGGGCCGAGAGCGGCGCCGGGCTGCGACGGGTCGCCGAAGCCGATGTCGTCCACTGCGGCGCGGAACTTCTCCAGGAACGCGTCGTAGAGGTCGTCCGCGACGATGAAGCGCTTCGCCGCATTGCAGGCCTGGCCGTTGTTGTCGAAGCGCCCGACCACGGCGGCCTCCACGGCGCCGTCCAGGTCGTCCGTGGACAGCAGGATGAAGGGGTCCGACCCGCCGAGCTCGAGCACGACCTTCTTGAGGTTGCGGCCGGCGATCTCGGCGACGGCGGCGCCGGCGCGCTCGGAGCCGGTCAGCGACACACCCTGCTCGCGCGGGTCGGCGATCACCGTGGCGATCTGGTCGTGCGATGCGTAGATGTTGACGTACGCGCCCTCGGGGAAGCCGGCATCCCGGAAGATCTGCTCGATCGCGGCGGCCGACTCGGGGCACTGCTCGGCGTGCTTGAGCAGGATCGTGTTGCCGATGATGAGGTTCGGGCCGGCGAAGCGGGCGACCTGGTAGTACGGGAAGTTCCACGGCATGATGCCCAGCAGCACGCCGAGCGACGAGCGGCGGATGAACGCCGAGCCTTCGCCGGCGAGCAGCTCGATCTGCTCGTCGGCGAGCAGCTTCTCGGCGTTGTCGGCGTAGTACTCGTAGATCGCGGCGGAGAACTCGACCTCGGCGACGGCCTGCTCGACCGGCTTGCCCATCTCGCGCACGATGATCGCGGCGAGCTCGTCGACCCGCTCGTTGTGCAGCTCGCCGACGCGGCGGATGAGGGCTGCACGCTCGGCCACGGTGGACGACTTCGACCAGCCGCGGTGCGCCTCGGATGCCGCGGCGATCGCGGCCTGCAGGCCTTCGTCCGTGAGCCCCTCGTAGGTCTTGAGGGTCTCGCCGGTTGCGGGGTTGACCACCGCGTAGTTCATGGGTTGCTCCTTCGGGATCCACGCAGCGCGGCACCGCCACACTGCGAACTCTCTTAAAACATATACCAGCGAATGATTCAGGGCGAGGGGACGATCGCGAACGGGGCGGTGGCGCATTCGAAGCGCACGGCATCCTCCGGCACGATCGACGCGACCGGCATCCCGGGCGCGGTGGAGACGATGACGCGGCCGTACTCGCCGATGATCGCCATGGGCTGCTCGACGCGCAGCAGGGCCGGCAGCACCTCGCGCTCCAGACGCCGTACCGCGACGTCCGCCCCGACGACGCCGGCGACCCCGTCGCCGGGCACCCGCACGGGGGAGGTGAAGGTGAGGATGTAGTCGCACGTGCAGAGGTGATCGACGTACGGTCCGGTCACGTGCGCCTGGAAGGTCGTGGTGGGCACCCGGAACCACTCCAGCGAGCGGAAATCGCGCAGGTACTCCGTGTAGCCGCGCGTGGACAGGTCGAGTCGGGTGGGGACCGTCGTCGCGCCCAGCACGGGGTTGTCTTCGAGGGGGCCCAGCCACCACGCGAAGTGCACCCCGCGGGTGCCCACCGCGTCGGCGTCCGCGATGAAGCCGGCGCCGACCAGCAGCGAGTCCTCGTCGGCGAGCACCGGCAGCACGAGCGAGGCGACCGCGTCGTCGAGCTCGGCGGCGCGGGGCTCCGTCGCCAGGACGGTCTCGATGCTCGTGCGCCAGCTGTCCAGCTGCGCGAACACGCCCCGCATCGTGTCGTCGACGAGTGCGACGAGGTCAGGCGCTGAGGGGCTCATCGCGTCCGGTTCCCTTCTCGAGGCGGCCCTTCGCGGTCAGCACGCGCGCGATGAGCATCGCGACGAGCTCGGCGGCCGCGTCCCGGGCGTGTGCGGGGCGGCGGTCGGCGATCGCCCGGACGATGCGGCGGTTCTGCGCCAGCGCGTCGCGTCGCAGGTCGGGGGAGGTGAGGCCCAGCAGCAGCACCGGACCGAGGTCGGCCTGCAGCCGGATCTGCTCACGCACGAGGCGCGGGGACTGGCTCAGCACGGCGAGCTCCAGGAAGAACCCGCTCTGCGTGGTGCGGGCGGAGGCCGCGTCGTCGAATCCGGCGTCGGCGAGCCAGGCGGACAGCCGCGGCGCGTCGTGCGGCGCGGCGCGGTCCGCCGACCTCTCGGCGGCTGCGGCGATGATCGCCGCGAAGTACACGCCGATGTCGTCGATCTCGACCTGGCTGAGGGCGTGCAGACGCGCGGTCAGGATGCCGTGATGCTCGTCGTCCTCGTCCGTGGCGACGAAGCTGCCGCCGTCGCGGCCGCGGCGGGTGCGCAGCAGGCCGGCGTCGCGCAGGATGCCGAGACCCTCGCGCACCGTGATGACCGCGACCCCGAACCGCCGGGCGAGCTCCGGCTCGCTGGGCAGCCGCTCGCCGGGGGCGAGGACGCCCAGGGCGATGCCGTCGGCGAGGCGCTGTGCGACCTGCTGGGCGCGACCGGCCTCGGACAGCTGCGCGAAGACCGCTTCGCGCGCGCCGGGACCGACCTTGGATGACACACGAACACGATAGCCGAGGGATCCGGGGATCAGCGGGTTTCGCGACAATAAAGATTCGGAATAGGATGAATTCGACGTGAGCGGTCGACCCGCGACGTCGAGCGACCTGCGCAGGAGGAGGAACGATGGCCGAAGCCGCATTCGTCGGAGTGCTCTCGGGCATCCGCGTCGCCGACTTCTCGCGCGTGCTCGCCGGGCCGTACGCCACCATGACGCTCGCCGATTTCGGGGCGGACGTCATCAAGGTCGAGCCGCCCACCGGTGACGACACCCGGCACTGGCGGCCGCCGGTGGATGCCGACGGGCAGGCCACGTACTTCAACAGCGTCAACCGCGGCAAGCGCTCGGTCGCGGTCGACCTCGGCACCGACGAGGGCCGCGCGCAGGCGCAGGCGCTGGCCGCCTCCGCCGACGTCGTCGTCGAGAACTTCCGCCCCGGCGTGATGGCCAGGTTCGGGCTGGACTACGACAGCGTGCGGGCGCAGAACCCGGCCGTCGTGTACTGCTCGATCACCGGGTTCGGTGCGGGCGAGGGCGCGGCGCTCGCCGGCTACGACCTGCTCGTGCAGGCGGTCGGCGGCCTCATGTCGATCACCGGCGCCCCCGACGGGGAGCCGGCCAAGGCCGGCGTCGCCCTCGTCGACGTGCTGTGCGGGCTCAACGCGGTGTCCGGCATCCTGCTCGCACTGCGCGAGCGCGACCGCACCGGCGCCGGCCAGCGCGTCGAGGTGAACCTGCTGCACAGCCTGCTGTCGGCCCTCACCAACCAGGCCTCGTCGACCCTGCAGACCGGCACCGCGCCGCGACGCCTCGGCAACGCGCACCCGTCGATCGCCCCGTACGCCGTGTTCCGCGCGGCCGACCGCGACCTCGTCATCGCCGTGGGCAACGACCGGCAGTTCGCCGCCCTGTGCGCCGTGATCGGGATGCCGCAACTCGCCGGCGACGCGCGCTATGCCACGAACACCGACCGGGTGGCCCACCGCGAGGAGCTCGCCGCGGACCTCGAGCGCGGGTTGTCGACGGCTCCGGCCGCGGACTGGGCGCAGCGCCTCGCCGACGCCGGCGTGCCGGCCGGGCTCGTGAACGACGTGGCCGAGGCCATCGACTTCGCAGCATCCCTGGGCCTCGACCCGGTCGTGAGCCTCGGCGCCACCCGCACCATCTCGAGCCCCATCAAGCTGTCCGCCACGCCGGCGGTCCCGCACACCCCGCCGCCCGCATTCGACGCCGATCGCGGCGCCGTCTGGCACTGATCCCCGCCACGATCCCCGCAAAGGAGCGACCCATGACGTCCGCACTGTTCACACCGACAGCCCCCCGCATCGACGCCGTCTTCGACTTCGACGCCCTGCTGACCGAGGACGAGCGCGACTGGCAGCAGCGTGCCCGCGCCTTCGCGCAGGAGAAGATCGCCCCCGTGATCGAGGAGGACTTCGAGAACGCGTACTTCCGCAGCGAGCTGATCCCCGAGCTCGGCGCCGCGGGTTTCCTCGGCATGCACATCAAGGGCTACGGGTGCGCGGGCGCCGGAGCCGTGGCGTACGGCCTGGTGTGCCTCGAGCTGGAGGCGGCGGACAGCGGCTGGCGCACGTTCGTGTCGGTGCAGGGCTCGCTCGCGATGAGCGCGATCTCGAAGTACGGCTCGGAGGAGCAGAGGCAGCGGTGGCTGCCCGGCATGGCCGCGGGCGAACTGGTCGGATGCTTCGGCCTGACCGAGCCGCAGGGCGGCAGCGACCCGGCCGGCATGACCACGGTCGCGCGCCGTGACGGTGACGGCTGGGTGCTCTCCGGCGCCAAGCGCTGGATCGGCCTGGCGTCGCTCGCCGATGTCGCCGTCATCTGGGCGCGCGTCGACGATCCCGAGTTCGGTGAGGGCGGGCGCGCCGTGCGCGGATTCCTGGTGCCGACGAACACCTCCGGTTTCACCGCGACGCCCATCCCCGGCAAGCTCTCGATGCGCGCCTCCGTGCAGTGCGACATCGACCTCGACGACGTGCGCCTTCCCGCCGACGCGATCCTGCCCGGCGCGTCCGGCCTGTCGGGTCCGTTCGGATGCCTCAACGAGGCGCGCTACGGCATCATCTGGGGCGCCATGGGCGCGGCCCGCAGCTGCCTCGAGGCGGGCATCGAGCGCTCGCTCACCCGCACCGTGTTCGGCAAGCCGATCGGCGCCAACCAGCTCACGCAGGCCAAGCTCGCCGACATGTTCGTCGAGGTCGAGAAGGGCATCCTGCTGGCCCTCCACCTCGGGCGTCTGAAGGAGGCCGGCAAGCTCACCCCGGCCCAGATCTCGGTCGGCAAGCTCAGCAGCGTGCGCGAAGCCCTCGAGGTCGCGCACCAGACCCGGTCGATCCTGGCCGGCGACGGCATCACCAACGCCTTCCCCGTGATGCGGCACGCCAACAACCTGGAGTCGGTGCGCACGTACGAGGGCACCGACGAGATCCACCAGCTCGTCATCGGCCGCGCCCTCACCGGCCTTTCCGCATTCTGAGAGGGCAGGGATGAGCACCGCCGACACCACCGTCGA
>NZ_DATEJS010000148.1:0-11065 GCF_035277845.1 Microbacterium sp.
TCGACGGTGACCGGGGCGAGCGCAGCAGTGGGCACGAGTTCAGGCTACGGTCATGCCGGGACCTGCGCCGGGCGCGCCCCGCCCGACTCGGTGTCGTCGATGTTGAGCGAGTCGATTCCCACCAGCGCGGCTCCCGCGTCGATCAGCGCCTGGCCTGCCTCGCCCGTGAGGAACGGGGCATCGGTCGCGTACGCGGGGGTGCCGAAGTGGCGGTCCCACCCGGTGTGCAGGAGGACGGCGGCGCCGCGCACGTCCCGGTCGGCGTGCGTCTCGGCCCGGATGCCGCGGGTCGCTGCGTCCTTTCAGGTGGAACACCTCGGCACGCGTCTCGCGGCATCGGGAACGCCTCGCCTGGTCCTGGGGATCGAGGCACAGTCAAGGCCGCACGTATATCTCTGCGATTCTCGGGGCCGGAGGATCCTCGGCCTGCGTGCCGATTTCCGTGCGATGACGGACGGCGCGGCACCGGAATTCGTCTGCAGATCCCAATGTCGGAGGTTGGTGAGAAGCTTCCTTCATGAGCACCTTCGGCACCGTCATCGAGCAGCAGCTGCGGTCGTTGACCCGGCTGCTCGGGGACGTGCCGGTGGAGCAGTCGGCGGCGGTTGTCGGCGCGTTGCGGCACGACGACCTGATCGCGGTCGTCACGGGGACGACGCAGGCGATGGCGGTTCTGGAAGGGCTGCGGACGGTGGCCGCGGGCGCGATCGAGCGCCTGTCCACACGAGACGCAGGTCACAGCGGACTCGCCCAGCGACACGGCCACCGCTCGACGACCTCGCTGCTGCAGGACCTGACCGGCGTGTCCCGTGCGCAGGCGGGCAAGATCACGCGCCTGGGGCGCGACCTGCTCGACACCACCGATCCGGGTGAGGGCGGTCCCGGGAACCGGCTGCCAGACGACGAGTCACAGTCCGAACGCGAATTGCCGCGACGGTGGCACGCGTGTCTCGGCTCGGCGTTCGCGGCCGGACTCATCACGGTGGACCAGCAGTCCGCCATCCGCCGGGGGCTCGGCGAACCGCCCCGGAGCGACGATGCGATCACCGACGCCGAGACCGCGGACGCCTGGGCTTCGGCGGCCGGGCAGCTGATCGACGAGGCGCAGCGGCGAACCGTCGAAGACCTCGCCGCCGCGGCGCGGGCGATCCGCGACCACCTCGATCCCGAGGGCGCCGAGCGGCGATTCCACGAGCAGTACGAGCGCCGCTCGTTCCGGCTGTGGACCGACGCTGACGGCATCGCGTCGGCGAGGATCCGGCTCGAGCCCGGCGGCGCCGCGCTGATCACATCGATCCGGGATGCCGCGCTGCGTCCGCGGCGCGGCGGTCCGCGGTTCGTCGACCCGGCGGAGAAGGCGAGCGCAGAAGCACTGGTGGCGGATCCCCGGTCGAATGAGCAGCTCGAGTACGACCTGTTCATGGAGGTGATCCACGCCGGGGCGCTGGCGGATGCCGCAACCGTGCACGGCACCCGGCAGGCAGGCGTCCGTGTCGTGATCGCCGCGACCGCCAGGGACGCCGCCCGTCTCGGGAATGCGGGGGTGGCGGTGATCGAAGACACCGGCACGACGGTTCCTGCGGCGTTCGCGGCGCAGCGGGCGTGTGATGCCGGCAGCACCGAATGCACCGTCGACGGCGGCGGCAACCCGCTCAATCTGGGCCGCGGGGCCCGCCTGTTCAGCGCGAAGCAGCGCCTGGCCCTGACGATCCGCGATGGCGGGTGCGGCTGGCCCGGCTGCGACAAGCCGGCGTCATACTGCGAAGCGCACCACATCGACGACTACTCGCAGGGCGGCCGCACTGATCTGGACCGCGGCATCCTGCTGTGCCGGTTCCACCATATGAACCTGCACCATCACGGCTGGTGGATCAGCCGCGACGGCACCGGACCGTTCGTGCTGCACTCGCCCGAGCCCGGTGTTGCTCCGATCATCTTGAGGCCGAGGCTGGAACGCCGCTATGCGTTCGGAGACCTGCGACCCCCACCGACACGATTCCGGCCGAGTCCGCGTACCAGCGCGGCGGCTTGACGGGGCCGATCCAAGGGACCGCAGCGGGAATCATCGCTCGGCCGGAGGCGCGGGAATCGCCCTGCGAGGATGGGGGCGTGGCAGAGCCTGACTTCCGCATTCCGTTCACTCCGGTCCCCCGCGACTTCCCGGGATATCCGATGCCCGCGTCGGTGCCGCCGGGGATGCGCCTCGAGCTCAGCCGCTCGCGCATCCGCTCCGGCAAGGAGGCCGAGTTCGACGAGTGGATGGACATGCTCAATTCACGACCGGACGAACTGCAGCAGGGGCTGCACGCGGAGCGCGCCGTGTTCGAGGCCACGTTCCGCAGCATCGAGTCGGACGGCAGCACCTGGATCTACCATGTGTCGCTCGTGGGCGAGGGCGGCGGCCCGAACGATGAGTCGATCCCGGTCGATGCCGACCACGTGCGCTACAGCCGCAGCGCGAAGGAGCCCGGCTGGGAGGAACTCGAACCGCGCTTCATGCTCGCACCCTCGCACCTGTTGAGCGCCATGGAGCGCTGGGCCACCACCGGCACTCCATGAACAGCGCCCGGTTCCGCAGAAGCGCCTGCGGAACCGGGCGCCATCGCGCGTCTGGGGGTGTCAGGGCCGCACGAACAGGTAGCCGCGCTCATCGTCGAACCCGCCGACCACGAGCCCGTCGGCCAGCCGGTCGAGCATGCCGTCGCGCACGCGGTGACGCCAGGCCGCGGCATCCTGCGCGGACGCCAGCCGCACCGCCTCGATGTCGTGCGGCACCGCGACCGAGGCCACGACCTCGCCCGGCTCAGCGCGGGGCGCCCGGAGGTCCCACGAGACCAGCAAGCGGTCGGACTCGTCGCCGCGGTTGACGCCGTCGTCCATCGGTCCGTAGTGGTCGACGAGGTACTCGGTGACGCGCGCACCCAGCACCCGCAGGTTGAAGTGCGCGTTGCGGGCGACGAGCGGGTCGAACGTCCAGGTGATGCGGTCGACGCCGCGCTCGAGCGCCCAGGCCCGCTGGTGCAGCTTCAGGGCACGGCCGCGGCCGCCGCCGCGGTACTCGGGCAGGAGTCCGGTGATGTGCGAGTGCAGGGTGCGGTCGGCGGGCGGGCCGAAGAACGCGACGGATGCCCCGACCATCCGGTCGCCGTCGTAGGCGCCGAACGCGTAGCTGCCCGCGTGCGCGAGCGCGCGCAGCAGATTGGCCGGCATCCCCGTGCGGTCGCCGCCCCACACCGCGGAGAGCACGTCGGAGGCCGCGAAGACGCTCGCCACGGTGTCCAGCGCACGGATGTCGAGAGGACGGAGGTCGGAGCCGGCGGCGGTGTGCACGATGCCACGATACGCAGTCGGCCGGTCCGCTCCGCCTCAGCGGAAGATGCGGCCGTCCGGGTCACCCTCGCGGCGTGGCCGAAGCCGCTCCGGCGCCGGCCACGGCAGCTCGAACCGGGTCACCGGCGCCTCCACGGCACCGAAGTCGTCGGTCTGCACGACGACGCGGCCGGCCACGCCGCCCCGGTCGGGCGTGACCTCGACGATCCGCACGCGCAGCGGAGCGGCATCCTCCCGCTCGAGCATCCAGATGTCGGCGAGCCAGCGGATGCCGCGCTCTTCGAGCACCGCCTCGGCGTCGAGCCAGTCGATCGGCTCGGCGACCTCGCGGCCGAAGAGGTCGACCGGCACCCAGTCGTCGCCCTGCGGCCGGATCCAGCCGATGAGCTCGCCGTCGTCGCGACGGTGCGGAGTCCAGTCGGGGCGCGGCATCCGCCCAGCCTACGACCCGGGTCAGACCTCGGCGTTGTTGAACCGGCGCAGGGCGTCGGCGAAGCGCCGGATCTCGTCGTCCTCCCAGCCGGAGAACCGCGCGACGACGGCATCGAACACCCCGTCGTCGACCCGCGCGCGCTCGCGCATGCCGGCGTCGGTGAGGATCAGGGTGCGGTTGCGCTGGTCGTCGGGGTCGATCTGCACGTCGACGAATCCGCGCTCGTGCAGCGACGTCAACTGGCGCGAGACCGTCGACTTGTTGAGACCCAGGAAGCGTGCGATGTCGATCGCCCGGGAGCCCGGGTGGGTGGCGATGAAGTTCACGAGGGCGCGCTCGATGACCGTGAGCACCTCGGTCATCTGACGGGCACGGGCGGTGCCGCGCCGCGACACCGTCGTCAGCTCGTCGCGCACGCGCAGGATCGCCTCGAGTCGGCGGTCGGGTTCCATGAGAACCACCTTAGATGCAGGCGCCCGCGCGGCCGAGACCCGCGTTCGGCAGCGGCTCAGCGTGCGAGGGCGAGGGACGCCGGGATCGGCACGATCCCCTTGCGCAGCTCGATGATCTGCAGCGCCCGCGCCTCGAGCTGGACGTCCTCATCCAGTTCGGGGCGCCACTGCGGCACCGGCAGGGCGGAGCCGTCGTCGCCGGGCACCGCGAAGATGCTCATGCAGCGGGTGGTCACCGTGCGGTGCTGCGGGTCCCGCGGGTCGGCGGTGTCGACGCGGATGCTGAGGTGCAGGCTGCGGTCGGTGGTCAGCACGATGCGGGCGTCCACGTCCACGACGTCGCCGATGCGCACCGGGGCCAGGAAGTGGATGCCGCCCGAGTAGATGCCGACGGCGCGGGCATCCCCCGTCCAGGCGACCGCGCACGCGTACGCGGCTTCGTCGATCCAGCGCATCACGGTGCCGCCGTGCGCCTTGCCGCCGAAGTTGACCACCGCCGGCGGGGCGAGGAACCGCAGGGCCGACCGCGGAGCGCGCGAGGCCTCGGTGGACTCCTCCTGCAGCATGAGCGCCTTGATCGCGGCGCGCGCCGACATCCGGTCGAGGGCCGCCTCGGTGAGCCGGCGGTCCGCGTCCGAGGATGCCTCCCACGTCGGCACCTCGACAG
Source organism: Microbacterium sp. (assembly GCF_035277845.1). GTDB lineage: Bacteria > Actinomycetota > Actinomycetes > Actinomycetales > Microbacteriaceae > Microbacterium. The sequence goes on from NZ_DATEJS010000148.1 coordinate 4,883, forward strand.
GCACCCCCGCGGCATCCTTCGCGACGAAGACCAGCACGCACGTCACCGCCGGTTCCAGGTCGTGCGCGCCCAGGTCGCCGGCGAGCACCGTCACCACGACGTGCATGCTGGTGCGGCCGGTGCGCACGATCCGCGCCCGCACCTCGACGAGGCTGCCGGGCGGGATCGGCCGGCGGTGCTGCACGTTGCCGACGTAGGCGGTGACGCAGTATGCGCCCGACCAGCCGACCGCGCAGGCGTAGCCGGCCTTGTCGATCCACTCCATCACGCTGCCGGCGGCGACCGAGGCGCCCCCGGCGGAGGTGTCGGCGGGGGTGGCCAGGAACCGGAGGGTGATGCGGTCGTCGCGACCGGACAGCGGCGTCGTCACCCGGCCAGCCTAGCGACGGCCGGCACCCGGCCCGCGGTCAGGGCCGATCGATAGACTCGTGGCGGATGCCCACCGGCATCCCCGTGCGATTCCAGCAGCCCCGGTTGCCAAGGCGGCACGTCTTGAGCACCCAGGAGCGAAGGATGTCCCATTCCCCGCAGAACCCGCAGACGCTGATCCAGGCCACCGGGTTCTCGTACTTCCCGATCGCGTTCATCGCGCGCCTGCCGTTCGCCATGATGGTCGTCGGCGTGCTGACCCTCGTCGTGTCGGCCCGCGGCGACGTCGCGCTCGGCGGTCTCGAGGCCGCCGTGGTCGGCCTCGGCACCGCGATCTTCGGCCCTCTGATCGGCGCGGCCGCCGACCGCTGGGGTCAGCGCCCGGCCGTGCTGCTGGCCGGGATCGTCAACAGCCTCGCCCTGCTCGCCATGGCGTGGGTGGCGTACAGTCCGCTGCCGGATGCCGCCCTGCTCGCCGTCGCGTTCGTCATCGGCGCCACGGCCCCGCAGGTGTCGCCCATGTCGCGCAGCCGTCTCGTCGGCATCATCACGCGGCTGCTGCCCGTCGAGCGCCGCTCGCACGTGCTGAACGGCACGATGTCGTACGAGTCCACGGCTGACGAGCTCGTGTTCGTCTTCGGCCCGTTCATCGTCGGGCTGCTCGGCACCTCGATGACGCCGGTGGCGCCGGTGGTGGGCGCCGCGGTGATGACGCTCGTGTTCGTCTCCGCGTTCGCCCTGCACCGCACCGGGCGCACCCCCCGTGCGACGCACCGGCACGAGGCCGCCCAGGCTCCGGCATCCGAACTGCTGCGCGCACCGCTCGTGGTCGCATGCGTCGGCGTGCTCGGCATGGGACTGTTCTTCGGTGCGTCGCTGACGGCGCTCACCGCGTTCATGGCCGACCGGGGCGCGGCCGCCCAGGCCGGTCTCTCCTACGGGCTGATGGGGGTGGGGTCGGCGATCCTCGCGCTCAGCGTCGCGTGGTTCTCGCCGGCGTTCACGCTGCCCGCGCGCTGGCTCACCTTCGCCGGCGTGCTCGTCGGCGGCACGGCTCTGCTGCCCCTCGCCGGCCGGGCGGGCGGCGGCGCACTGGCCGCGATGTCCGTCGTGCTGGTGGTCATCGGCTGCGGCGTCGGGCCGACGCTCGTGACGCAGTACAGCATCGCCGCGATGCACAGCCCGGTGGGCCGCTCGGCGACCGTGATGGCGATCATGGGATCGAGCATCGTCGTCGGCCAGGCGACGGCATCCGCGGTCGTCGGGATCATCGCCCAGGATGCCGGCGTGCAGGCGGCGCTGTGGTGTCCGGTGGTCGCGGCCCTGGTGGTGCTGGGCGCGGGCGGCGCGAACCTGGTGCTGCACCGCAGGCCGCGTCCCGTGGAGACGCCCGCCCGGGTGCACCCCGCCCCCTGAGTCGCGGGCGAGGTCGCGCTCGACCGGGCGGGTCAGCGCTCCAGGACGACGGCGAGGCCCTGCCCGACGCCGATGCAGATCGCGGCGACCGCGACACCCCCGCCGCGGCGGGCGAGTTCGTGGGCGGCGTGCCCGATGATGCGGCCGCCGGATGCCCCGAGCGGATGCCCCATCGCGAGGGCGCCGCCGTGGATGTTGAGGCGGTCGGGGTCGAGCTCCGGCCACCCGGCCAGGCAGGCGAGGGACTGCGATGCGAAGGCCTCGTTGAGCTCGACGAAGTCCACGTCCGCCCAGGTGCGGCCGGCGCGGGCGAGGGCCTTGTTCGCGGCCTCGATCGGCGCGATGGGGAACACGTCCGGGTCGACGCCGTGCGCCGCGCGAGCCGTGATGCGCGCCAGCGGCTCCCCGTCGACGACGCCCTCGCGGCCGAGCAGCACGGCGGAGGCCCCGTCGTTGATCGGCGATGAGTTGCCCGCCGTCACCGACCCGTTGCCGTCCGACGCGAAGAGCGCCTTGAGGCCGGCGAGCTTCTCCACCGACGTGTCGTCGCGGATGCCCTCGTCGCGGGCGAGCTCGGCACCCGCCACCTGCACGATCTCCCGGTCGTAGACCCCGGCCGCCCACGCCTCGGCCGCGAGCCGGTGCGACCGGACGGCGAAGGCATCCTGCGCGTCACGGCTGATGCCCCACTCGCGGGCGATCTTCTCAGCCGATTCGCCGTTGGAGATCGTCCACTCGACGGGCAGCCGCTTGTTGGTCATGCGCCAGCCGATCGCGGTGTTCCACAGGGTCTGGTTGCCGACCGACGGGAAGGGACGGGACGACTTCTCCACGATGAAGGGCGCGCGACTCATGGACTCGACGCCGCCGGCGAGGATGACGTCGGCATCCCCCGCCTCGATGGCGCGCGAGCCCTGCACGACCGCCTCCACCGACGATGCGCACAGCCGGTTGACGGTGACGCCGGGGATGGAGGTGGGGAATCCCGCCAGCAGCAGGCCCATGCGGGCGACGTTGCGGTTGTCCTCGCCGGCCTGGTTGGCGTCGCCGAAGATCACGTCGTCGATGCGAGCGGGGTCGAGGCCGGTGCGCTCGACGGTGGCGCGCATGACGGTCGCGGCGAGGTCGTCGGGGCGGATGCCGGAGAGCGCTCCGCCGGCGCGGCCGAAGGGGGTGCGGACGGCGTCGTACACGTACGTCGCGGGCATGTCGGGCTCCTTGGGGTGGGGGTTTCTGTGCGTGTCGGCTCGGGTGCTTCGCGGCTCGCTCAGCGACCGGGGGCGCTCGCGTCCACGAGCTCGAGGCCGGTGAGCGCACGCAGGTCATCGATCGTGGCGCCGAACGTCTCGCGCACCGCGAAGCCGGCATCGGTCACGTCGAACACGGCGTGGTCGGTGTAGACCCGGGTGACGCAGGCGACCCCGGTGAGGGGATACGAGCAGGATGCCACGAGTTTCGACTCGCCGGTCTTGGTCAGCAGATCCGTCATCACATACACGGATCTGGCGCCCATGGCGAGGTCCATCGCACCGCCCACGGCCGGGATCGCGCCGGGTGCGCCGGTGGACCAGTTCGCCAGGTCCCCGCTCTGCGACACCTGGAAGGCGCCGAGCACGCACACGTCGAGGTGGCCGCCGCGCATCATCCCGAACGAGTCGGCGTGGTGGAAGTAGGATGCCCCGGCCAGAGCCGTCACGGCCTGCTTGCCGGCGTTGATGAGATCGGGGTCGACCTGCCCGGGCTCGGGCGCCGGCCCCATGCCGAGCATGCCGTTCTCGGTGTGCAGGATGATCTCCTGGTCGGCGGGCAGGTAGTTCGCGACCAGGGTCGGCGCGCCGATCCCGAGGTTCACGTACGAGCCCTCCGGGATGTCGGCCGCGATCCGCGCGGCCAGCTGCTGACGGGTGACGGTGGTCATGCCGCGGCCTCCTCGATCGGGTTGCCCTCGAGATCCACGCCGCCGACGAAGACGCCGTCGTCCAGCCAGCGCCGCTCCCCCACCGCGACCACCCGGTTCACGAAGATGCCGGGCGTCACGATGATCTCGGGATCGAGGCCGCCGAGCGGCACGATCTCGTCGACCTGCACGATCGACTTGTCGGCGGCCGAAGCCATGATCGGACCGAAGTTGCGGGCCGTCTCACGGTAGACGACGTTGCCCCAGCGATCGGCTTTCAGACCGCTGATCAGGGCGAAGTCCGCGCGGATCGGATACTCCAGCACGTACTGGCGGCCGTCGATCTCGCGATGCTCCTTGCCCTCGGCGAGTTGCGTGCCCACGCCCGTCGGCGAGTAGAACGCCCCGATGCCGGCGCCCGCGGCCCGGATCCGCTCGGCGAGGTTTCCCTGCGGCACGAGCTCCAGCTCGATCTCGCCGGCCCGGTACAGACCGTCGAACACCCACGAGTCGGACTGCCGCGGGAAGGAGCAGATGATCTTGCGCACCCGGCGCGCGGCCAGCAGCGCGGCGAGGCCCGTGTCGCCGTTGCCGGCGTTGTTGTTCACGATGACGAGGTCCGCAGCTCCCTGCGCGATGAGGGCGTCGATCAGCTCGACGGGCTGGCCGGCCCGTCCGAAGCCGCCGATCATGACGGTGGCTCCATCACCGATCCCGGCGACGGCGGCGGCGGCATCCGGCACGGTCTTGTCGATCACGCTCCGGCCCCCTCTGCGGTCTCTGCGAACACCTGGCTCGCGATGCGGAAGGCGGTGTTCGCGGCGGGAACGCCGCTGTAGATCGCGGACTGCAGGATGATCTCGCCGATCTCGTCGACGGTGAGCCCGTTGCGCAGGCCGGCCCGCAGGTGCATCGCGAGCTCCTCGTGGTGCCCGTGCGCAATGAGGGAGGTGATCACCGCGACCGAGCGCGACCGGCGGTCGAGGCCCGGGCGCGACCAGACGTCGCCCCACGCGACCCGGGTGATGAAGTCCTGGAAGTCGGCGGTCAGCGCCGTGGTGCCCGCGACGGCGCGGTCGACGTGCGCGTCGCCGAGCACGGCGCGGCGCACCGTCATGCCCTGGTCGTGGCGGGCCCGGTCGGTCGGCCCGTCGCCGGGCGGCCTCGTCGATGGCTCGGTCATGCGGCATCCTCTCGCGCGGTCGTGTCGAAGAATTCGGTGAGCAGCGCGATCACGGCTGCCGGGTCGTCGGCGGGCGCCAGGTGGGAGGCGTCCGCGATGCCCACCGCGCGGCCGTGCCGCACGCCGGCGGCGATCTCGCGGGCGGAACCCTCCGGCGTCACCGGGTCGTGGGCTCCCCAGACCGCGAGCAGCGGCGTCGCGATCTCGCCGAGGCGTCCGCGCACGTCGTACGCGGCCAGCGCTTCGCAGCAGAGGGCGTAGCTCTCGTCGTCGGCGTCCTGCAGGCTGTGCAGCAGGCGGCCGGTGTGCTCGGGATGCCGCGCGATGCTGTCGGGCGCGAACCAGCGCTGCGCCGAGCCGATGATGAGCGACGACGTGGACTGCGCACGCACCTGCGCGGCACGCTGGATCCAGCTGTCGGGCGTCGCGATGACGGCGCCGGAGCAGAGGATCACGGCCCCGTCGACGAGTTCCGGATGCCGCAGCAGCAGTTCGAGACCCACCGCCCCGCCCAGGGAGACGCCGGCGTACTGCACCGAGCGCGCTCCCAGACTGCGGATCACGTCGGCCACGGCGTCGGCGAGCTCCGCGACGGTGAAGGGGAGGATCGCGGCGGGCGAGGCGCCGTGCCCGGGCAGGTCCCAGCGAACGATGCGGTGGGTGGTCGCGAGAGCGGGCGCCACCGGGTCCCACAGGATCGACGAGGTGCCGAGCGACGGCCCGAGCAGCAGCAGCGGGGCGTCGTCCGGGCCGATCGGGGCGGTGACGGTGAGAGTCGGCTTCATCGCGCGTCCTCCTCACCCGGTTCGCGCACGGTGTCGTCGACGAACGTGGCGGCGACGCCGGTGTACCCGGCGGCATCCAGCAGGGCGTCGACGTCGACGTCGAGCGCGGCGTCCGCGACGTGCCGGCGCAGGACGTCGCCGAGGTCGGCTCCCCCGCCGACCCCGGCGACGACGGATGCCACGGTACTCCTGCCGAGCAGCGGCTCGAGAACGAGGGACAGCCGCTCGGCGAGGATGAGGCCGTCGTCGGCGGCGAGGTTGCGGGCGGCCGCCTCGCCGTCGAAGCGCAGGCCGGCGGCGAGCGATGCGGCGTGGGCGGTCGCGCCGAGCGCGAGCCGCAGCAGTTCCCGCAGCGTGGCCCACTCCGCGTGCCATGCACCGTCGGGACGCTCATCGGCGGCGAGCGCCGCGGCCAGGTGCAGCGTCGACCCGAGCCCCGGGGCGCGCAGCGCGACGGAGCGGATCAGCACCGACTCGACGGGATTCTGCTTCTGCGGCATGGCCGAGGAGGCGCCGCCGGCGGCCTCGGCGAG
>NZ_DATEJS010000149.1:0-11278 GCF_035277845.1 Microbacterium sp.
CGGCACGGGAACGGCGGCCGAACGCGCGGCCGCATCGGTCGCGTCGCTCGCCGACATCCTGGTCGCCAGCCGCATCCGCCCCCTGACCACCACCGCCGTCGAGTCCGTCACCGCGGCCGAGCGCCGCCGCCTCGTGGACGAGGGCGTCATCGCCGAGACGACCGATCTGGACGATCTCCTCGCCGCGGCGGCCGCCGCGGGGCTCGTGGTGCTGCGCGAGCGGGAATGGCGGCTGACGACGGACGGCGACGCCTGGCTGTTGAAGGATGCCGTGTCCCGATGGACGGGCGTCGCAGCCGGCATCCTCTCGCTGCTGCCCCGCGATGCATCCGGTCAGGTGCTGCCGCCGGACGCCTGGGCCGGTGCGCACCCGCTCGACCCGGCGGGACGGGCGCGGGCATCCGACCTGTACCGGCTCGCTGCCCGCTGGGGCATCCTGACCGCGACCGGTGACGCTCCCGCCTGGTCACACGCGCTGTGGCACGGTGGGGAGGTGGACGCAGCGGCCCTCGCCGAGCGCCTCACCCCCGAGATCGACGGAATCTACCTGCAGGCCGACCTGTCCGCGATCGCCCCCGGCCCGATGCAACCGGCGCTCGATCTGCGGCTGCGCACGATGGCCGAGCGGGAGTCACGGGCGCAGGCCTCGACGTACCGCTTCAGCGAGCAGTCGCTCGCGTCCGCCGTCGCCGCCGGCGAGACCGCCGAATCGTTGCGCGCGTTCCTCGGCGGTCTGTCGCTCACCGGCATCCCGCAGCCCCTGGACTACCTGATCGATCAGGTCACGTCCGGGCGCGGGATGCTGCGGGTCGGCACCGACGCCCCCACCGGCCGCGCCCGCGTCGACAGCGACGATCCGCACCTGCTCGACATGCTGCTGGTCGACCGCGCGCTTCGCCCGCTCGGTCTGCATGCGGCGGAGGCGCCCGGGGGCGCGCTGCTGTCCCGCGTGTCCCGCGACGCGGTGTATTGGTCGCTCGTCGACGCCCGCTACCGGGTCACCGCCCTCGACGCCGACGGGGCGCCCGAGTCGCTGAACCGGCGCCGGCCGCTCGTCTCCCCCGACGACGATCCGCCCGCCGACGACCTGCTTCCCCTCGCCGAGCGGCTGCTGGCCGGACGCGGCGACTCGGATGCCGCCTGGCTCGAGCGCGAGCTCGACCAGGCCGTGCGCCTCCGCGCCGCCGTGGTGCTGACCGTGCTGCTGCCGGACGGTTCGACGCGGGAGCTCGCCGTCGAGGCGCAGGGACTCGGCGGTGGGCGATTCCGCGGTCTCGACCGCGCCGCGGATGTCGAGCGCACCGTCCCGCTCGCGGCGATCGCGAGCGTCCGCCCCGCCTGACTCCGGCACGGACCCGGCGCGGTCAGTGCTCTCTCATCCGGTCCGGGTAAAATCGCCCGTTATGGCCGACGGACCCCTCATCGTGCAAAGCGACCGCACCGTGCTGCTGGAGGTGGCCCACCCGGACGCCGAGTCCGCGCGGCACGAGCTGGCGATGTTCGCCGAGCTGGAGCGCGCCCCCGAGCACATCCACACGTACCGCATCACCCGCCTCGGGCTGTGGAATGCCCGCGCGGCCGGCCACCGCGCGGACGACATGCTGGACATCCTCGAGCGGTGGTCCCGCTTCCCGGTGCCGCCGTCGGTGTCGATCGACGTCCGCGAGACCGTGGAGCGGTACGGCCGGCTCGTGATCGAGCGTGCGATCGTGCGCGACGGAGAGGTTCCGGCGCTCGTGCTGCGGTCGACGGATGCCGCCGTGCTCACCGAGGTGTCCAAGAACAAGCGGATCGCACCGCTGCTCATCGACCACCCGTCGCCGGACGTGTTCGTCATCGACGCGTGGGCGCGCGGGCACATCAAACAGGAGCTGCTGAAGATCGGCTGGCCGGCGGAGGACCTCGCCGGCTACACGCCCGGCACGCCGCACGAGATCGACCTCGCCGAGGACGGCTGGCACCTGCGGCCCTACCAGGCGACCGCGGTCGAGGCGTTCTCCGAGGGCGGCTCGGGCGTCGTCGTGCTGCCCTGCGGTGCCGGGAAGACCCTCGTCGGCGCCGCCGCGATGGCCGCCACCAAGACGACGACCCTCATCCTCGTCACCAACACCGTGAGCGCCCGCCAGTGGCGCGATGAGCTGCTGGCGCGGACGAGCCTCACCCCCGAGGAGATCGGCGAATACTCCGGGCAGGTGAAGGAGGTGAAGCCGGTCACGATCGCGACCTATCAGATCCTCACCGCCAGGCGGAAGGGCCAGTACGCGCACCTGGCGCTGCTCGACGCGCTCGATTGGGGCCTCATCGTCTACGACGAGGTGCATCTGCTTCCCGCCCCGGTCTTCAAGCTCACCGCCGACCTGCAGGCGCGCCGCCGGCTCGGCCTCACCGCGACGCTGGTGCGCGAGGACGGCCGCGAGGGCGACGTGTTCAGCCTGATCGGCCCCAAGCGCTTCGATGCGCCGTGGAAGCAGATCGAGGCGCAGGGGTTCATCTCGCCCGCCGTCTGCTACGAGGTGCGCGTCGACCTGCCCGCCGGCGACCGGCTGGAGTACGCGGCATCGGCCGACGACGAGCGCTACCGGCTCGCCGCCACCGCCCCCGCGAAGATCGACGTGGTGCGACGGCTCGTCGAGCGGCATCCGGACGAGCGCATCCTCGTGATCGGCCAGTACCTCGACCAGATCGACGAGCTCGCCGAGGCGCTGAACGCCCCGAAGATCACCGGCGCCACCCCCGTCGACGAGCGCGAGCGGCTGTTCGGCGCGTTCCGCAACGGCGAGATCAGCCTGCTGGTGGTCTCGAAGGTCGCGAACTTCTCGGTGGATCTGCCGGAGGCATCCGTCGCGATCCAGGTGTCCGGCTCGTTCGGATCCCGCCAGGAGGAGGCGCAGCGGCTCGGGCGCCTGCTGCGCCCCAAGCAGTCCGCGCACACGGCGAGCTTCTACACGCTCATCGCACGCGACACCGTCGACCAGGACTTCGCCCAGAACCGGCAGCGGTTCCTCGCCGAGCAGGGCTACGCGTACACGATCATCGACGCGGAGCAGCTCGCCGCGTGACGTCCGACGCGCAGCGGCCCGCCCTCGACGGAGAGCGGGCCGGTGCGCGTCCGGACGGGATCAGTTCTGCGTGATGCGGTCGAGGACGCCCGGCGTGTACGGGCTGTGGGCGCTCAGATACGCGGCGAACGCGTCGATGTCCAGCCCCCCGAAGTACACGTTCCTGCCGTCCGCGAAGGTCGGGAAGTTGTCCCCGCCGCCGGCCAGGAAGTTGTTCGTCACCACGCGATAGGTGGCGGCGTCGTCGAGCGGGGCTCCGTTCAGGGTGACGTCGCCGAGCGTCGTGCCCGAGTAGGTGTACGCGAAGCCCGTGCTGACCTGCAGCACCTTCTTGCCGGTGCCGGCGTTCGCCCCGCTCCACTGCTCGCGCAGCAGATCCTTGAGCTGCGCGCCGGTGAGGTCGAGCGAGACCAGGTAGTTGTTGAACGGCTGCACGTTGAACGCCTCCTCGTAGGTGACGTCTCCGGGTGCCTCGCCCCACGACGACGCGGAGCGCGTCAGGTCGGTGCGGATGCCGCCCGGGTTCATCAGCGCGATCACCGGTGTGCCGAACGAGCCGACGACGCTGGGATCGGCGAGCTGCGCGTCGGCGATCAGGTCGCCGAGCGCCGACTCGCCGCCCGTGTTCGCGGTGCGGGTCACATCGGCGTCGAGGTGGCCGATGACCTTGCTCGCGATCGGCTTCACCAGCTCCTTGTAGTGCTGGATGATGGCGGTCTCGGCCGGATCCTCGGCGACGTCCCGGGTGACGAGCATGTTGGCGCTCTTCACGGATGTGCGCACGATGTCCTGCGTGCGCTTGTCGTACGTCAGCGTGGTGTCCGTGAACAGACGCCCGAACGAGGAGGCCGAGGTCACCATCCGGTCGTTGCCGGCGGGGTCCTTGATGTCGCAGACGTACGGCTGGTGGGTGTGGCCCGACACGATCATGTCGATGGCGGGGTCGAGGTGCGCGGCGATCGGGATGATCGGGCTCGTCGGGTCGAGCTGGGCGCCGTTCGCACAGGCGGCGTCGTACGACGGGTTGACCGTGTACGGCTTGTCGTCCGGTCCGTACCAGGTCTGCTGACCGGGCACGCCGCCCTGGTGGATCAGCACCACGATGGCGTTGACGCCCTGGGCCTTCAGCACCGGGACGAGCGCGTTCGCCGTGGCGACCTCGTCCTCGAACCGCAGGCCGGCGACCCCGGCGGCGGTGACGATGGACGGGGTGTCCTTGAGCGTCATGCCGATGAAGCCGATCTTCGCGCCCTTGATGTTCTTGATCGCGTACGCCGGCAGGATCGTGCGGCCGGTCTTCTCGTTCACGACGTTCGCGGCGAGGTAGTCGAACCGGGCGCCCGGGAACGCGCCGTCGGGGCAGGAGTTCTGGTTGTTCGCCCCGTCGCCGTCGTCGATGCAGCCGCCGTTCGCCATGCGCTGCAGCTCCTGGTAGCCCTCGTCGAACTCGTGGTTGCCGACGGCCGAGACATCCAGCTTGAGCGCGTTCATCGCGAGGATCGTCGGCTCGTCGTGGAATGCGCCGGACAGCAGCGGCGACGCACCGATGAGATCGCCGGCGGCGACGGTGAGCGTGTAGGGGTGCCCCTCCCGCGCCTTCGCGAGGTGGGTGGCGAGGTACGCCACGCCGCCGACGTTCTGCGTGGTGTCCGCGGGCTTGGTGGCGCCGGGCGCCAGCGTGTGCCCGGTGACGAGCCGGCCGCTGGATCCGGTCGGCGCCTCGAGGTTGCCGTGGAAGTCGTTGAACGACAGCAGCTGGATGTCCATGGTCGGGCCGTTCGGGGTGGTCGACCCGGTCGGGGCGGCGGAGGCGGATGCCCCCGCTCCCGCCATGGCGAGCGTCACAGCGGTGGCCGCGATGACGGCTCCCCTGCTCAGACGCGTGATCGAGTTCGTGCGTGTGCGCACAGGGATCCTCCTCGTTTCGCGGGCAGCGTCGGCCCGGCACGTGCATGCGTCTCTTAAGGCGCACTAAGGGTTCGTTCAGTTTAGGACAGCGCGCGCGCCGCGGCCAGAGCCGCGGGCGACCGTCTCGTGAACGTCCCGTGACGCACGCGGGAACCGCGAGGCGCGGCCGATCAGCTCAGCGCGTAGCGCAGGAAGACGAACCCCTCGTCGTCGGTGAGGATGCCGGCGAGGTCGAATGGTCGATCGGCCTCCGCGGCCCCGCGCACGATGCGACCGGCGTCGCCGCCGACGAACCGGGGGGCGAGCGTCACGCACACCTCGTCGACGAGCCCCGCCTCCAGCAGCGCTCCGAACAGGTGCGGTCCGCCCTCGCACAGCACCTGGGTCCAGCCGCGACCGGCGAACGCATCGCGCATCGCAGCGAGGTCGAGGGATGCCTCCCCGCACGCGATGACATCGGCGACCGCGGCGAAGTCCGCGCCGCGCGCGCGTGCCGCGCGCTCCGTCGTCACGATCACGGGCCGGCGCACGGCCTGCGCGAAGACGGCATCGTCGGGCCCGAGTCCGAGCGACCCGCTCACCATCGCGAGCACCGGCTGGTCCGGCAGGCCGCGATCGCGCCGCCAGTCGGCGTCCCGGTCGTCGACGCGCAGTCCGCCATAGCCCTCCGCGCGCACCGTGCCCGCCCCCACCAGCACGACGTCGGACATCGTGCGCAGCACCTGCATGACGGCACGGTCGGTCTCACCGCCCAGGGCACCGCTTCGCCCCTCGAGCGTCACGGCGCCGTCGGCGCTCGAGACGAAGTTGACGCGCACCCGGGGACGGGTGCGGTCGGGCAGGGCGTACGCGTCGAACAGGTCGGTGCGCGTGGGCATCAGTCGTTCCCCTCCGGGCGTGTGTTGTGCAGCTCGTACACCGGTTCCCGCCAGCCCTCGATCGCCTCGATCATGCGCATCGCGTCGACGGTCTCGCGCACGTTGTGCACCCGCACGAGGCGTGCGCCGTGCGCGACGCACCACGCCGCGGCGGCGAGCGACCCGGGCAGGCGATCGCCGCGCTCCCGGTCGAGCGTCTCGCCGATGAAGTCCTTGTTCGAGAGCGCCACCAGCAGCGGCAGGTCGAGCTCCTGGAACTCGCCGAGCCGCCGGGTGAGCTCGAGGGTCTGCCGGGTGTTCTTGTTCAGGTCGTGCCCGGGGTCGACGATGATGCGGTCCTCGGGCACGCCGTGCGCCGTGGCGAGCGCCACCCGGTCGCGCAGGAACGCGAGCACGTCGGCGACCACGTCGTCGTAGTGCGGGAGCGGATGCTGCGTGCGGGGCGCCGCGAGGCTGTGCGCGATGACGAGGGCGGCATTGCCCGCGGCGACGACGTCCGCCATGCGCGGGTCGTGCAGCCCGGTGGTGTCGTTGATGACGGCGGCTCCGGCCGCCATGGCGGCCACTGCGACCTCGGGATGGAACGTGTCCACGCTGACCAGGCCGTGCGGGGCGAGCGCCTCGACGACGGGGATGACGCGTGCGCACTCCTCCTCGACCGGCACCGGCGGGCCCGGCGCGAACTTCACCCCGCCGACGTCGACGAGGTCGGCGCCGGCGTCGAACGCGGCCGTCCCGGCGGCGACCGCGGCATCGAGCGCGTAGGTCGCGCCGCGGTCGTAGAAGGAGTCCGGCGTGCGGTTCACGATCGCCATCACGGCGATCCGGCGGTTCAGGTCGAGGGTGCGCGTGCCCGCGCGGAGCGCCCTCACGCGCTCAGCGAATCCAGCGCGACGGACGCGTCGGCCAGCGCCGCGGCATCCACCCGCGCCCGCGAGCGGATGAGCTGCTGGATCTGCTCGTTGACGTCCCAGACGTTCACGTTCATCCCGCCGACCACGCGCTCGTCGCGCACCCAGAACGCGATGTACTCGCGTCCGGCGAGGTCGCCGCGGATCACGAGCTCCGCGTCGGCCATGAGCGGCGCGTAGCCGGACAGCTCCATCCCGAGGTCGTACTGGTCGGTGTAGAAGTACGGGATGCCGTCGTGCACGGCATCCTGCCCGAGCATCGCGCGCGCGGCCACCGGCCCGGCGTTGAGCGCGTTCGCCCAGTGCTCGCTGCGCAGCCGCTGTCCGATCACGGGGTGCCACGCGTTGGCGACGTCCCCGGCCGCGAACACGTCCGGGGCGCTCGTGCGCAGGCTCGCGTCGGTCAGGATGCCGCGGTCCACCTCCAGTCCCGCGCTTTCGGCGAGCCCCGTGTTCGGCACCGCTCCCACACCGACGAGCACCAGGTCCGCCGGCACCGTCTCACCGTCCACCACGACGCCGGACACGCGGCCGGTGCCGACCAGGCCCTCCACCCCGACGGACATGCGCAGCTCGACGCCGTGCTCTTCGTGCATGCGGGCGAACTCGGCGCCCAAACGCGCGCCGAGCGCGGGAGCGAGCGGCACCGGGTCCCGCTCGAGCACCGTGACCTCGTTGCCGAACTCGCGCGCCGTCGCGGCCACCTCGAGGCCGATCCAGCCCGAGCCGACCAGCACCAGCCGGCGACCTCCGTCGCGCAGCTCGGCGGCGAGGGCGTCGGAGTCGTCGAGGCGCCGCAGCGTGTACACCCCCTGCAGGTCGGCTCCCGGGAGCGGCAGCTGCCGTGGGCGGGATCCGGTGGCGAGCAGCAGAGAGTCGTACGCGACGCTCTCGCCTGCGCCGAGCTCGACGCGGTGCGCCGAAGGATCGATCGCGGTGACGGAGGTGGAGGTGCGAAGCGCGATTCCGTTCTCGACGTACCACTCAGCCGGATGCAGGATGACGGCGTCGAGGCCCTCCCGGCCGGCGAGGTACCCCTTCGAGAGCGGTGGCCGCTGATACGGCGGATGCGCCTCGTCCGTGACGACCGTGATCTCGCCGTCGTACCCCTCGGTGCGCAGGGTCTCGGCGGCGCTCGCGGCGGCGAGACCTCCGCCGACGATGAGGTGATGGGTCATGACATCCTCCCGGGTCCGTCCGGCCGCAGCGCGCCGCGCAGCTCCGGGTCGCTCTGGAACACACCGCGGAACGCCGTGGTGCGGGTCTCGGCGTCGGGGGTGCGCACCCCCCGGATCGACATGCACAGGTGCTCGGCGCGCACGACGACGGCGACGCCGCGCGGAGCGAGCGCGTCCTCGAGCTCGTCGGCGATCTGCACCGTCATCCGCTCCTGCACCTGCAGGCGCCGGGCGTGCCGCTCCACGACGCGGGCGAGCTTGGACAACCCCACCAGGCGCGATCCCGGCACGTAGGCGACGTCGACCTCGCCGCGGAAGGGCAGCAGATGGTGCTCGCACAGCGACGTGAAGCGGATGCCGCGCACCGCCACCGGCTCGTCGTACCCCTCTTCGTTCGCGAACGTCGTCATGACGAACGGTTCGGACGCCGTCATGTCGATGAGCGCGTCGACGACGCGACGCGGCGTGTCGATCAGGTGCTCGTCGGTCGCGTCGTAGCCGAGCGCCGTGAGCAGGTCGGCGACGGCCACCATCGCCCGGGCGCGATCGATCGGATCGTCGGCGACGGCGTGCAGGGCGGCTGTTGAGTTCATGGCGGCTCCCCTCTAGCCCGACCGTACGGCCGGTCCCAAATTTTGTCAACCTTTTTGTTTTTAGAGTGGTACGCTGGGCACATGCGGCCCCGGAACGACCTGGATGCCGTCGGCGCCCTGAACGATCCGGTGCGTCGACGCCTCTACGACTACGTCGCCGACGCGGCGCAGCCGGTGACGCGCGATGCCGCCGCCACCGACCTCGGCCTCCCCCGCAGCACCGCGGCGTTCCACCTCGAGCGCCTCGTCGACGCCGGCGCGTTGGCCGCGGAGAACCGTCGTCCGCCCGGACGCAGCGGCCCCGGCGCCGGACGCCCGGCCCGCGTCTACACCGTCGCCGCGTCGGAACTCATGGCGAGCGTCCCCGAACGCCACTACGAACTCGCCGGCAACCTGCTCGCCGAGGCCGCGGAACGCGCGGACACCACCGGGACGAGCATGCGCGCCGCGCTGAAGGATGTCGCCCGGGAGGCCGGCGCGCAGCTGGGCGCCGGTTCCGGATCGCTGGAGGATGCACTGACGGCGTGCGGGTACGACCCGCGCGAGGACGACTCCGGCGGGATCCTCCTCGAGAACTGCCCGTTCCACATGCTGGCGCAGCGGCACACCGACCTCATCTGCTCGGCCAATCTCTGCCTCATCCAGGGCATGGTCGCCGCGACCGGGGACGAGCGGCGTCCGGCGCTCGCGCCGCATGCCGGCCGCTGCTGCGTGGAGGTGCGCGCGGCGGCCCGCGGGGAGCGGACAGCGACATCCTGAGGCGCGACCCACGACCCTCTGGGCTCGCTATGCAGTCCCTGGACGCGCCGATGACGTACCCCGCGGAACGGTGCGGACTGGCATATTAGGTGCCATGACCGCTGCGCGCATTCTCGTCGTGGACGATGAACCGAACATCCGCGACCTCCTCATCACGAGTCTTCGCTTCGCCGGGTACCAGGTGCGTGCCGTGGCGAACGGCGCTCAGACCATCTCGGCCGTGCTCGAGGAAGAGCCCGACCTCATCATCCTGGACGTGATGCTGCCCGACATGAACGGCTTCAGCGTCACCAAGCGCCTGCGCGGCGCCGGCTACACCGCGCCCATCCTGTTCCTCACCGCGAAGGACGAGACCGAGGACAAGATCGCAGGCCTGAACGCCGGCGGCGACGACTACGTCACCAAGCCGTTCAGCCTCGACGAGATCGTCGCCCGCATCCAGGCGATCCTGCGCCGCACGATGCAGGCCGACGAGGAGTCGGTCATCCGCGCGGGTGAGATCACGATGGACCAGGACACCCACGACGTGTTCGTCAACGAGGCGCAGATCGAGCTCAGCCCCACCGAGTTCAAGCTTTTGCGCTACCTGATGCTGAACCCCAACCGCGTGCTGTCGAAGGCGCAGATCCTCGACCACGTCTGGGAGTACGACTTCAACGGCGACGCCGGCATCGTGGAGAGCTACATCTCGTACCTCCGCCGCAAGATCGACCCGCACTCGTCCGAGCCGCTCATCCAGACCAAGCGCGGCTTCGGCTACATGCTGAAGACCTCGAACAAGCCCGCGTAGCACCGGGAGGCGCGCCCTGAGCGAGAGCACCGACGCGGTCACCGGCTGGTGGCGCGGCGTCAGCCTCCGCGGCAAGGTGACGGGCGTCACCGTCGCGGTGCTCATCGTCGGCCTGTTCGTCGCGGGCCTCGGCACCATGGTGTTCCTGCGCAGCGCCCTCGACTCGAGCCTGGACTCGCAGGTGCGGCAGCTCTCGAACGTCGAGGTGTGGAACGCCATGTTCGACACGCAGACGCGCAACGGCGTGACCACCTTCACCCCGAAGAAGTCCACGCCGCAGGTCGACTACTCGGTCGCGGTGTACGACGGCAAGGGCGACCGTCTCGCGACCGCCGGGTCGAGCGGTCCGGATGCGCCGGTGTTCCCCGACTCCTTCGGCCCGCAGCAGACGACCGAGCGCGGGTCGGACCCGTTCAGCCTGGACGGCACCACCGGCTCGGGCTTCCGGGCCAGCGTGTCGCCGTTCCTGGTTCCGGGCGACGCGACGCTGTACACCCAATTGGTCGCGCTGCCCACGGCGTCGGGCGATCGGATCCTCACGACCTACCTCGGCATCTACAGCGTGCTGGCGATGCTGACGATCATCCTCGGCGCCGTCGGCACCCGGTGGCTCGTGACCCTCGCGTTCCGCAGCCTCACCCAGGTCGAGTCGACCGCCATGTCGATCGCGGCGGGCGACTTCAGCCAGCGTCTCACCGACATCGAGCCGCAGCACACCGAGGTCGGCCGCCTCAAGCTCGCGATCAACGCGATGCTCGGCCGCGTGGATGCCGCCCTGACGCAGCGGGATGCCACGGTGCGCCAGATGCGCCGGTTCATCGGCGACGCGAGCCATGAACTGCGCACGCCCCTGGTCACCGTGCGCGGGTATGCGGAGCTGCACCGGATGGGCGCGATCCGCTCGGACGAGGACACGGCGCAGGCGATGGAGCGCATCGAGAAGGAGGCCATCCGCATGGGCGTGATGGTGGAGGACCTCCTCGCCCTGACCCGTCTCGACGAGCGCCGCGAGGAGGTCGAGGTCGTCCCCGTGGATCTGCGGCCCATCGCCCACGACGCCGCGATGGACGTCCGCGCCATCACGAGCGACCGCACGATCACCGTGATCGACTCCACCCGCAGCGCCGGGACATCGGCGGCGCGGTCCACCGCGGGACCGGCGGCGGCCCTGCCGCGACGGCGGCCCGGCACCGTGCCCTCCG
>NZ_DATEJS010000150.1:0-4609 GCF_035277845.1 Microbacterium sp.
CGCCGCCCGCGGGCAGGAGGAGGTGGCATCCGCGCTGCGGGACCGGCGGCGGGTGTGCCGGCTCGGCGTCTTCCCGACGGCCGCGGCCCGGCTGCTGCCGGCGATCGTGGCCGCCGCGACGGATGCCGGGCTGCGCATCGACGTCACCGAGGCCGAGAACGAGGCCCTCTGGGCCGACTTCGACGCGCTCCGCCTCGATGCCGTCATCACCTATGAGACCGAGCCGCGCGGGCGCGCCGGCGGCGAACGCCTCTTCGAGGAGCACTTCGGCATCCTGCTCGCCCGCACGCATCCCCTCGCCGACCGGGATCAGGTGTCGCTCGCCGACCTGCGCGACGAAGCCTGGATCGTCGGCCGCGACCCGGACGACGCGATCGACAGCATGCTGCACGACTTCACCCGACGCGCCGGCTTCACGCCGGACGAGGTGCAGCGCAGCGACGACTACCGGGTGGTGGCGGCCTACGTCGCAGCCGGCCTCGGCATCGCCTTCGTGCCCGAGCTCGCGCTGCCGGTGAGCTCCGACGACTGCCGGTTCCTCACGCTGGCGGACCGGGTTCCGCCGCGGATGGTGTCCCTGCACGCCGCGCCGCACCTGCCCGCGGAGATCGGCGAGGTGCTGAGAGCGGGGCTGCTGCAGGGGTGAGGCCCACGGCTCGAGCTTCATAGGATCGGCATAGCGGAGACCGACGGTCGTTCTTGTTTGCGGGCGTCTCATGGAAGACATGACCGAGCAGAGCGACCCTCAGCAGCCGACGCCCGAGGAACAGGCGACGCCGTTCCCGACGCACCCCGCGACCTCCGACCGGACCCGTGGGCGTCTGCGGCCGAGGCTGATCGTCGGCGCGGCGGCAGGGGCCGTGGCGCTCCTCGGGATCGGCGCGGCGCTGGGTGTCGGCGTGGCGTCGGCATCCCATTCGTCGGCGAGTGCGCAGAGTCAGGGCCCGGGGGCCGGATTCCCCGGCTACGGGTCGGGCGGCCCGGCCTCCGGCGGCTCGGGATCGCCGGGGTGGGGTGACGGGTACGGCGGCTCCGGACGCGGCGGCTCAGGCTCCGGCGGCACCGGCGGCAACGGCGGCAACGGTGGAGGGCCCGGCTCGCAGACCACCGCCGTGTCGGGGACGGCCGCGACGACGGCGCAGTCGCGGGGGATCGTGCTCATCGACACGACGATCGACTACGGACAGGCCGAGGCCGCCGGCACCGGCATGGTCGTCACGAGCACGGGCGAGGTCCTCACCAACAACCACGTGGTCGAAGGCGCGACGAGCATCACCGTCGAGGTCCCCTCGACCGGCAGGAAGTACACGGCGACGGTCGTCGGGACGGATGCGGCGGACGACGTCGCCGTCCTCCGGCTGCAGCACGCATCCGGGCTCGCCGCGGCATCCTTCGACACGTCGAACAGCGTGAAGGTCGGGGACGGCGTGACCGGCGTCGGCAACGCCCAGGGCGGCGGCACGCTGATCGCGGCATCCGGTTCGGTCACCGCCCTCGACCAGGGCTTGACCACGCAGGCCGACGGGTATGCGGCATCCGAGACGCTCAGCGGCATGATCGAGACGAACGCGGCGATCCAGTCCGGCGACTCCGGCGGACCGCTGTACGGCTCGAACGGCAGGATCGTGGGCATGGACACGGCGGCCAGCGCCGGCGGTGTCGCCGATTCGTTCGCGATCCCGATCACGACGGCCCTCTCGATCGCGCACGAGATCACGTCCGGCGCGGGCGGATCCGGCATCCAGCTCGGCACGCCGGCGTTCCTCGGAGTCGAGGTCGCCCCGGCGGACGCCCAGAACGGCTACGGATACGGGTACGGATACGGGTCCGGCGCCACGCAGACCTCGGGTGCGACGATCAGCGGCGTGATCGACGGAACCCCCGCGGCGCAGGCGGGCCTGCAGGCGGGCGACGTCATCACGTCCGTCGACGGCACCGCGGTGAGCTCGTCCGGTGCCCTCTCCGGCATCCTGAAGCAGCACAAAGCCGGTGAGCGCGTCACCATCACGTACAGGGATGCCTCCGGCCGGGCCCGATCCGTGCCCGTCACCCTGATCGCCGGCCCCGCGGCCTGACCCGCCTCCGCCGGCGGGACCGGCGAGGTGTATAGCCTGGCTATTGATATATATAGCCAGGCTATGTATAGTTGAGGCATGTCCACCGATCAGCCCGACACCGTGCGCGCACTGATCGCCGACCTCGTGCAGGCCGGCGGACGCCTCACCCGCCTCGCCCGCCGGGCCTCCGGCGACGCCACCACGGCGGCGACGTGGCGCACGCTCTCCGTGCTGCAGTCCTCCGGGCCGACGCGGCTCGGCGAGCTCGCGCAGGCGTCGGGGGTCGCCCAGCCGACGATGACCAAGATCGTCGCCGGACTCGTCGAGCGGGGCGAGGTCGAGCGGGTGGCCGACGAAGCCGATCACCGGGTGTCGCTCATCGCATTGACGGATGCCGGCGACGCCGTGCTGAATCAGTGGCGCGCCCGCGTCGCCGAAGCGCTCGTGCCGGCGTTCGACGATCTCACCCCCGGGCAGATCGACACCATCCGATCCGCCCTCGAGCTGATCCGCCCGCGCATCGCCCGCGGACACCAGGAACTCACCGCACCGATCCGAAAGGTCATCGACTAGTCATGTCGTCCCACGCCCCGCAGACGGGCTCCTCCATCCTCAAGCAGCCGCTGGCCGTCTGGGCCGTCGCGTTCTCCAGCGTCATCGCCTTCATGGGCATCGGCCTGGTCGACCCGATCCTGCCGGCCATCGCGAAGGAGCTGCAGGCGACGCCGACGCAGACCGAGATGCTGTTCACGACCTACCTGTTCGTGACCGCCATCGCGATGTTCTTCACCAGCTGGGTCTCCAGCCGCATCGGCGCCAAGCGGACGCTGCTGATCGGCCTCGCGCTGATCGTCGTCTTCGCCGCGCTCGCCGGCGCATCCGGCTCGATCGGCGGCATCATGGGCTTCCGCGCCGGCTGGGGCCTCGGCAACGCCCTCTACATCTCGACCGCCCTCGCCACGATCATCGGCGCGGCATCCGGCGGCACCTCGAGCGCCATCATCCTGTACGAAGCGGCGCTGGGTCTCGGCATCGCGATCGGCCCGCTGCTGGGCGGATGGCTCGGCTCGATCAGCTGGCGCGGACCTTTCTTCGGCACCGCGGTGCTCATGGCCATCGGCTTCATCGCGATCATCACGCTGCTGCGCAAGAACCCGGAGAAGCCGCAGCCGACCAGCATCGTCGCCCCGTTCAAGGCGCTCGGCAAGCCCGCGCTGACCCTGCTCGCGATCGCCGCGATCTTCTACAACTTCGGCTTCTTCACCCTGCTGGCCTACTCGCCGTTCGCGCTCGTGCCGCTGGGTGTCGAGGATGCCCAGACCCTCGGCTTCATCTTCTTCGGCTGGGGCGTGGCCCTGGCGGTGACGTCGGTGTGGGTCGCTCCCTTCCTGACGCGCTTCCTGCCGCGCACCCGCGTGCTGTGGATCGTGATGGTGCTGCTCGGCCTGACGCTCATCGTCGCGGGCTTCGCGATCGACTCGATCGCCGGCATCATCGTCTGCATCATCGTGGGCGGCCTGTTCCTCGGTGTCATCAACACGGTGCTCACCGAGTGCGTGATGTCCGCGACCGACCTGCCCCGCACGGTGGCGTCCTCGGCCTACTCCGGCGTGCGCTTCCTCGGCGGTGCGATCGCCCCGCCGATGACCACGTGGCTGGCCGGGCAGTTCACCGGCTCCACGCCGTACTTCGTCGGCGGTGCGGCCGTCATCGTCGCCGCGGCGATCATCGTCGTCGGCAGCAAGAAGCTCGCGCACGTCAACCTCGAGGAGGAGACGCCGGAGCAGACCGCCGCGATCCTCACGATCGCCGACGCCGACTGAGTCGCGCTGTCACCGGGGAGGGGCGTTCCGTCGAGGGGTGCCCCTCCTTCCGTCTGTCGGGCTCAGCCGGCGAACCTGTCGAACACGGGCGCGAGGTCCACGACGTGCGCATCCGTGCCGAGCGCCCGCACCAGGTGCCCGCCGCGCTCCAGACGCAGCACCGTCGCTCCCGGCGCATCCGTCACCGCCGGGATGCCACCCGCCTCCGCCCCCACCGCCAGCACGCTGTCCACCACCCGATGCGTGCCGAGCACGCCCGGCACCGGAGCATCCCCGCACACGCGCAGGGTCTCCACCAGCAGCGGGCCTCCGGCATCCGTCACGTCCAGCCGGGAGACGACCGTGCCGCCGCGCTCACCGGCCCGCCCGAGCACGAGCGTCTCCCGCACGATCGCGCTCGCTCCGGCACCGAGGGTCACGCTCATCGAGCGCTCCACCGATGCGCCGTCCGCGACGACGAACGGCAGCGCCCGCCAGGTGAGCCGTGCCCCGTCTCCGAGCGACGCGCGCACGTCCCACGTCGCCGTGCGCCCCTCGCCGTCGTAGGCGACGGTGCCGCCGACGTCCTCGATGTGCAGCGTGCAGCCGGATGCCACCCGCACGTCGAGCCGCACGGAATCCCCGCCGAGCAGCAGTGCGCCGCCGGCCCCGATCGCGACCCACGCCGTCGCGGGCCCGCGGGACACCAGCCACGGCACGATGCCCGCCCCGCGCAGTCCGACCCGTGCG
>NZ_DATEJS010000151.1:0-5086 GCF_035277845.1 Microbacterium sp.
CGGGCGGCCGGTGACCGGGTCGAGGAACAGCCGCGCGCTGTTCGCCGGGCGGTGGAACGAGAACATGCCGTCCAGCGATCCGGCGAGCGCGTCGAACGAGGCATCGCCGATCCGGCCGGTCTGCCAGTTGTCCTCGATGAAGCGCGTGATCGACGTCTGGTCGGTGACGGTGTGGTCCACATAGTTGCGCTTCGCGTACGGCGACACGACGAGGAGCGGCAGTCGCGGTCCGTAGCCGCAGCGGTCGAGGTATCCGCCGGCGATGCGCGCGGTGTTCGTGCCGCAGCTGTCGCCGGTCAGCGCGTCGGCGGTCGGATCGTTCGACTGGTTGACGATCGGGCCCATCTGGTGGTCGTACCAGCCGTCGCTGTCGTCGTAGGCGATGATGACCGCGGTCGACGACCACTCCGGCGTCTTCTGCAGCCGGTCGATGGTGTCGACGACGTAGCGCTGCTCGTCCAGGGGCGTGGAGTACCCGGCGTGGCCGTCCTGGTAGGCGGGCGCCTTCAGGAAGCTGACCGCCGGCATCGAGTCCGCATCCACGGCGGCCCAGAAGTCGGTGAGGTCGTACTGGTGGTTGGCCCGGCCGTCGTGACCGATCTCGGCGACGGATGCCGGGCGCAGGTGCTGCGGGTTGGCCGTGGAGGCGTAGTACTGGAACGGCTCGTGGTGAGGGATGTAGTCCTTCGACGTCACGCCGCCGGCATCCGTGTGGGTGGCGGCGCAGTCGGCGAAACCGCCCTCGAACCAGCCCCACGAGACGCCCTTGGCGTTCAGCAGATCGCCGATGTTCTCGGCGTTCGGGTCGACCGAGGTGGCCGTGTCGCGCGTGTCGCAGACGTCGCCCGCGGGCTGCGGATCGCCGATCATGGTTCCGGCGGCGGTCACGGCCGGCGTGGTCTGCGAGAATCCGTGGGTCTGTCCGGACACCAGGTTGATCGCGCCGACGCTCGACGGGCCGAAGGTCGTGCCGTACGAGTTGTCGCTCATCGCGAAGCGCTGCGCGTAGTTCCAGTACGCGGTCACGGTGTTGCCGTCGTAGTAGCCCATCACGAGTCCGGCACCCTTGCCGGCATCCTGACACGCCGCGGTGCCCCGCCCGACGGTCTCGACGAACTTGTCCATGAGGCCGCCGTCGAACGCCTTCTGCTCGTCGGTGTACGTGTGGTCCTGGTCGCAGGTCTGGGCCTGGCTGCGATCGAGCCGGAACGGCTGCGTGGAGTTCGGGTTGTTCGGGCTCAGCAGGCTCGGACCGAGCCCGTTGACGGTCGGGGTGCCCGGCGCCGCGGTGAACGCCGGCTCGCCGGCGGGGTTGGCGGCGGACGGATAGGTGGCGAAGTAGTGGTCGAACGAGACGTTCTCCTGGAAGAGCACGACCACGTGCGTGATCGGCGTCGTGGTGGCGGACGCCGCCGGCGTCCGGCCGGCGTGGGCGGCCGTCGTGCGGACGACGTCGGCGGATGCCGGTGTCAGGGACATGCCGGCCAGCAGCAGGGCGCCGGCGGCCGCCGTGGCACAGGTGAGTACTCGTTTCATCGGGAGACCTTTCGACCGTGGGCCGTCGCGGCGGGAGGGGGAGGGAGTGTCGCGACGGGGGTGACCCCCTCACGATGCATCAGCCCACGGACGTGTTCAACGGATTCGCGGTGAACGGCAGCCGAACACGCCGTGCTCGACCGGGCCGTCCCCCTACACCCCGCGCGACGGGAGTGCGAGGGGTTGGCGGGCGGCCGGCGACGACTTAGCCTCGCGGTATGCAGCAGCAGGTGACACTCCTGATTCTCGGCGCCTCCGGCGATCTGACGTCGCGGCTCCTTCTGCCCGCTCTCGCCCAGCTCCTGCAGCGCGAGCCGGACCGGCGGCTCACCCTGCGCGGTGCGGGCTCCGATGCGTGGACCTCGGAGAAGTGGCGGGATGCCGTGAAAGACGCCTTCGCCGACGCCGGCGCCGACGATGTCTACGACCGGGTGGCCCAGACCGAATACACCCAGGCCGACATCACGGACGTCGGCGCGTTGAAGAAGCTCATCGAGCCGGTCGAGGGGGCGCTCGTGGTCTACTTCGCCGTGCCCCCGGCGGTCGCGGCCGCGTCGTGCGCGGCGATGCGCGGGATCACGCTGCCCGACGACACCGTGCTGGCGCTGGAGAAGCCGTTCGGCGGCGACCGGGAGGGCGCGGCGAAGCTGAACGAACTGCTCCGGCAGCTCGTCCCCGAGGACCACGTGTTCCGGGTGGACCACTTCCTCAGCCGCGCCACGGTGCTGAACCTGCTGGGGGTGCGATTCGCGAACCGCCTGGTCGAGCCGCTCTGGTCGGCGGAGCACGTCGAGCGGGTGCTCATCCGGTTCGACGAATCCCTCGCGCTGGAGAACCGCGCGCGCTACTACGACCACGCCGGCGCCATGATCGACATGCTGCAGAGCCACCTGCTGCAGGTGCTGGCGGTGCTCACGATGACGTCACCCGCGACGCTCGGCGAACGCGACCTGCGCGACGCGAAGGGCGAAGCCCTGCGCGCCACCCGCATCTGGAACGACGATCCGGTGCACTTCTCCCGGCGCGCCCGGTACACCGCGGGGAGGATCGGCGACCGGCAGATCCCGTCATACGTCGACGAAGAGGGGGTGGATGCCACCCGCACCACCGAGACGCTCGCCGAGTTCACGTGCGAGGTGCGCACCGCGCAGTGGGCCGGGGTGCCGTTCACCCTGCGCTCGGGCAAGGCGCTCGGAGCGGACCTGGCCGAGATCGTCGTCACGCTCCGCCCGGTGCGGCACCTGCCGGACGGCTTCACCGGCCGCCCGGCGGACGGCGGCGTGCTGCGGTTCTCGCTCGGACCCGACACCCTGTCGCTCGAGCTGAACGTGAACGGCGGCGACAACCCGTTCGCGCTGCACCGCGACATCGCGACGGTCGACCTCGGCGAGGGGCGCATCCACGCGTACACCCAGGTGCTCAGCGAGATCCTCGACGGCGACGTCACCCTCTCGGTGCGCGGCGACTCCGCGGAGGAGTGCTGGCGGATCATCCAGCCGGTGCGGGATGCCTGGGCCCGCGACGAGGTTCCGATGGACGACTACCCGGCGGGTTCCTCCGGCCCCGAGGCCTGGGAGACGTCGGTCGCCGCCGGCACGGATCCGGCCCCGGTGGACGGGACCACGGGAGCGCCCCAGCCGTCGTAGACGCCCGTCGTGCGGGTCACGACGTCGAGCACCTCGGTGAGGCGCGTGGTGCCGTCAGCACATCAGCCGGGCAGTCGCACGGTCACGACAGCCCCTCCGCCGTGGCGGGGGACCAGGGTCAGCTGCCCGCGGTGTGCGGCGACGATGTTCTGCGCGATCGCGAGGCCGAGTCCGGCGCCGGCGTGATCGGCTCCGTCGGCACGCACGCGGCCCCGGCTCCGCTGGAACGGCTCGAGCAGGGCCGGGATGCCGGCGGCATCCAGTGGCGGACCGGTGTTCTCCACCCGCAGCACCGCCTCGCGCGTGGTCGCCGCCGTGGTCACGGTCACGGTGCCGTCGGTGGCCAGGTTGTGCACGATGGCGTTGTGCACGAGGTTCGTGGTCAGCTGCAGCAGCAGGGCCTCGGAGCCGTGGCACGGCGCGCCGTCCCCGCCGACCTCCAGCGACACTCCGCGTCGCTCGGCGACGGGCAGCAGGTTCTCGGCCGCCTCCTCGGCGAGCAGCGACAGATCCACCGTCCCGCCGCCGATCGGCCCCCGGCTCGTGCGGCTCAGCAGCAGCAGCGCGTCGGCGAGCTCGATCGCGCGCGTGTTGACCGCTCGCAGCCGGGCGAGCAGCTGGTCGACGTCGCGCTCCGGATCCTTCTGGGCGACATCCAGCATGGTCTGCGTGATCGCGAGCGGAGTGCGCAGCTCGTGGGAGGCGTTCGCGGCGAAGCGCTCCTGCTCGGCGACGTGCGCCTCGAGGCGCTCCAGCATGCCGTCGAACACGTCGGCGAGCCGGCGGAACTCGTCGTCGCTGCCCTCGAGCCGGATGCGGTGCGACAGCGAGCCCTCCGCGGCGAGCCGGGCCGCATCTCCGATGCGCGCCAGCGGCGCCAGCATCCGCCCCGCGAGGAACCACCCGCCGGCCAGGCCGAACACGAGCAGGCAGACCATCGCCCAGGTCGCCGGCGGGACGAACGCGCGCAGCAGATCGGAGCGGTTGGGCACGAACTGGCGGGCGAAGATCTCGCCGTCCGGCACGTAGCGCAGCAGGAACACCCACACGACCGACAGCAGCAGGAAGCCCGCGACCAGCAGGAACCCCGCGTAGCTGAGGGCGAGACGGAGCCGCACGCTCGGCCCCTTCTGCCTAGGCATCGCCGCGGGCCTCCGGATCCGCACCGGTGCCGATGCGGTATCCGACGCCGGGCACCGTCGCGATCAGCCACGGCTCGCCGAGACGCTTGCGCAGCGCCGACACGGTGATGCGCACGGCGTTCGTGAACGGGTCCGCATTCTCGTCCCAGGCCCGCTCCAGCAGCTCCTCGGCGCTGACGACGCCGCCGTCGGCATCGACGAGCACCTCGAGCACGGCGAACTGCTTGCGGGTGAGCGCCACGTACCGCCCGTCGCGGAACACCTCGCGACGGAACGGGTCCAGTCGCAGCCCGGCGATCTCGCGCACCGGCGGCCGCGTCGTCGTCCGCCGCCGGTCGAGCGCCCGCAGTCGCAGCACGAGCTCCCGCAGCTCGAACGGCTTCGTGAGGTAGTCGTCGGCACCGAGCTCGAATCCCGACGCCTTGTCGTCGAGGCGGTGCGCCGCCGTGAGCATCAGGATCGGGATGCCGGACCCGGAGGCCACGATCCAGCGCGCCACCTCGTCTCCGGACGGGCCCGGGATGTCGCGGTCGAGCACGGCCAGGTCGTACGCGTTCACGCCGAGCAGCTCCAGCGCGGTGTCACCGTCGCCCGCGATGTCCGCGGCGATCGCCTCGAGGCGCAGGCCGTCGCGGATCCCCTCCGCCAGGAACGGCTCGTCCTCGACGATCAGCACGCGCATGGTCCGATGCTACGGACCGGCGGATATCGCCCGCATATGCGAAATCCCATACGCGGCTGCAACACGCGCGCGAGTGGACT
>NZ_DATEJS010000152.1:0-8197 GCF_035277845.1 Microbacterium sp.
CGTCGAGGTGACGGGCACGGTCACCGAGTACCACGGCCTCACCGAGATCGCCTCGACGTCCGTCACCCCGATCGACGAGCGCGTGGACGCTCCGGTGCCGACGCCGCTCGCCTGGCCGCGCACGGATGCCGAACGCGAGGCGTTCGAGTCGATGCTCGTGACGCCGAGCGGCCCGTTCACGGTGACCGACACGCACACCACCCACCAGTACGGCGAGGTCGGTCTCGCCTCGGGCACCCAGCCGCTGCGTCAGCCCACCGACGTCGCGCGCCCGGGGACCACGGCCGCCGCCGACGTCAGGGCCGACAACGCCGCGCGTGCGATCACGCTCGACGACGGCGCCTCGACGAACTTCCTGAGCGCCGCGAACAGCAGCCTCACCCCGGCGTACGTGTCGCTCGCCGAGCCCGTGCGGGTCGGAGCATCGGTGACGTTCACGCAGCCCCTCATCGTCGACTGGCGCAACGACGTGTGGAAGCTGAACCCGACGCAACCCCTCGTCGGCGACGGCAGCGGAGCCGGCGACGGCGTGGACTTCGAGAACACGCGCACGGCGGCGCCGGCGAGCGTCGGCGGCGCCGTGTCGGTGGCATCCTTCAACGTGCTGAACTACTTCACCACGCTCGGCGACAGCGATCCCTCGTGCACGTCGTACACCGACCGCACCGGGGACGGCCTCACCGTGCGCGGCGGCTGTCCACTGCGCGGCGCGTGGGATGCCGGGGACCTGGCACGCCAGCAGGCCAAGATCGTCGCGGCGATCAACCGGCTCGACGCGTCGGTCGTGGGGCTTCTCGAGGTGGAGAACTCCGCCGTGCTCGGTGAGCCGAAGGACGAGGCTCTCGGGACCCTGGTGGCGGCCCTCAACGACGCGGCCGGATCGCAGAAGTGGTCGTTCGTGCCGTCGTCGAGCGAGCTCCCCCCGCTGTCGCAGCAGGATGTCATCACCGCGGCGATCATCTATCAGCCGGCTGCCGTCACCCCGATCGGCGCGGAACGCGCTCTCGGCACGCAGTCGGCTGCCGGGCAGGCGTTCGCGAACGCGCGGCCGCCGCTCGCGCAGGTGTTCCGTCCGGCTGCCGGCGGGGAGAAGTTCCTGTTCAGCATCAACCACCTGAAGTCGAAGGGGTCCGCCGGTCCCTGGCCCGGCGACGCCGACGCCGGCGACGGGCAGGGGGCCTCCAACGAATCGCGTGTCCGGCAGGCGACCGCCCTGCGCGACTGGATCGAGCAGATCCGCGGCGGCATCACCACCGTGGCGCTGGCGGGTGACTTCAACTCATACAGCGCCGAGGATCCGCTGCAGGTGCTGTACGACGCCGGGTACGTCGACGCCGAGCACGCCCTCGGGATCGACACGTCGTCCTACTCGTTCGACGGCCTGTCCGGCTCGCTCGATCACATCCTGCTGAGCCGCGACGCCCGGCAGCGCGCCACCGGCGGCGACATCTGGAGCATCAACTCCGGCGAGTCCGTCGCGCTCGAGTACAGCCGCTACAACGTGAGCGGCACTCTGTTCTACGCACCGGACCCGTACCGCTCGAGCGATCACGACCCGGTGAAGGTGGGCTTCGCCGCCGGCACCGACGAGCGTCCGCTCGCAGCGGTCGCGCTCGCTGCCACGAGCAAGGTGAGCGTGAACGGAGCCCATCCGGCATCCCTCACGGCGTCGGTGACGCTGCCCGGCGGCGCCCCTGCCGACGGGACGGTGGAGTTCCGCGAGGGCTCGGTCGTGGTCGGATCGGCGACCGTGGTCGACGGCGTGGCGACGCTGACACTCGGCGACATCGCGCGCGGAGACCACACCTACGTGGCGACGTTCGCGCCGGCCGACCCGGACAGCGTGCGAGGCGCCGCGAGCGCACCGGTCACGCTGCGGGGCGTCCGCAGGTGAGCGCCCGCGGCTGAGTGGCCCGCACGGGATGCCGCGCACGCGCGTCGTGCGCGGCATCCCTGTGTTCTGGCAGGAACGAAGCCGCAAGACCTGGTAAAGTCATTCCTTGGCTTGCGTGTGGGTGTCCAACTCGCACAAGCCGGGTGGCTCCCCTCTCTCTCACTCGTCGCCCGGTACTCAACCGATCACCTGAACGAAAGAAACGTCGAACGTGGCGAACATCAAGTCGCAGATCAAGCGCAACAAGACCAACGAGAAGGCGCGTCAGCGCAACCAGGCCGTCAAGAGCGAGCTGAAGACCGAGGTGCGCCGCACCCGCGAGGCCATCGCCGCCGGCGACAAGGCCGCCGCCGAGAAGGCTCTGGTCAAGGCGTCGCGCAAGCTCGACAAGGCCGTGAGCAAGGGCGTCATCCACCAGAACCAGGCAGCGAACCGCAAGTCGGCCATCGCCAAGCAGGTCGCCGCGCTCTGAGCCGCTGAGCTTCTCGAAGGCCCGTCCCAGCTGGGGCGGGCCTTCGTCGTCGCCGGAACCGGTCGTCGCCGGCGGGCGCGCCCGTCCGGCTCGGAGTCGGATGCCCCCTCAGCGGGTGCCGTACGGCGCCCGCGTCGCGATCACGGTGATCAGGCGTTCCAGCGCGAAGACGGCATCCCGCGAGGCGCCCTTGACATCGGCGTCGGCTTGCGCGGCTGCCATGATCGCCAGGCCGAGGCTCTGCTGGTTCCATCCGGACAGGTCACGGCGGGCGTTGTTGACCTGCCAGTCCTTCATGCCGAGCCGTGCCGCGAGCGCCGGAGCGGATTCGCGGCTGCCGGCCACCCGGGCCATCGTGCGCAGCTTCATCGCGACCGCGGCGACGAGCGGCACCGGGTCGACGCCGGAGTCCATCGCCTGCCGCAGAGCCATGAGGGCGTCGCCCAGGCGCCCGGAGATGGCGGTGTCGGCGACCGTGAACGCCGAGGTCTCCACCCGACCCCCGTAGTAGCGCTCGACGACCTCGGCGGTGACGTCGCCGGGCACGTCGGCGATCAACTG
Source organism: Microbacterium sp. (assembly GCF_035277845.1). Classification (GTDB taxonomy): domain Bacteria; phylum Actinomycetota; class Actinomycetes; order Actinomycetales; family Microbacteriaceae; genus Microbacterium. The sequence continues at coordinate 2,928 of NZ_DATEJS010000152.1, forward strand.
CTGGCACGCCGCGGCGAGCTCGGTCAGGTCACCGGTGAACGCGGACACGAGCGCGCGCAACGCGGCGGGAGCGATCCTCTTGCCCGCCGCCTTGAACTCGCCCGCCGCGAAATCGTGGCGGTCGCCGTCGCGCTTGATGACGGGGCAGGGCACTTCCACTCCCCCGCCGATGCCCGCCCGGATCGCGTCGAGCAGCTTCTTGCCGCGGACGCTCGCGCCGGTGTGTCGCAGCACGACCGTCGCGCCGTCCTGCGGGGTCTCGATGTAGGCGAGCGCCTCGGTGAGGAACGCGTCGCTCATCTTCTCGCCGCCGGTGATCCGCACGAGCCGCGGCTCGCCGAACAGCGACGGGGACGTCACCGCCAGCAGCGTGCCGGCGGCGTAGTCGTCGGCACGGATGTCAGACACCTCGAGCGTCGGATCCTCGGCCCGAAGGTAGTCCCGCACCCCGGCGATCGCCCGCTCCGCGCAGACGTCCTCCGGGCCGGAGACGAGCACGATCGGCGCCGGCTGCGGGTCGCGCCAGGACAGCTGCGGGATGGCCGCGCGGGCGCCCCCGGACTTCGATGCGGAGGAGCGTCGGGGTGCCGGGGCCATGCCTTCCAGCGTAGCCGGGGGCTCCGACGTTCACCGCCCCGGAGTGCCCTCCGGGGCGGTGGGCGGGCGCTCGTGCCAGAGCGCCACGCCGGCGGGCGTCTCGGTCGCGGTCACGATGCCCTCGAGGTCGGTGCGGTGGATCTGCGCGCCGAGGGCGGCGAGGAACCCGAGGGTGGGACTGCGCGGATGCCCGTAGTCGTTGTCCGCCCCCACCGAGATGAATGCGACGGGCGCGCGCACCTCGGCGTACAGGCGGGGCTCCTGGTCGGCGCTGCCGTGGTGGGCGACCTTCACGAGCTCGTACGGCGGCCGCAGGCCACCGCTGCGCAGGATCGCCGCCTGTGCCGTGGCATCCGTGTCGCACAGGTAGACGCCCGTCGGCATCCTCGGGCCGCGCACGTCCAGCACGACACAGGATTCGTTGCCGGGCGGATATCCCCGCCCGTCTGCGAGGGGCCACAGCACCGTCCAGGTCGCCGTGCCGAGCGGTCCGCTCATGCCGGCCGCCGCGTCGACGAGCGCGGTCCCCTCGTCGGCGAATTGCTGCAGCAGCCGGCCGGACGCCGGCTTGTCCACCGGCCCGTGCAGCAGCGCGTCCACCCGGCCGACGAGCGCCCCGGCGGCGCCCGCATGGTCCTTGTCGTAGTGCGTGAGCACGAGGAGGTCGATGCGCCCCACGCCGAATCTGCTGAGGCACTCCGTCAGCGGGGCGGGTTCCGCGCCCGTGTCGATCAGGGCGATGCGGCCCGCCGAGCGCAGCAGGATCGCGTCGCCCTGGCCGACGTCGCAGAGCGCGACCGACCAGTCCCGGGGCACGGTGAGCGGAGCGGCGACGCCGTCCAGCGCCGCGAATCCGCCCCAGACGCCCACCGTGATGGAGACCCCCGCAGCGGTCGCGACGCGCATGCGGCGAGCCGGACGCCCCGGCGCCGCCGGTACCGCGAGCAGGACGATGCCGGCGCTCAGCGCCGCGAGCGCCACGGCCCCGGCGAGGCCGGTCAGCCACGGCATCCCATGTCCGGGGATCGTCGCGAAGACATGCGCCGTCGCCGCGATCCATGCGGACGGCACCCACGTGAGGGCCGCAAGACCCGCCTGAACGACGGGGACCGGGAGCGCCAGGCACGCGGCGACGCCGAGCACGGTGGCAACCGGTGCGGCGAGCGCAGCGAGCAGGTTCGCCACGACGCCGAGCACCGGCACGGTCGGGTTGATGAGCACGAGCAGGGGCCCGCACACCAGCTGCGCCGCCAGCGGCACGCTGATCGCGAGCGCGAGCATGCCCGGCATCCAGCGTGACAGGCCCGCCGCCAGCGGGCGAGCCAGCACGAGCAGCGCTCCGGTGGCCGCCGTCGACAGCGCGAACCCCAGCGACAGCGCGAGCCAGGGATCGAGCAGCATGGACGCCACGACCGCGAGCAGCAGCAGGGCCACGCCGAGCCGCGCTCGGCCGAGCAGCAGCGCCAGCATCGCGATCCCCGCCATCATCGCGGCGCGGACGACGCTCGGCTCGGGTGTCACGAGCACGACGAATGCCGCGAGGGCGGTGAGCCCCGCGGCGACCCGGATGCCCCGGCGCGCCCCGCACAACGCGGCGAGACCGAACGCGATGCCCACCACCAGCGCGCAGTTCGCGCCGGAGACCGCGGTGAGGTGGGTGAGCGAGCTCGCCTTCATGTCGGCGTCGAGTGCCGCGGTGACGCCCGTGGTGTCACCGACCGCCAGTCCGGGGATGAGCCCGGCTGCCGGCTGCGGAAGCCCAGCGGTCGCGTCGACGAGTCCCCGCCGCAGTGCGGAGGCCACGGCGACCGGCCCGTCGGCTCTGTCGACGACCCGGGCGTCGCGCGTGCCTCGCACGAGGAACACCGCCCGTTCTCCGGCGTCGGTGCGCAGCGCCGTGCCGGGCACCTCCATCGTGTCGCCGAGGCCCACCTGGAGCGGCTCGGGCAGCTGCACCGTGACGGGCACGCGGACCGCATACGCCTCCGGCCCGATCCGCACCGTCGTCGCCGCCGCGTCGAAACGCACGCCGCCCATGCTCGTCCGCGCGGTCGACCCGGTCACCGTCACGGAGACGACGAGGCTGCGTCCACCGCTCGTCGACAGCGCCTGCGCTGCCGCGCGGGCGGGCTGAGCCGCGGCGACGTGCGACAGCACCGCCGCCGCCAGCGCGGATGCCACCGCCGTCAGCACCAGCGCACTCACCGGCCCGGCGCGCCGCTGCTCGGGAAGCCTCCGCGCCAGCACCCCCGCGACGAGGACCAGGCATCCGGTGACCGCCCACCCGATGCCGGCGGCGACGCCCGCCGATCCCGGGTGGAGCACCCCGACGGCGGCGGCCGCCCACGAGGCGGCCGCCACCGGCACGAGCCGCAGGTCGGTGGCGCGCAGCCGCTCGGTCTCCGCTCCCATCAGACCGTCACGAGGTCACGCAGGGACGCCAGCATCTTGTCGCCGATGCCCGGCACGGCGAGCAGGTCGTCGACGCTGGTGAATCGCCCGTTCTGCGTGCGCCACTGCAGGATGCGCTCCGCCAGCGCCGGTCCGATTCGCGGCAGCGCCTCGAGCTGCTCCTGCGTCGCGGTGTTGAGGCTCACTTTCCCCCCGGCGCCAGCCCCGGAGCCGGTCGTCACCGCCGATCCGCCCGCGACGCCCGGCGCGGACGGCGCCCCGCCCGGCGGTGCGCTCCCGACCGCCGGCACGGCGAGTTGCTCGCCATCGGTCAGCGGCCGCGCCAGGTTCACGGCATCCCGCTGCGCCTTCGCCGTGAAGCCTCCCGCGGCCGAGATCGCGTCGAGCACGCGGGCGTCCTTCGGGAGTACGAACATGCCTGGATGCCGCACCGCACCGACGACGTCGACGTAGACCCGCTGGCGGGAATCGACCGTCGGCGCCGCAGCCGGACGCGCGGTCGCCCCGTCCGCCGGTGCGACCGCTCCTCCTCCCGTGCGGACCACCCCGATGACGACCGTGACCGCCAGCGCCGCGAGCACCAGGACGATCGCGGCGCCGACCCCCAGCCGTCGCCGCGGCGATGCTGCCTGCGGGATCTCGTCATCCGGCTCCTGATCGGCCTCCGGCGCGAAGGGATCGTCGGAGAGGATGGCCACCCGGCCACGCTAGGTCCCATTCGCTCGACCCCGAGGCTGCGGCCCCGACGCTGTGCAGAACCGACCGGAGGCCGCGCCCGTGTGGACGGACGAATGCCCCGCCATCGAGCGGGGCATTCGGTCAGGCCATGTGGATTCAGCGCACGATGAAGCTGACGACCTTCGGCGCGCGCACGATCACACGCACGACCTCGCGGTCGCCGATCGCCCGCTGCACGCGCTCGTCGTCGCGGGCGAGCTGCTCGAGGGCGTCCGATTCGATGCGCGCGGGCACCTCGAGCGTCGCGCGCACCTTGCCGCCCACCTGCACGACCGCGGTGACGGTGTCCTCCACCAGCAGCGTGGGATCGGCCTGGCGCCACACGGTCAGGCCCACGAAGCCGTCATAGCCGAGAATCTGCCACATCTCCTCCGCCAGGTGCGGAGCGAAGGGGTCGAGCATCATCGCGACGACCTCGGCCGCTTCGCGCACCGCGGGGTCCGCGGCGCCCGCGCCCGAGTCGATGACCTTGCGCACGGCGTTGACGAGTTCCATCAGGCGGGCGACCACGACATTGAACTTGGTGTGCTCGATGAGGCCCGGGGCATCCGCCAGCAGGCGATGCGTCACGCGGCGCAGAGCCTGGTCGCCCTCGGCCCACACCACGTCCGTGTCGCTCGTGACGTCGCGGGCGACGCGCAGCGCGCGGGCGAGGAACTTGGCGGCGCCCGTGGTGGACACGTCATCCCAGTCCTTGTCGTCCTCCACCGGGCCGGCGAACGCGAGAGCCACGCGCAGCACGTCGGCGCCGTGCTGCTCGAGCTCCTCCTGGAACAGCACCAGGTTGCCCTTGCTCTTGGACATCTTCGCGCCGCCGAGGATGACCATGCCCTGGTTGATCAGGCTGGAGAACGGCTCGGTGAAGTCGACGAGCCCCATGTCGTACAGCGCCTTGGTGATGAAGCGCGCGTAGAGCAGGTGCAGGATCGCGTGCTCCACCCCGCCGATGTAGAAGTCGACGGGTGCCCACCGGCTCGCCTCCGCACCGGAGAACGCCCGCGTGGCGTCGCCCGGCGACAGGAAGCGCAGGAAGTACCACGAGCTGTCCACGAACGTGTCCATCGTGTCCGGGTCGCGCAGCGCCGGCTCGCCCGTGGCCGGGTCGACCGTGTTCACCCACTCGGTCGCGGCGCCGAGCGGGGACGCCCCCTTCGGGGTCAGGTCGAGGTCCGAGGCCTCCGGCAGGCGCACCGGCAGCTGGTCGTCGGGCACCGGGATGATCTGGCCGTCCTCGGTGTGCAGCATCGGGATCGGGGTACCCCAGAACCGCTGACGGGAGATCAGCCAGTCGCGCAGGCGATAGGTCTTCGCCCCGTAGCCGGTGCCGGCCGCCTCGAGCTCCTCGATGACGCGGGCGATCGCGTTGCGCTTGGAGAGCCCGTCGAGCGATCCGGACCGGATCATGCGGCCCTCGCCGGTCAGTGCGATGCCGGTGCGCACCGGGTCGAAGTCGTCCAGGGATGCGCCTTCCGGCTCGATCGGCACGCCGTCGTCGTCGAGCTCGATGACCGGGATGGCGCCGG
>NZ_DATEJS010000153.1:0-14479 GCF_035277845.1 Microbacterium sp.
TCGCCGGCTGGGCGGTCATCGCCGTCGTGCTCGTGGTGATCGTCGGGATCGGAGCGCTCATCACCCCGCGCAGCTCGACCTCGCAGGGCACCCTCGACCCGCGCTCGACCCGCGCGGACGGTGCCCGCGCCCTCGTGCGGATCCTGCAGCAGCGCGGGGTCACCGTCGACATCGTCACCGATGCCGCCGGCGCGCACGCGGCCCTCGCCCAGACGCCGGCGACCCTGTGGCTGCCCGACAGTCCCGCCCTGACCGTCGCCGACCTGCTGTCGCTGTCCAAGGACGCCGCCGCGACCGTCGTCGGCGACCCGGGCGCCCGCAGCGCGCGGGTGCTCTTCGGGGCCACGGTCGCGGGCTACGGCGGCGGGACGCTGACGCCCGGATGCTCCGTCCCCGCCGCGCAGCGAGCGGGCCACATCGCCCCGGGCGGCTTGTTCCACGCGACCGACGGCGGAACGGCCTCGTGCTACCGAGACGGCGACGCCGCCGGGCTCCTGGTCCGCCAGGACGGAGCGCGGCAGCTGTCGCTCGTCGACGGCACGCAGCTGTTCACCAACGCGCGCCTCGCCGAGAACGGCAACGCCGCCCTCGCGGTCAACCTCCTCGGCGCACGGCAGACGGTCGTGTGGCTCATGCCCGAAGCCGGCCGGAACGCCTCCGCCGCCGCGACGCTCGCCGACCTGACCCCGGGATGGGTGACACCCCTCATCCTGCTCGGCTTCGCCACGGCGCTGGCCGCCGCCCTCTGGCGCGGGCGGCGTTTCGGGCCGCTCGTCACCGAGCGTCTCCCGGTCACCGTGCGCGCCGCGGAGACCGCGGAGGGCCGGGCCCGTCTGTACGCCCGAGCCTCCGATCCCGCCCATGCGTACGCGCAGCTGCGCGCCGGGGCGCTCCGGCGCCTCGCACGCCTCCTCGGGCTCGGCAGCGCTGCGACCGCCGCGGAGATCGCCGACGCCGCAGCATCCGTCACCGGCCGCTCACCGGCGCAGGTCCGTGCCCTGCTGACCGCCGCCCCCGCCGACGATCGCGCCCTCGTCGACCTCGCCACTCATCTCTACGCTCTCGAGAACGCCGTGCATGCGGCGATCTTCCCGGAAGGAACCGCCCGTGACCACTGATCGAGCCCCACACGACCAGGTCGAGCACGACCAGACGCTGCGCGACGCCATGCTGCGCGTGCGCAGCGAGATCTCCAACGCGGTCGTCGGGCAGGATGCCGCCGTCAGCGGCCTGCTCGTGGCGCTGCTCTCCGGCGGCCACGTGCTGCTGGAGGGCGTGCCGGGCGTGGCGAAGACCCTGCTGGTGCGCTCGTTCAGCCGCGCCCTCGGTCTCGACACGGCGCGCATCCAGTTCACGCCCGACCTCATGCCGGGGGACGTCACGGGCTCGCTCATCTACGACGCACGCACCGCCGAGTTCGAGTTCCGCCCGGGCCCCGTCTTCACCAACATCCTGCTCGCCGACGAGATCAACCGGACCCCGCCGAAGACCCAGTCGGCGCTGCTCGAGGCGATGGCGGAACGGCAGGTGTCCGCCGACGGGGTGACCCGGCCGCTGCCCGGGCCCTTCCTCGTCGCGGCGACGCAGAACCCCATCGAACACGAGGGCACGTACGTGCTGCCCGAAGCCCAGCAGGACCGCTTCCTGCTCAAGCTCACCGTCACCGTGCCCGAGCGGGACGCCGAGGTGACCCTGCTGCGGCGGCACGCCGACGGCTTCGACCCGCTGAGCCTCGACGTGGTCCAGGCGGTCACGGACGCCGCGACCGTGGAGGCCGCGCAGCGGGCTGCGGCATCCGTGCAGGCCGACGACGACGTGCTCGCCTACGTCGTGGACCTCGCCCGCGCGACCCGGCAGAGTCCGTCCGTGCAGCTCGGGGTGAGCCCGCGCGCCACGACCGCACTGCTGGCGGCTGCCAAGGCATGGGCGTGGCTCAGCGGCTCCCCCGCGATCACCCCCGACCACGTGCAGACGATGCTCGTGCCCGCCTGGCGGCACCGCATCCGCCTGCGGCCCGACGCGGAGCTCGAAGGGGTCTCCATCGACTCGGTGCTCGCCGCCGTCGTGCAGCAGACGCGGGTGCCGATCTAGATGTTCGTCACCGGTCGCCTGACGGCCCTCGTCGCGGCGGGGGCGGTGCCGCTCGTGCTGCTGACGGTCGCGGGCGTGAACCCGTGGGCGGTCTTCGGCGGCTGGCTCGTGCTGTGCGCGGCGCTCGTGGCCGTGGATGCCGCGGCCGCGCCGAGCCCTCGCCTGCTGCACATCATCCGGTCGGCACCCGCCCGCACGCGCCTGGGGGTCCCTGTCGAGACCACGATCACCGTGCGCAACACCGGTGCGCGCACCCTGCACGGCCGCCTCCGGGACGCCTGGCAGCCCACCGCCGGAGCACCGGCCGCCCGCGCGCGTCTGCGGGTGGACCCCGGGGCGACGCAGACGCTCGTGGTGCCGCTGCTCCCCCGCCGCCGTGGCGAGCTGCGCAGCGAGTTCGTCGTCGTGCGCAGCGTCGGCCCGCTGGGGCTCGCCGGGAGACAGCGGCGGATCGTGGAGCCGGCCGCGGTGCGCGTGCTGCCGCCCTTCGCCTCGCGCCGGCACCTGGCATCCCGCATCGCCCGGCTCAACGAGCTCGACGGCGCGACGAGCGTGCAGGTGCGCGGCCAGGGCACCGAGTTCGACAGCCTGCGCCCGTATGTGCGCGGCGACGACGTGCGCTCGATCGACTGGCGCGCCACCGCCCGCGCCGGAGCGACGATGCTGCGCACCTGGCGCCCCGAGCGCGACCGGCACGTCGTCATCCTGATCGACACGGGTCGCACCTCGGCGGCGCGCGTGGGCGACGGGGTGCGGCTGGATGCGGCGTTCGAGGCCTCCCTGCTGCTCGCGGCCCTCGCCCAGCACGCCGGCGACCACGTGCACCTGCTCGCCTTCGACCGGCTGGTGCGGGCGCGGGTGTCGCGGGTCGACGGCCCCACGCTGCTGCCGGCGATGGTCGACGCGCTCGCGCCCGTGGAGCCCAGCCTGCTCGACACGGACTGGGATGCCGCGTTCGCCGCGATCCGCGCGCTCGGCGTGCGCCCCTCGCTCATCGTGCTGCTCACCGCGCAGGACGAGCCGGAGGCTTCCCGCGGCTTCCTGTCCGCCCTCCCGTCGCTCGCCGCGCACACCACGGTGCTCGTCGGCACCGCCACCGACGTCGCCACCGAGGCGGAGGCCGCGGCCCCGCCGGTGGACGCCGACGACGTGTACCGGCACGCCGCGGCGGCACGCACGGTGTCGGACGCCCGGCGGGTGGCGGGGGCCATCGACCGTGCCGGTGCCGAACCGGTGGCCGCGGATCCGAACACGCTTCCCACCCGCATCGCCGACCGCTATCTCGCGCTCAAGGCGCACGGCCGCCTCTGATGGGAGCGCGTCGTCGCTAAACTCGCCGAGCGGGAGTGTCCGTCACGTCATCCGTCCCCGATCTGAGGAGAGCTCCATGAGCGAGTCCCCGACCACCGCGCCACCGGCCGCGCCGTCCACGGGCGCAGCCCTTGTCGCCGAGGCCTTCGGCACGCTCCTCCTCGTCTCCGCCACCATCGGCACGGCCCTGTTCGCCTCCGGCTTCGGCGCCGGAACGGATGCCTCGAACAAGGGGGTCGGCTTCCTCGGCATCGCGCTCGCGGTCGGCTTGGCCGTCGTCGTCGGCACCTACGCGTTCGGCCCGCTGTCCGGGGGTCACTTCAACCCGGCCGTCACGCTCGGCCTCGCCGCGGCGGGCCGGTTCCCGTGGAAGGGGGTCGCGGCCTACATCGCCGCCCAGGTGGTCGGCGGTCTCGTCGCGACGACCCTGCTGGTGCTGGTCTCGCTGTCCGGTCCGAACGACTTCCTCACGAAGGCGGAGACGGCCGGGTTCGCCAGCAACGGCTGGGGCACGCTGTCCCCCGCCGGATTCGGCATCGGCGGTGCGATCATCGTCGAGACGCTGTTCACCCTGCTCTTCCTCGCGGTGTTCCTCGGCGTCACGCACCCCACCCGCGGCACCCGGTTCGCCGGGCTCGCCATCGGCCTCACCCTGACGCTCATCCACCTCGCGACGATCCCCGTCGACTTCACCTCGGTTAACCCGGCCCGTTCGATCGCCACCGCGGTCTACGGCGGCACGACCGCGCTCGGTCAGCTGTGGGTCTTCATCGTGTTCCCGATCCTCGGCGCGATGGTCGCCGGCTTCGCCTACAAGGCCCTGTTCGACGGCACGAAGCAGGCCGCCGCGCCGCCGGCCCTCTGACGCGAACCCCCATCGAAGGATGCGAGCCCGCATCGAATGACGCCGGAATCGGCGGATTCGATGCGGGCTCGCGTTTTCTGATGAGGGTTCGCGGGGAACTCAGACCAGGTCGAAGCGGTCGAGCTCGGTGACCTTGGTCCACGCCTTCACGAAGTCCGCGACGAACTTCGCCTCGGCGTCGTCCGAGGCGTAGACCTCGGCGACGGCGCGCAGCTCGCTGTTGGAGCCGAACACGAGGTCGGCGCGCGTGCCCACCCAGACGCGGGCGTCGTCGTCGTCGAACGCGGCGAACGCGTGCTGGCCCGGGTCGAGCGAGCGCCACGTGTGGCCGAGGTCGAGCAGGTTCACGAAGAAGTCGTTCGTGAGCTGCCCCGGCCGGTCGGTGAGCACGCCGTAGTCGGAGCCGTCCCAGTTCGCGCCGAGCACACGCAGACCGCCGACGAGCACCGTCAGCTCCGGCGCGGTGAGGGTCAGCAGGTTGGCCTTGTCCACGAGCAGGTGCTCGGCGGGAAGGCCCGATGCCAGGGCGACCGGCCCGAGGTAGTTGCGGAACCCGTCGGCGGCCGGCTCCAGGAATCCGAACGACTGCACGTCGGTCTGCTCCTGGGCGGCATCCGTGCGGCCCGGGCGGAACGGCACGACGACCTTGTGGCCCGCCGAGGCGGCGGCGAGCTCGATGCCCGCGTTGCCGGCGAGCACGATGAGGTCGGCGATCGACACGCGCTTGGCGCCGGTCTGCGCCGTGTCGAACTCGGCCTTGACCTGCTCGAGCACGCCGAGCACGGTGGCGAGCTGCTCCGGGTTGTTGACGGCCCAGTCCTTCTGCGGGGCGAGGCGGATGCGGGCGCCGTTGACGCCGCCGCGCTTGTCGCTGCCGCGGAAGGTGGATGCCGCCGCCCACGTGGTCGAGACCAGCTGCGAGATCGAGAGTCCCGTCGTCAGGATCCGCACCTTCAGGGCTGCGGCATCCGCCTCGTCGATGAGCTCGTGGTCCACGGCCGGCACCGGGTCCTGCCAGATCAGCTCCTCGGCGGGCACCTCGGCGCCCAGGTACCGTGCCGCCGGGCCCATGTCGCGGTGGGTGAGCTTGAACCATGCACGGGCGAACGCGTCGGCGAACGCCTCCGGGTCCTCGGCGAAGCGACGGGCGATGGGCTCGTACACCGGGTCGACGCGCAGGGCCAGGTCGCTCGTGAGCATTCGCGGCTCGCGACGGCCGTCGCTGTGCGCGAGGGGAACCATGTCGGCGCCGCCGCCGTTGACGGGACGCCACTGGTGCGCGCCGGCGGGACTCTGCATGAGCTCCCACTCGTACGCGAACAGGATGTGGAAGAACTCGTCGTCCCAGCGGGTCGGGTGGTAGGTCCAGGTGACCTCGAGGCCGCTCGTGATCTGGTCGTCGCCCTTGCCCGTGCCGAAGCCGTTGCGCCAGCCGAGGCCCTGCTCGGCGAGGCCGGCGGCCTCCGGGTTCACCTCGAGGTGCGTGTCGGATGCCGCGCCGTGCGTCTTGCCGAAGGTGTGCCCGCCGGCGATGAGCGCGACGGTCTCCTCGTCGTTCATGGCCATGCGCGCGAACGTCTCGCGGATGTCGCGGGCGGATGCCAGCGGGTCCGGGTTGCCGTTCGGACCCTCGGGATTGACGTAGATGAGACCCATCTGCACGGCCGCGAGCGGGCGCTGCAGGTCCCGGTCGCCGGAGTAGCGCTCGTCGCCGAGCCACGTCGTCTCCGGCCCCCAGTACACGTCGGTGTCGGGCTCCCATGCGTCCACGCGGCCGCCGGCGAACCCGAAGGTCTTGAAGCCCATGGTCTCGAGCGCCACGTTGCCGGCGAGGATCATGAGGTCGGCCCACGAGATCGAGCGGCCGTACTTCTTCTTGACCGGCCAGAGCAGGCGGCGGGCCTTGTCGAGCCCGACGTTGTCGGGCCAGCTGTTCAGCGGGGCGAAGCGCTGCTGGCCGGTGCCGCCGCCGCCGCGGCCGTCCATCACCCGATACGTGCCCGCGGAGTGCCACGCCATGCGCACGATGAGGGGACCGTAGTGTCCGAAGTCGGCCGGCCACCAGTCCTGCGAGGTGGTGATGGTCTCGGCGATGTCCGTTTTCAGGGCGTCGTAGTCGAGTTCCGCGAACGCGGCCCGGTAGTCGAAGTCGTCACCGAACGGGTTCTTCACGGCCGGGTCCTTCGCCAGCAGCCCGAGGTTCAGGCGGTTGGGCCACCAGACCTGGTTGGCGGATCCCGAGGTGGGATGCGGGTGGGCGACGGTGACCGCCTCCCCGTGCATCACCGGGCACTGCCCGGCGTCGAGCGTGCTCTCGGCGTTCTCAGTCATGTCATTCCTCTCATCGTTCTCGATTCGTTGCCCTGGCGGGCGCGGTCGAGTCTGGATGCGCGACGCTGCGCAGGCGTGTCGCCCGTCGACGGGCGGAGGTCTGGGATCAGCCGGCGGCCCGGCAGTCGGGGCACAGGCCCCAGAAGGTCACCTCGGCGGACTGCACGACGAACCCGTTCGTCGACGACGGCGTGAGGCACGGCGCGTGGCCGACGACGCAGTCGACGTCGTCGACGCGTCCGCAGCCGGTGCAGACGAGGTGGTGGTGGTTGTCCTGGATGCGCAGCTCGTACAGGCCGGGGTGGCCGGCCGGTTCGATGCGGCGCACGAGGCCGGCCGCCACGAAGTCTGCGAGCGCGTTGTACACCGACTGCAGACTGGTCCCCGGGACGGATGCCGCGACGTCGCGGAACACCGCGTCCGCGGCCTGATGCGGCGAGCGCCGCAGCGCGTCGTATGCGGCGCGGCGGGTGCCCGTGACCCGCAGCCCGGCGGACCGGAGGGTGGCATCCGTGTCCATCCGCGGTTGGGTCATGCAACCAGCCTAGCGTTCTTTTGAGTAATTCAAAAGAACGAGACGCTCATCCGGCGATCAGGCGCGGGGTTCCCGCTTCGTACTCGGTGAGGTCGCCCGTCTCCCCCGCGCGGGCGGCACGTCGACCCACGACGAGCATGTAGACGAGGAAGACCGCCAGCGCGCAGCCGCCCAGCAGCACCTTCACCGGCCACGGCCACGTCTGCGGGGTCACGAAGCCCTCGATCAGGCCGGACAGCGCGAGCGAGCACACGAGCCCGACGGCGACGGTCGCGAGCGACCGCCCTTCCTGGGCGAGCGCCTCGCCGCGCGTGCGGCGCCCGGGAGCCACCCACGCCCAGAAGATGTGCAGCCCCGCTGCGGCGGCGACGAAGATGCTGGTGAGCTCGAGCAGTCCGTGCGGCGCGATGAACTGCAGGAAGATGTCGCCCTTGCCGGCAGCGATCATCACCGCTCCGGCCGTTCCCACCCCGACGGCGTTCTGCATCACCACGAACACGGGCCAGATGCCGGTGATGCCGAACAGCACGCTCTGCGCCGCGATCCACGCGTTGTTGGTCCACACCGTGCCGGCGAACACGGCTGCCGGATTGTCGCGGTAGTAGCCGACGAACTGCTCGTTCGCGTACTGGTCGAGGGATGCCTTGTCGCCGAGGGCGGCGACCGCGGCCGGGTCGCCGGCGATCCACAGCGCGACCGTGGTCGAGATCACGATGAAGACGACTGCGACGGCGAGCGTCGTCCACCGCACGCGGTACAGGGCCGCGGGCAGCTGTCGCGCGAAGAAGCGCGGCAGCCGGCGCCACGGGTTCTCCGCGACGCCGGTGAGACGCAGCCGGGCACGCGACAGCAGCACGGAGACGTGGTCGCCCGTGGGGGTGCGTCCGGCCGAGGTCTTGATGTCGGCGAGGTCGGCGGAGGCCGCACGGTAGCGCGTGACCAGCTCGTCCACCTCGTCACCGGTGAGGCGCCGCTGGGAGGCCAGCCGGCCGAGGCGCTCCCACTCTCCCCGACGCACGGCGGTGAGCGCGTCGAGGTCCATGTGCTTCACTGTACGCATGCCCGCCACGGTGTTCGCTCAAGACGAGGTGCTCACGGGTGAAGCAGTCGCCCTGGACGTGCAGCCGATCGGCTTCTTCCTGCGGGCGCTGGGCGCCCTCATCGACGTGCTGGTGGGCATCGCGGTGATCGTGCTGCTCGGACTCGCCGCCGTCTGGGCCCTGTCGCACGGCGTGCTGCCGACGAACACCCAGGGCATCGTCACCGTCGTGGTGATCGTGCTCGGCACGGTGGTGCTGCCGGCGACGGTCGAGACGGCCACGCACGGCCGCAGCCTCGGCAAACTGGCCGTCGGCGGGCGGATCGTGCGCGCCGACGGCGGCGCCGCCGGTCTGCGGCATGCGCTCATCCGGGCCGCTGTCGGCGTGTTCGAGATCTGGCTGACCGTGGGCGCGGTCGCCGCGCTCACCGGTGCCTTCACCCCGCGCGCACAGCGGCTCGGCGATCTCATCGCCGGCACGGCGTGCGAACGCACCCGGGTGCCCACGCTGCCCGGCGGCGTCGCCCTGCTGCCGCCGCAGCTCGCGGACTGGCAGCACATCGCGGATGTGGGCCGGATGCCGGAGCGCCTGGCCCGGCGGTGCGCGCAGTTCGTGCGGCAGGCCCCCGCGATGGTCCCCGCCGCGCGCGCCCGTCAGGCGCAGCTGCTCGCCGCGGAGGTGGCGCCGTTCGTGTCGCCGCTCCCCCCGGTCGACCCCGAGACGCTTGTCCGCGGCGCGGTCGCGGTGCGCCGCGACCGCGAGCTGCGCGCGCTGCTGCTGCAGAACGAGCGGCTCGCGGCGCTGACCTCGGGTGAGCCCCGGCGCTGAGGATCAGTACCGGTAGTGGTCGAGCTTGTACGGCCCCTCGACCGGAACGCCGAGGTAGGCCGACTGCTCGTCGGTGAGGGTGGTGAGCTGCACGCCCAGCGCATCCAGGTGCAGGCGCGCGACCTTCTCGTCGAGCACCTTGGGCAGCGTGTACACGGCGGTGGGGTACAGCTCGCGCTTGGTGTGCAGCTCGAGCTGGGCGAGCACCTGGTTGGTGAACGACGCGCTCATCACGAACGACGGGTGACCGGTGGCGTTGCCGAGGTTCAGCAGGCGTCCCTCCGAGAGCACGAGGATGCTGCGCCCGGTGGGCAGACGCCATTCGTGCACCTGCGGCTTGATCTCGACCTTCTCGACGCCCGGCAGCGCGGCCAGGCCCGCCATGTCGATCTCGTCGTCGAAGTGCCCGACGTTGCCGACGATCGCGAGGTGCTTGAGGGCGAGCATGTCGTCGACCGTCACGACGCGGGTGTTCCCGGTGCCGGTGATGACGAGGTCGACGGTGCCGGCGACGTCCTCGAGGCGCGCCACCTGGAAGCCGTCCATGGCCGCCTGCAGCGCGCAGATGGGGTCGATCTCGCCGACGATCACGCGCGCACCCTGGCCGCGCAGCGCCTCGGCGGCGCCCTTGCCGACGTCGCCGTAGCCGCACACGAACGCCGTCTTGCCGCCGATCAGCACGTCGGTGGCGCGGTTGATGCCGTCGGGCAGCGAGTGCCGGATGCCGTACACGTTGTCGAACTTCGACTTCGTCACCGAGTCGTTGACGTTGATCGCGGGGAAGAGCAGGTCGCCGGATGCCGCCAGCTCGTAGAGCCGGTGAACGCCCGTGGTGGTCTCCTCGGTCACGCCCTGGATGCCGGCCGCGATGCGGGTGAAGCGCTGCGGGTCACGGGCGAGCGAGACGCGCAGTGTCTCGAGCACGATGCGGTACTCCTCGGAGGCGCCGGCATCCGCGTCGGGCACGGCGCCCGCCTTCTCGAACTCCACGCCCTTGTGCACGAGCAGGGTGGCGTCGCCGCCGTCGTCGAGGATCAGGTTCGGACCGTCGAAGCCCTCCGCCGACCAGTCGAAGATGCGGTCGGCGAGCTGCCAGTACTCCTCCAGCGTCTCGCCCTTCCAGGCGAACACGGGAACGCCGGTCGGCTCCGCGACGGTGCCGGTCGGACCGACGACGACCGCCGCGGCGGCCTCGTCCTGCGTCGAGAAGATGTTGCAGCTCGCCCAGCGCACCTGCGCGCCGAGGGCGACCAGGGTCTCGATGAGCACCGCCGTCTGCACGGTCATGTGCAGGGAACCGGCGATGCGCGCACCCGCCAGGGGCTGCGTCGGCCCGTACTCCTCGCGCAAGGCCATGAGCCCGGGCATCTCGTTCTCGGCCAGGCGCAGCTGGTGGCGCCCCGCCTCGGCGAGGGAGAGGTCACGGACGGCGTAATCGAAGGTGCGGGTGAGCGACGGCATCCCGCCATTCTCCCACGCGCGAGACGTCAGGCCTGCAGGGTCTCGTGCCGCACGACCACCCAGCCGCGCGGCACGGACAGCCGCTCGGTGTGGATGGCGCACAGGTCGTGCGCGTGCGGGTCGCCGGCGGGGCCGAGGGGGCCGATCGCGGCCATCTGGTCGCCGTAGTCGTAGGTGAGCGTCGACACGGCCTCGCGGCTGCATCCCACCTTCGAGCACTGTCGTTCACGCATCTCCCCCACCGTACCGCGTCCGTAGACTGGACGACATGATTCGGCGACGCAGGAACAGCGGGTCCGAGGTGCAGGTGCCCCGTCCCCCGCGCCACGACCGGCACGGCCGGGCGGGACGCAGCCTCGTCACCAAGCCCCCGCTGCCGCCGCTCGACAACCGCATCGACCGATTCGACCTGATCGCGGGCAGCACGGCGGAGTTCCTGCGCTCGGTCACGCCGGAGCTGCGCGACGTGCGCTACGAGTTCGCCGCGCTGCCGCTCGACGACGGCGTGGACGGCATCCTGCGCTGGAAGGTGTTCCCCGACGAACACCGCATCGTGCTGTTCCGCATCCCGATCCAGCGCCTGTCGCGCCTGCACCGCAACGACGACCTGCATCGCCGGTTCGCCGTCGAGGAGGCGGTGCTGCGCGCGTCGGCGGAATACCTCGGCGTCAGCCCCTGGGACCTCGGCCCCGGGCGCTTCCACGGCTTCTGAGCCGGATCACCCGCTCAGGGGTAGACGGTGAGCTCCGGCGAGGCGGCATCGGCGGCCCAGACCGGGAACGCCGCCACCGCATTCCGCGACGCGAACGAGACGGATGCCGCGATCTGCCCGCCGCGCGGCGTGACCTCGTAGAGACCTCCTGCGACGGCCGGCAGGCTCCGGCCGCCCCCGGGCGGGAGGGTGAGGGTCTGCGACGTCCCGCCGCGCAAGGACTGGACGGCGACCGTCTCGGACCGGGTTCCGGTGTTGACGATCGACAGCATCGGACCGGCGCCGTCGGGCACTGCCACGGTCGCCGTCGTGCGCACCGTCGGGGCGGTCGCGTTCCAGGCGAAATCGTCCCCGGTGCCGATGCCGGTCGCGCTCCACACCGACGCGACGGCGACGGCGGGGGCGGTCACCCGCACCGTGTACACGCCGGACGTCAAGCCGTCCAGCGCCACCTCGACCGGCTGCCCTGCGGTGAGCGGCACGGTGCGGGTCTGGGCGACGCGGCCGTCCGCTCCGGTCACCGTCACCGTCGCGCGGGTGTTCTCGGTGGGGGCGAGAACCCGCAGCACCGTCAGGGGAGCCGAGGATGCGTCGGAGGTGCCGGTCACGCGCACGCCCGGGATGACCTGGGTGCGCGTCGCCGCCGGGATCGCGGACACCTGGTCGACGCCGCCGGGCACGAGCGTGCGGATGATGCTCGTCTGGATCGACGCCTGCACGGGTGCTCCGGTCGCCACGACCTTGACCACCGGGCTGTCGGTGCCGAGCGCCAGGCCGGCCAGGGGCAGCACGCGCTGCGTGTGCGCGGGGACGATGACGTCGCCGCCGCCCGGCGGGGTCGTGGCGCCGTCCGGTCCGTAGACCGTGACCTGCACGGTCGCGGCGACCGCACCGGGATTGGCGAGCAGCACCAGGTCGGTCGACCCGGTCCCCGCCGACCCGCCGACGAGCCAGGACTGCATGAGACCGGGCTGGCAGGCGGATGCCGCGAACCCGCTCAGGTCGGGGGCGTTCACCTGCGCGGAGCCCGCCACGCCGACCTGCGCGGGCGTGCGACCGGCAGCCGGCGTGGTGAACTCGTACGGACCCGTGCCGCCCGACACGTCCGGGGTGTGCAGGCTCGTCTGGTCCGACGGGGCCGTTCCCGCGGGTGTCCCACCCGCCAGCTGCTGCGGGGCGGCGACGGTCAGCTGTCCGACGCTGCTCGCATCCCGCCCCAGGGCGAGGAGCGGTCCGTCGCAGGCCAGCACGTTCGCGGACGCGGGCGGCGCGACGTCCGCGGAGACGGGCGCGCTGCGGTGTCCCGGCAGCCCGGCGGCGACGGCGAAGGTCGTGCCGAGAACCGCGGCCGCGACGACGAGCACGGCGCCACCGAGGCGGAGACCGGTGGTCACGATGGTGCGCGAGCCGCTCACAGGGCGCCTCCGTTCGAGAGGGCGGGAAGGCCGACGACGCGCGGCATCCGACGTTCGCGACGCACCGACGCCACCGTGGGCACGGCGAGCAGCAGCGCGGCGGCGACCACGAGGATCTGGGCGAGCGCGATCCCGCGCGCCAGAGCGTCCTCGCCCGCCGTCGGCGCGGGCCGGGGTGTGACGGCGTCGGTGATCCGCCACAGCGTGCCGCCGCTGATCTGACCGACGGCATCCATCCCCGCGCGCTGGTTCATGACGGTCTCCGCCGACAGCGCGAGCGTCTGCGCGGACTCGTCGGAGGCCCGCGTGAGCAGCACGTACCCGATGCCGTGGGCGGCGAGCGTCCGCACCGGGTCGGCGGACCGGGAGGTCTCGATCGCCGAGCTGACGAGCGCCGTGGACAGCGTCGCGACGAGCCGGTCGGCCGCGCTCAGGCGCGTGCGGGTCGACCACACCGTGGACTGGCCGCCGAGGGTCTCGCTCTCGCCCCACACGACCCGCGCGCCGAGCTCCTCCTCGCCGAGCGGGTTCAGCACCAGGGTGCCGGTGTCGGGGTTGTCGCGCCCGACCGCCGCGACGTACGCCGGGAGGGTCGATCCCTTGCCCTCCGCGATGTTCGAGACCCCGCGCAGGTGCGCCGTCAGCTGCGGCACGGAGACGACGAGCACGGCGGCGATCACGACGAGGGCGCCCGCGCCGCGCAGGGCGCGCAGCCGGCGCGCCCGCACCGAATCGGGAACAGAGCGCAGGAGGCCGGCGTCGAGCGTGAGCACGGCCGCGGCCGTCAGCCCGGCCCAGGCGAGACTCAGGCCGCCGCCCACCCAGACCGGCACGGGGTGACCGTCGATGGACGACGCGGACACGGCGACCGCGCCCATCGCCGTCCCGATGCCGAGGATCGCGGTGAGCAGCATCAGCACGCCCACGAGCCAGCGACGCGTGAACGGTGCGAGGAGGGCGGCCACGACCACCGGGAGCAGGAGGATCGGCACCCACCACGTGACGTCCGCGAGGTGCAGGGACGTCAGCAGTCCGCCCCAGCCACCCGGGTCGGTCGTCGGCAATCCGCTCGCCAGCAGCAGGCGTCCGTGTGCCGTGTTCGCCACCTGCGGGCCCGCCCACGGCACCCCGGGGTCCGCGGCGAGCGCCCACCCCGATGCCGAGTGCAGCTGACGCCAGACGAGGGGGACGGCGAACACGGCGGCCGGCACGATGGTCCACACCACCCGCGCGGTGCCGCGCGGGCGCAGGGCCGCGGTCAGCACGACCGCGAGCACCCACAGCACGACGACGGCGGGGGCGAGCGAGGGGGCGCAGGCGAGCACGGCCAGGGCGAGGACGGATGCCGCCCCCGCCGCGGTCCACGATCGGTGCGCGACAGCACCCGCGAACAGCAGCCACGGCAGCAGCAGGTGCGCGATGACGGCGGCCGGACGCCCCTGCGACAGGGCCGCCAGCAGGGACGGGGCGAGCGCCCAGAGCACCCCTGCGGTGATCCGCAGCAGCGGGCGATCGGTGAGGCGGGTCGCGGCGAACCAGCCGCCGAACACCGCCAGCGGCAGCGCGAGCACCCAGAGCACCACGAGGGCGCGCGACGGGTTCGTCGGCGCGATCGAGCCGATCACGGCGATCACCGCGCTGAACGGATCGGCCGGAGCGACCTCGTGCATTCCGAGCGGGCGAAGCCCGTAGCCGGCATCCGCCCACAGCTGCGACACCGTCGCGTGCAGGGGCTGCAGCGCCCCACCGGCGATCGACTTCCAGGCCAGCAGCGCCGGGAACAGCGCGATCGAGGCGATGAGGGCGCCGAGCACGGCCCAGGCGCCGCCGCCGGAGAAGAACCGCAGGTCGGTGCGCGGATGCCCCTCCCGCGGCCGCTCCGACTCCCCG
>NZ_DATEJS010000154.1:0-6331 GCF_035277845.1 Microbacterium sp.
CGCCGGGCACCGGCGCGCGCACCTCGTGCTGCAGTCCACGAGCGATTTCGTCCCCGACCACCTCTGAAAGGTCACCCACCATGACAGACAACTCCGCCTTCGACGAGATCTTCGCCGACGTCCCCCTGATGGCCATCCTGCGCGGAATGGGCGTGGAGCGCAGCCTCGCCACCGCCACCCGGGCCTGGGACCTCGGCATCACCGCGGTCGAGCTGCCGATCCAGACGCCGACCGACGTGGAGGCGCTGCGGGTCGTCGCGGATGCCGCCCGCGAGCGCGGCCTCACGGTCGGCGCCGGCACGGTGGTCACCCTCGAGCACGTGCAGCAGGCGAAGGATGCCGGGGCCGCGTTCACCGTCAGCCCGGGCCTCGACCTCGACATCGTGCGCGCCTCGCACGAGGCCGGCCTGCCGTCGATCCCCGGCGTCGCGACGGCGTCCGAGGTGCAGCGCGCGCTCGGCGACGGGCTCACGTGGCTGAAGGCGTTCCCGGCATCCCTGCTCGGCACGGGCTGGTTCCCCGCGATGCGCGGACCGTTCCCGCAGGCGAAGTTCGTGGCGACCGGCGGCATGGGCTCGGGCAACGCGAAGGCGTATCTGGATGCCGGCGTGAAGGTCGTCGCCGTGGGCTCCGCCCTCGAGGACGACGCGCAACTGCCCGCCCTCGCCCAGCTGCTCGGCTGAGCGCGAAACGACTGTTCGGGGGTCACGATCTGCGGGTTCAACCCGCAGATCGTGACCCCCGAACGTCGTCATGTCGGCTGGATCCGGACGTTCGCGTTCAGACCGGGGTCTTCACGGTGGTGGTCGCGGCCAGCTCGTGCAGGCGCTCCGAGCCCTCGACGTCGGGGCGGATGGATGCCACGAGCGTCGCGATCACGCCGACGATCGCGATCACGGCCGCGTAGATGACGACCGGCCAGAACGCGCCGCCCGCCCCCGCGACCAGCGCGGCGCAGATGAGCGGGGCCAGCCCGCCGCCGAGCGTGTTGGAGACCTGGTAGCCGATGTTGACGCCCGTGGTGCGGGCCTCGGGGTCGAACATCTCCACCAGCATCGTCGACAGCGTCGCCTGCATGGCCACGCCGAACAGGACGAAGCCGAGGATCTGGCCCAGCCAGATCAGCCACAGGTTGCCGGTGGAGAACAGCATGAACGCGGGATACACCATGATGGCGAATCCGATGCAGCCGATGATGTACACGGTGCGGCGGCCGATGCGGTCGGAGATCGCACCCCACGCCGGGGCGACGACGATCTGCAGCAGGCCGACGATCATGGTCCCTGCGAAGCCCATCCAGGCGGGCAGGTGCTTGTTGGTCACCATGAAGCCGAGCCCGTAGGTGAGCACGACGTATCCGGCGATCGACTGCGGCAGGCCGATCAGGATGCCCATGATCGCGTTCTTCGGGTGGCGGAACGCCTCCACGAGCGGGTTGGCCTTCTTGCCGGCCACGGCCAGCTGCAGCGTCTGCGTCTCGATGAACTCGTCGGACTCCTCGAGCTGACGCCGCAGGATGACCGCGACGACGGCGAGCACGATCGAGAAGACGAACGGGATGCGCCAGCCCCACTGCAGGAACCAGGAAGACGCCGTGAGCCCGAGCGCGGCCATGAGACCGCCGGACACCACGTTCGCGATGCCCGCGCCGCTGATCAGGAACGCGCCGTAGAGCCCGTGCCTGCCGGTCGGGGCGTTCTCGATGACCATGGTGGCCGCGCCGCCCATCTCACCGCCCACGAAGAAGCCCTGCAGCATGCGGCAGAACAGCAGCAGCAGGGGCGCCGCGAGACCGATCGTCTTGTCGGACGGGATGAGGCCGATGCCGGTGGTCGCGAGGCCCATGCCGACGACGGTGATCATCAGCACCGTCTTGCGTCCGGCGCGGTCGCCGACGATGCCCCAGATGATGCCGCCGACGGGCCGCAGGAAGAAGCCCACCGCGAAGGTCGCGAACGAGGACAGCTGCGCGACGATCGGGTCGTCGGAGGAGAAGAAGACCACCGGGAACACGGCCGCCGAGGCGAGGCCGTACAGGTAGTAGTCGTAGTACTCCATGAGGGTGCCGATGGCACCACCGGCGACCATCTTGCGCTGTTTGGCGCTGAGGCCCCGGCGAGGGGTGAGAGTGGACATGCGAGCCTCCTTGCTGCACGAAGGACGGGGTGCCGGTTCGAGGAAAGCCTCGACGGATCGGGCTGACGATCGCTAAGCTAGCAGCGGTATAGACAGTCTGTCTACACCGCAGATGTTTTGTTCAGGCAGGTGGGCGATGACGACACAGAGCACGGCAGAGGATGCCGCCGCAGCCATCGCGGGCGAGTTCGCACGCGAGACGTACGAGAACGCGAACGAGGTGCTGCGCCTGTTCCGCCCGGTCATGCGCGCGCTGGCCGCGGCCGCGGGACCGTCGGTGGAGGTCGTGCTGCACAATCTCGACGGCGCGGACGTCGACCTCGGGCACACCATCGTGGCGATCGAGAACGGCCATGTCACCGGCCGCGAAGTGGGCGGGCCGTCCACCTCGCTGGGGCTCGACGTGATGAAGAACCGCCGCGAGGACCATGATGCCTTCGGCTACACCGCCTTCACGAGCGACGGCCGCGAGCTGCGCTGCTCGTCGGTGTACTTCCACAACGCCGCCGGCGACATCATCGCGTCGCTGTGCATCAACGTCGACCTCAGTCCCCTGCAGCATGCGCGCAGCATCGTCGATGCGCTGCTGCCGCCGTCCACCGCGGGCGAGAACGCGCCGCGAGAGCACTTCGGCACGGACCTCGTCTCGGTGATGGACTCGATGATCACGGAGGCGATCGGGGAGATCGGACGCCCGGTCAAGCACATGTCCCGCGACGACAAGATCACTGTGCTCGAACGCCTCGACCGGCGCGGGGCGACGCAGATGCGCAAGTCGATCGAAGCCATCGCGAAGCGGCTCGGCATCTCGCGCGTGACCGCGTACGCCTACCTCGACGAGGCCCGCACCCGGGAGTAGAGCGCCTTACGGCACCCGGTTGAGCCAGGCGTCCGTGCCGAACTTCGTCCGCACGAGCTCTTCGGCCTCGGCGTACTCGTCGGGGCTGATCGTGCCCGGAGTCGCGCCGTACAGGTTCGTGAACGTGTCGATGAACCGCTCGATGACCTGTTCGCGCGGCAGGCCGGTCTGGCTGCGCAGCGGATCGACGCGCTTGGCCGCCGACACGGTGCCCTTGTCGCTGAGCTTCTCGCGGCCGATGCGCAGCACCTCGGTCATCACCTCGCCGTCGATGTCGTAGCTCAGCGTGGCGTGATGCAGCACCCCGCCGTTGGCGAGCCGCTTCTGCGCGGCGCCGCCGATCTTGCCCGAGGGCCCGGTGATGTCGTTGAGCGGCTGGTACACCGCGTCGATGCCGAGCGAGCGCAGCGCCTGCAGCACCCAGTCGTCGAGGAACGCGTACGAGTCCGCGAACGTGAGCCCGGCGACGAGGGATGCCGGAACGTACAGCGAGTAGGTGACGATCGAGTTCGCGGCCATCATCATGGCGCCGCCGCCGGAGATGCGGCGCACCACGTCGAAGCCGTGCCGGCGCGCGCCCTCGGGGTCGACCTCGTTGCGCACCGACTGGAACGAGCCGATGACGACGGCCGATTCGTCCCACTCCCACATCCGCAGGGTCGGGTTGCGCCGGCCGTCGCCGACGCGCATCGTGAGCACCTCGTCGAGGGCGAGGTTCATGCGCGGAGACACGGGCTTCTCGTGCACGACGTCCCAGGAGAACTCGCGCCACCCGGGAGCCGTGATGAGCGCGCGGCGCACCGCGGTGCCGACGGCCTCGGGAGTGAACCCGAGCAGCTGCGCGCCCTCGGGGAGGGCCCGGCGCACGGCCGCGGCGATCGACGCCACGTCGCTGGTCTCCGGCATCCCCTCGATCGCGCGGTCGATGTCGAGCAGCGCGTCGTCCGGTTCGAGGAAGAAGTCCCCGGCCAGGTGGAAATCCGTGATGGCGCCGCCGGTGACGTCGAAGTCGACGACCACGAGCTTGCCGCCGGGGACCTTGTACTCGCCGTGCATGCCTTCCAGCCTAGGACGTGCTCCGCGCCCCGCTCCGGGCCGGCGGCTCGACGGCGGCGGTGCGCCGCAGCCGCACGCCCTGGCTCGTGAGGATGCCGGCGATGACGATCGCCCCGCCCACGGGCTCGTACCAGTGGATGCTCTCGCCGAGCACCAGCACGCCGAGCAGAACGCCGACGACCGGGGCGAGATACGTGACGGTGGACGCCCGGGCGGCGCCCCAGTCGCGCAGCACGCGGGTGTACCAGATGTAGGCGATGCCCGTGCCGGCGACGCCGAGCGTCAGGATGCCGAGCACCACCGGCACGCTCAGCGCGACCGGGCCGCGTGCATCGAACGGGGCGAGCAGAAGCACGACGACGCTCGCCATCGCCAGCTGCACCGCCGACAGCGTGATGGAGTCGTACGGCAGGCCGCTGACGAACCGGCGCAGGTAGAGGCCCGCGAACCCGTAGCTGACGGTGGCGCCGAGGCACGCGAGCTGGGCGGGCAGCGTCGTGCGCAGATCGGCTGCACCGAGAAGCTGCCACGGCCCGCTCAGCACAACGACGCCGGCGATGCCGACGACGAGCCCCAGCGTGCGGGAGCGGTCGAGCCGCTCCGAGCGCAGCACCAGCGGCGTCAGCAGCAGCGTCATGATCGGCGTCGTCGCGTTGTAGATGCTCGCGAGGCTCGACGGCAGGGACTGCTCCGCCCAGGCGAACAGCGTGAACGGCACCGCGCAGAAGAACGTGCCGACCACGACCATGTGGCCCCACACCCGCGGCTCGCGCGGCCACGCCCGCCCGGTGACCGTCATGATCACCGCCAGGGTGACGGCGCCGAGGAGGATGCGCCCGAGCACGACCTGCGCGGGCGAGAGCCCCTGCAGTCCGACCTTGATGAACAGGAAGCTCGCGCCCCAGATCAGGGACAGCGCGAGGAACGCCCACAGCGTGGCGCGGGACTTGCCGACCTGGTGCATGGGTCCTAGTCTCGGAACCGCGAACACATGAAGCAAATGAATCTGCTTCATCACCACATGAGGAGTTGTGATGGCCCTGACCCTGCCCCAGCTGCGGGCCCTCGTCACCGTCGTGGACACCGGATCGTTCACCGGCGCGGCCGATCGCCTGGGCCTCAGCCAGTCGGCCGTCTCGCACGCCGTCGCCGGGCTCGAGAAGGCGATCGGGGGGCGGGTCGTGCAGCGCGACGGCGGCGTCGCGCTCACCGCCCTCGGCCACCGAGTGCTCGAGCACGCGCGCGCGGCGCTCGCCTCCGTGTCCGCGCTGGAGAGCGCGGTGCACCAGGACGGCACGCTCACCGGCACCGTGCGCATCGGGGCCGTGGCCACGGTGTGCCAGGGGCTGCTGCCGGAGCTGCTGCCGGTGTGGGCGGCGAAGCTGCCGCACGTCGAGGTGCAGATCTACGAGGGCGACGACGACGAGCTGCCGGAGTGGCTGGAGGCGGGCGTCGTGGATGCCGCGATCCTCGTCGAGCCCTCCCCCATGCCGGCCGGCGGCAAGCTCGTGGCGACCGACGAGTTCGCGGCCGTCGTGCGCGGCGACCATCCGCTCGCCGGGCTCGACGGCATCCCGCTCGCCGAGCTGCAGGTCGACGGGCTCATCGTGTCGACCGGCGGCTGCGAGGGGCACGTCAAGCGGATGCACGACGACGAAGGCCTCCCGTACACGTACTCGCACCGGGTGCGCGAGATGAGCACGCTGTTCCGCATGGTCGAGGAGGGCATGGGCGTGGCGATCGTGCCCTCGCTCGGGCGCGGGATGCTCCCGGCAGACCTCGTCATGCGCCCCCTCGTGAAGCCCCGCCCGCGGCGCCTGGTGCTCGCCGGGCCGGGCTCCCGGCCGTGGCATCCGCTCGCCCAGGCGCTCGTCGACGCGGCGTGATGCGGGGACCGCCCAGCCTGAACCGGTAGGATGACGGTGCGGCATCCGAAGCCGCTGCGTCGTCGATACGCTTGCACGCCCTGGCCCCCGGTCGGCTGTGCCCTCTTCTCGAACGGCGAACCCAGACGCGAATCCGCGTCGTCGCCATCTCCCGCCGGTCCGATCCATCCGGAATCCGTGCGCCTGCCCGAAAGCATCACCGTGCCTACTTTCCTTTCTCTCGGCGTGCCCGAGAACCTCGCCGCCGTGCTCGCCGAATCCGGCAAGACGGAGGCGTTCGCCATCCAGCGCGACACGCTGCCCGACTCGCTCGCCGGCCGGGACGTGCTCGGCCGCGGCCGCACCGGCAGCGGCAAGACCATCGCGTTCTCGCTGCCGCTCGTGGCGCGCCTCG
>NZ_DATEJS010000155.1:0-3884 GCF_035277845.1 Microbacterium sp.
GACCGGGAACCGGCTTCCAGACGCGGACCTCGTCGGCCCGGGCGGGAATGGCGCCGCGCAACCCGCCGACCGTGATGCGGCGGTGACGGTCCCACTGCTGGGCCGGGCGATCCTCCCAGCGCCGCGGGACGTCCGGCCGCGGCACGCCGTCGACCAGCACCCGCGCACCGCGCGGGATCGTCGCATGCCACCGCTTCAGCACTTTCTGGCCGAAGTGGTCGGGCGCCGTGAGCTCTCCCTCGATGTCGAGCGGGTCGCCCGCGGCGTCGACGACGACGACGCTGGAGCCCGCGGCGATCGGCAGGTCGACCCCGCCGCCGGCGTCGTGGTACGCGGCCAGCCAGTCGGGCAGCGGGCGCCCGGCCAGCAGCTGCAGCAGCAGTCGGGCCTCGAGCGAGAGCGCCGATGCGTCGTAGCCGAACAGCACGTCCTCGCGCACGTACGTGGCGCACTCGCCGAGCGCCTGCAGCACCAGCGCCCCGTCGGCGTCCGACAGCGGCGGTGCGGCGGTCTCGGCGGCGACGTGGGCCGGCAGCAGCCACTGGCAGTCGTACAGGAACATCGACTGCAGCCAGTCGGGCACGCCGCCGTCGGCGGCCGCGCGCTCCAGAAGCGGCAGGTATCCGTCGTGGAACCGTCCGATGCTGCCGATCGGGTCCAGGCGCGCACGGTCCACGGCCGAGTCGGCCGTCGCGCGTCGCCGGTAGATGTAGTAGGTGTCGGCGGCGAGACCGAGCACCGGCTCCCCGCCGGCGCGCAGCAGGAAGTCCGCGACGAAGGTGGCGTCCTCGGAGGCGTGCAGTCCGAGCGGGAACTGCACGCCGAGCTCCTCGAGCTGACGGCGGCGGAAGAACGAGGATGCCGCGTTCATCTGGAAGTAGTCGGGGTACTGCCGCATCGAGACGATCCGGTTGCCCACCGCGAAGCGGAATTGCAGCGCGTGGACGTCCTGCACCGTGCCATCCGCGTCGTACAGGCGCAGCAGACGGGCCGCGACGAGGCTCACCCGGTCGCCGTGGCGCTGGATGAACCGCGCCGCGTTGCGGAAATACTTCGCGTCGAGCACGTCGTCCGAGTCGGGGAACGTGACCCAGTCCCCGGTCGCCGCGGCAAGACCGCGGTTGCGCGCCGCGCTCACCCCCGCGTTGGTCTGGCGGATGACCCGGCCGGATGCCCCGGTGTCGTCCAGCCACTCCCGGGCGAGTGCGGCGGAGCGATCCGGAGAGCCGTCGTCGACGAAGACGTACTCGATCTCGTAGTCCCCGGGCTCCTGTGCCGAGAAGCTCTGCAGCAGCTCCGGCACGTAGCGCTCGACGTCGTACAGGGGGACGACCGCACTGATCCGCACCGTCGCTGTGGCTCTGCCCATGGTCCCCCATGGTAGGCGGGCGCATCTTGGGAAACACCCGATCACGCACCGCCTCCCCGGGCCCTTCCAGGCCCGTCGAATAGACTCGGCGGTCAGGTCGCGGCGCGTCTCCCGCCGACCGGCCGCCCGACGAGAGAGAGCCGCCCGCCCGATGCCCAGCCTCCGCAGCATCCTTCGCCGCGTCAGCTTCCTGCACCGGTGGCGGTTCGCGCCCTACTCGGTCACCTACGGCATCCTGGCCCGTCTCATGCGCGTCAAGCCCGGCCGGATCGTGTTCCTGTCGGACTCGCGCGCCGACTACAGCGGCAACATCGAGTTCCTGCGGCGCGAGATCGTCCGGCAGGACCCGAATGCCGAGGTCGTCGGGCTGTTCAAGCCGAGCATGGCCCACCGTCGCCCGCTGCGGGACATCTTCCGGCTGCCGTGGATGGCCGCGACCGCGCAGACCATCGTGGTCGACGACTACTACCCGCTCATCTACTCGTTCAAGATCCGCCCGGAATCCCGCCTCCTGCAGGTGTGGCACGCCGCGGGCGCGTTCAAGCGGGTCGGCTGGAGCCGCGACGGCCTGCCCGGCGGCCCGGCGGCGGGGTCGCTCGCGCACAAGAACTACACCGACGTGACGGTGAGCAGCAGCTCGGTCCGGGCGAACTACGCCGAGGCGTTCGGCATCGACGTCGCGAGGGTGAAGCCCCTCGGCGTGCCCCGCACCGACGTGTTCTTCGACGACGACTTCGTGGCGCAGGCGAACCGCGACGTGCGGGCGCGCTACGGCATCGCCGACTCCACGCGAATCGTGCTGTACGCCCCCACCTTCCGCGGGCCCGGCCACCTCACCGCGGTGTTCGACTACGACTGCATCGACTGGGACGCCCTCACCGCGGAGCTCGGCGACGACTGGGTCGTCATGGTCAAGATGCATCCGTTCGTGAAGCCACTCGCGATCGCCCGGCCGGATGTCTCGAGCATCATCGACGTCACGACCGACCGCGAGATCACCCAGCTGCTCATGGCCGCCGACGTGCTCGTCGCGGACTACTCGTCGACCATCTTCGAGTACGCGCTGCTGAAGCGCCCGATCGTGTTCTTCTGCCCGGACCTCGAGCAGTACACCGCCGACCGCGACTTCTACTACCCGTTCGAGGACTACGTCACCGGGCCGCTGGTGAAGGATCCGGCGGAGCTTCCCGACGCGATCCGCTCCGCTCGGTACGACGGTGGCCAGGCCGCGTTCCGCGAGCGCTTCCTCGGCGCGTGCGACGGACACTCCAGCGAGCGCATCACCCGCGAGCTCATCCTCACCCCGCGCGAGACCGCCCGCCCGCAGGCGGCGGCGCCCGGCGGCGGCACCATCGCCCCGACGCAGGCGAGCCGGCTGATGGGCCTGCGCCTGGTCGTCGCGCACGCGGCGCGCATCGCGCTGAACCTCGCCTACCTGCCGTTGCGCGTGCTTCCGCGCCGCCGCAAGGTCGTGATGATCAGCCGCGAGCACGAGAACGTGCCCATCGACTTCCTCGACCTCGAGGCGGCCGTGCACCGCGCCGACCCGACCGTGAAGGTCGTGACCCTCGTGCGCATGGTGCCCCCCGGGTTCGTCGCGAAGCTCGGCTACGCGGTGCACATGCTCGAGCAGCTGTACCACGTGGCCACGGCGCGGGTGCTCGTCATCGACACGTACGCCATGGTGGCGAGCCTGCTGCGGCACGGGCGCGGGCTCACCGTCGTCCAGATCTGGCACGCGCTCGGCGCGTTCAAGAAGTTCGGGCTCAGCATCCTAGACCACCCCGAGGGCCGGGATGCCCGCCTCGCCGCGGCCCTGCGCATGCACCAGGGGTACGACGTCGTGCTCGCCAGCGGTGAGGCGTGCCGGGCACCCTACGCGGAGGCGTTCGGCGTGCCCGAGGACCACATCGCGATCCTGCCGCTCCCCCGCGTCGACCGCCTGCTCGACCCGGCGCAGGCCGAAGCCACGCGCACCGGGATCTACGACGTGCACCCGCACCTGCGGGATGCCCGCATCGCCGTGTACGCACCGACGTTCCGCATGGACGGCACGGTCGCGGTCGATCCCGTCACGCTGGCGGCCGCGCTGCGCGAGGCCGGCATCCACCTGGTCGTCAAGCTGCACCCGCTGATGCCGCGCGACTTCGGCCCGGACGTCGACACCGCCGTCGGATTCTCCACCCAGGACCTGCTCCAGGTCGCCGACCTCTTCATCACCGACTACTCCTCGGCGCTGTACGAGGCCGCCACGCTCGGCATCCCCACGTACTTCCTCGCACCGGACCTCGACGACTACATCGCCTCGCGCGATTTCTACCTCGACTACCGGCACGACCTGCCGGGGCCCATCGTGCGCGACATCGACGGCCTCATCGCCGCGATCGCCGGCGACGAGGCCACCGCCGAGTCGTCCCGGGCATTCGCGGACCGCTGGGTGCACGTGCCCGACGGTCCGGCGGCGAGCGCCTGCGCGGACGCGGTCGCGCAGCGCGTCGTCGCGGCTGCCGGCTCC
>NZ_DATEJS010000156.1:0-4361 GCF_035277845.1 Microbacterium sp.
CGGCGCGGCGTCGGGCGCGACGGCGGTCGCGGTGCCGTGGCGGTGCTCGGTGTGCTGGTGCTCGGTGTGCTGGTGCGCGGTGTGGTCGTGCGTCATCGCGGTCTCCTGGGGCTCGGTTCTTTGAGCGATTGCTCAAGAATAGCGCCAGGACCGGACGCTGTCCAGATCCCGCCCGCCGGCCCCTGGCTCCCGGCTCCCGCCCGCCGGCTCCTGGCTCCCGGCTCCCGCCCGCCGGCAGCTCTTGTTCAAGGGTCACGAATAGTGGCTCGAAGCAGCAGATCGTGACCCTTGAACCGGCGGGGAGCGCGCTCCGGAGTGCCCCGTGGTGTCTGGTGTTGCTCAAGAGTCACGAATGGTGGCTTGAAGCAACAGATCGTGACCCTTGAAGGGACGGGGCGGGGAGCGCGCTCCGGAGCTCCGTGGTGTCTGGTGTTGCTCAAGGGTCACGAATGGTGGTGCACCCATGTTTGTTCGGGGGTCACGAATGGTGGGTCGAGGCAGCAGATGGTGACCCTTGAACGGAACGGGCGGACGCCGACGGGTGGGATGCCAGAATCGGACCATGCCCAAGCGGATCGACCCCGATGCCCGCCGTGCGCAGATCGTCGACGCCTACCTGCGGCTGGTGGCGCGGTCCGGGGTCGCCGCGGCGACCAGCCGGGCGCTCGCCGTGGAGGCGGGGATCGCGGCCGGCGCCCTGTGGCATGCGTTCGCGGGCGTCGACGAGGTGGTGCGCGCCGCGTTCGAGCGCGTCTACGAGCAGACCGGCATCCGCATCGCCACCGCGACCGCCGGGAAGCGGGGACTCGACGCGCTCACCGCGATGACCGAGCAGATCGTCCCGCACGACGAGGCGACCCGGCAGGAATCGGTCGTGGTGGTCAGCTTCTGGGGGCTGCTGCCCGCGCACGAGGAGTTCCGCGACTACACCCGCTCGGTCGAGCAGGACTGGGGGCGCCAAGTGCGCCAGCACCTGGCCGAAGCCGTCGAGGACGGCATCCTGACCCCGGCGACCCCGATCGCCGAACTCACCGACGCCGTGCTGTCGGTGTTCGAGGTGCTGCAGCTGCGCGAGGTGCAGGGCTCGCCCGTGGCATCCCCGGAGCGTCAGGCCGCCCTGTTCGAACACCTCCTCGGCCCCTGGCGCGCGTAGCGGCTCCGCGCCGCATCAGGCTGCACGCGACCGCGGCGCTCATGCCGCTTGGCATACAACAACGCTTTTCGGCGTGGGGTATTTACAGTTTCCCGACGGAGATCTAACGTATGGGATACCAAATGCGCCCAATGGAGGTCGCCATGAGAAAGCATCTGCAGTGGATCCTGCCGCTCATCCCGGTGGTCATCGTCATCGGCGGGGTCCCGTTCTTCACCGGACCCGGCCGCATCTGGATCCTGCCGGAACTCGCGTTCTGGTTCGCGCTCTGGACGCTCATCACCCCCTTCTTCCTGCTCACGGCCGACACGCTGCGACGTCGGCACGAGGCCGCCTCCCAGGAGGTGGAGCGATGAACGCCGCATCCGCCGTCATCCTCGTCGTGATCCTCGCCGCCGTCGCCCTCGGGCTCTACGGTCGCCGGCGCACCAAGCGCGGAGACCTCGCCAGCTGGACGGTCGGCGGCCGCTCGTACGGCGTGCTCCTCTTCTGGCTGCTCGCCGCGGGCGAGACCTACTCGACGGCGACCTTCCTCGGGGCGTCCGGCGGCGTGTACAGCCTCGGCGACGCCGCGCTGTGGACGCTGGGGTACGGGACGCTGGCGTACGCCTTCGGGTACCTGTACCTGCCGCGGCTGTGGAGCTACGCGAAGGACCACAACCTGGTCACGCAGGCCGACTACTTCGCCCACCGGTTCGGCAGCCGCTGGTTCGGAGCACTGTTCGGCATCGTCGGCGTGGCGTTCATGATCCCGTACATCGAGGTGCAACTGCTCGGCTTCGGGCAGATCGTGCAGGTCACCTCCGGTGGCGCCCTGCCGCGGGACATCAGCATGCTGATCGCCTTCGCCGTCGTCGCGCTGTTCGTGTCGCTGGCGGGCATGAACGCGACCGCCATGGTGTCGATCCTGAAGGACATCCTGATGATCATCGGCATCGGCATCGTCGGGATCTACCTGCCGCTGCACTTCTTCGGGTCGTACACGAAGGTCGTCGACACCGTCCTCGGCAAGTACCCCGACCTGTTCTCGCTGGCCGGTCACTCCATGCAGCACACGCCGCTGTGGATGATGTCGACGCTGCTCGTCTCGAGCCTCGCGTTCTTCATGTTCCCGCACGCGACAGCCGCCATCTTCTCCGCCAAGTCGGCGGAGACCGTGCGACGCAACATGGTCTTCCTGCCGTTCTACGGCATCCTGCTGGCCCTCCCCGTGCTGGTCGGGATGACCGCGCTGCTCGTGACGCCGGGCCTCACCGGCAGCGACACGAACGCGG
Source organism: Microbacterium sp. (assembly GCF_035277845.1). Taxonomy (GTDB): domain Bacteria; phylum Actinomycetota; class Actinomycetes; order Actinomycetales; family Microbacteriaceae; genus Microbacterium. The sequence goes on from NZ_DATEJS010000156.1 coordinate 2,428, forward strand.
CCCTGCTCGATCTGTCGGTCAAGGCGCTGCCGGGATGGGTCGCCGGCGTCGTGGGTGCGGCCGGCGCGCTGTCGGCGATCGTGCCGGTGAGCCTGCTCGTGCTGATGTCGGCGACGCAGCTGTCGAAGAATGTGTACCAGAACGCGTTCCGGCCGGAGGCGAGTGAGCGCTCGGTGCTGTCGCTGTCGAAGATCATGGTGTTCGCGGTGATGGCGGTGTCGCTGGCCCTGGCGCTGACGGCTCCGACGCTGCTGGTCAACCTGCTGCAGGTCGGTCAGCAGGGGGTCTCGCAATTCCTGCCCGCGATCATCCTGGGCCTCTTCTGGAAGCGCCTGAACCGGGTGCCGATGCTGATCGGGATGCTGGTGGGCGTCGGGCTCGTCACGTGGGCCGTGATCACGGTGAACCCCGTCGTGCTCGGCATGAACGTGGGTCTCGTCGCGCTGGTGCTGAACGTCGTGATCGCCGGAGGCGGATCGCTGCTCTGGCCCGGGACCGCCCCTGCCGTCGACGCCCGCACGGCGGCCGTCGAGGCCGCGGCATGACGCTCGTCGTCGATGACGTCCGCCTCGCTCACGCGCCCGACCGGCGCGTGAGCGTGGTGTGCGACGACGGGCTCATCGTCGCGATCGAACCGGCCGGGACCGTGCCGGATGCCGCGGCGGACGTCGAGCGGGTCGACGGGCACGGCGCCCTCGCACTGCCCGGGCTCGTCGACGCGCATGCGCACGTCGACAAGACGCTGTACTCGGGACCGTGGGTGCCGAACCCGGGCGTCGGCACCGTCGCCGAGCGCATCGCGCACGAGCGACGCGAGCGGGAGAGGTTCGGGCTGCCCAGCGAGCAGTACGTCTCCGCGCTGGTCGAGCGCATGATCGCGAACGGGACGACCCGCATCCGCACGCACACCGACGTCGATCCGGGCGTGGGGCTGCGCGGCATCGAGACGGTCGCCCGGGTGGCGGAGCGCTACCGCGACCTCGTCACGATCGAGCAGGTCGCCTTCCCGCAGGGCGGGCTGATCTCGAACCCGGGCACGCTCGAACTGCTCGAGCGGGCCGTCGCGCTCGGCGTGCCGACGATCGGCGGCATCGATCCCGCCATCGTGGACCGGGCGCCGACCGTTCAGCTGGACGCCCTGTTCGACCTGGCCGCGCGCACCGGCTGCGGCATCGACATCCACCTGCACGAGGACGGGTCGCTGGGGGCGTGGGAGTTCGAGGAGATCGCCGTGCGAACGATCGCGTACGACATGGCCGGACGCGTGGTCATCAGCCATGCGTTCGGGATCGCGCATCCGCCGACGCAGCAGCGCCTCATCGAGCGGCTCGCCGAGGCCGGCGTGGCGCTCGCGACCGCCGCCGTCTACGACGTGCCGATGCCGCCCCTGCTCGCGCTGGATGCCGCCGGCGTGACGCTCGCCTGCGGGAGCGACGGCATCCGGGACCTGTGGGGGCCGTTCGGCAACGGCGACATGCTGCAGCGCGCCATGCACGTGGCGTACCGGAACTCGGTGCGCACCGATCGGGGACTCGAGCTCGCCCTGCGGGCCGCGACGTCGGGCGGGGCGCAGGTGCTCGGGGTGCAGCACTACGGCCTGGACGTCGGCTGCGTCGCGGACCTCGTGCTCGTGGATGCCCGGAACGCGGCGGAGGCGGTGGCATCCGTGCCGCCGCGCCGGGTCGTGGTCTCGCGCGGCCGCGTCGTCGCGGTCGACGGCGCGCTCGTCGTCGACGTCTGAGTCGCGGGTGTAGACCTGGACGCAGACCGTGCATCGGGGCGCGGACACGGCCCGGAAGGGCGACGTCACCTCGACGTACATCAGTCGGCGGTCGCGGACCGGGTCGGCGGTCGCGGACGGGCGGATGCCGCGGCTCGAGCCCGAGCCGGCTGCTCAGAACGGAGCCGGCTCGGGGTCGGGCGGCGGGATGAAC
>NZ_DATEJS010000157.1:0-2869 GCF_035277845.1 Microbacterium sp.
GGCGAGGCGCGTGACGAGCCCGGCTGCGGGATCGTCCGCCGCCAAGCCGGGAGCGCGGGATGCCACCGCGGCGACGAGCGTCGCGACGGCGGGGTCGCCGGACAGCAGCCAGGTGAACGCGGGCTCGATGCCGGTGTCCAGCAGGCCGATCAGCCGGTCCATGCCGGGCAGGTCGCCGAACCCGCCGAGCGCCGCCGCCGTCTCCGCCGGGTCGCGGAACCCGCACAGCGCCTCGAAGCCGTCCTCGGTGGCGACGATCAGCTCGGGCTTCGCGTGCGGGTCCTTGTAGTTGCGCTCCCGGGCGGTCAGCGGGATGCCGGCCGCCTCCTCGCGCGCGAAGCCGAGCTCGGCCTGCCGGGTCGTGGGGTGCGCCTGCAGCGACAACGACGACGCGGCCGAGAGCACCTTGAGCAGGTACGGCAGCGAGACGGCGGCATCCCGCTCCCACTCCTGCAGATCCACCCACGGCGCCGTCCCGGTGAACCGCGCCGGCGAGAGCGGGTGGGCACCGAGCCACAGCTCCGCCTCCGGGCCGCCCGACGGCTGCCAGCCCAGTGCGGCGGAGACCCCGTCGATCCGGCCCCACGCGTTGGGGATCGGGGTGTTGGTCAGCGGCAGGAACCCGGTCATGCTCTCACCCTTGCAGCCGAAGATGAACGATCAGAGACCGACGCCGAGCAGCTCGCCGAGCACCTCGACGACGCCCTCGTCGTGGTGGTGCGGCGCGATGCGGCGGGCGACGGCCTTCACGTCGGGGTGCGCATTGTCCATCGCGTACGACCAGTCCGCCGCCTGCAGCATCTGCACGTCGTTGAGGTAGTCGCCGAACGCGGCCGTCTGAGCGGGGAGGATGCCGAACGCCCGCTGCAGCGCGCGCAGCGCCTCGCCCTTGTCGGCACGGGCGTCCATCACGTCCACCCAGTTCGCACCCGACACGACCACCTGGTGCGTTTCGCCCACGGATGCCAGCGCCGGCGCGATCTCGGTCTCGGCGTCGCCGAAGCAGAACACCGCGATCTTGATGGCCCGATCGGCGACCGCGGCGAGATCGTCGACGACCTCGCGCTCGACGTAGTACTTCGCGACTTCGGCGAGGAAGGCGGCATCCGTGCGCGTCACCCACGCGCAGTCGCGCCCGGTGACGACCACGCCGTAGTCCGCCGTCGTCTCGCGCAGTGCCGCGACGACCGTGTGCACCACGTCGGCGTCGAGCGGGGTGGAGCTGATCTCGACGTCGTCGCGCACCACGTACGTGCCGTTCTCGGCGATGAACGGCATGCCGTCGGCGGCGCGGGCGAACAGCTGCCGCAGTGTCGCGTACTGCCGGCCGCTCGCGGGCACGAACACGATGCCGCGCGCGCGCATCTCATCCAGCAGCGGCCAGAGACGCTCCGGCACGGCGCCGTGCGCATCCAGCAGCGTTCCGTCCATGTCGACGGCCACCAGCCGCAGGTCGGGAGTCACGACTCCACGGTACCCGGCGCGACGGCCGCCTCCGATTCCGCCCGGGCAGCCATCGTGGCGGCGTGGCGGCTGCGCAGGCCCTCGAGCATGAGGTCGACGGCGAGGGCGAAGTTCGCCGGATCGTCCAGGGCCGGCAGGTGCCGGGCGACCGCCGTGATGTTGGGGTACTCGTCCGGATCGAGCGTCTGGTACTCGTGCTGCCAGGCTCCGAGGTCGCCGGCCATGGTCTCCGGGCTCAGCGCCAGCAGGGCGGCATCCTGAGCCGAATACGCCAGGACGAAGTCGCTGAAGACGCGGTAGTAGCGGGCGGTGTCCTCGTCGTCGAACCCGGCGCGCCGGAAGATCCCGATGACCTGGTCGATGATGCGGTACTCGTTGGGCAGCCGAGCGGTGCGCACGCTCGCCTCCTGCGCGATCTGGGGATGCCGCATGAACACCTCGTGCGTCACCATGTCGCGGGCGCGCAGCTCCTCGGCCCAGTCCTCGGGGGGATTCTCCGGCAGCTCTGCGAGCACCTCCCCCTGCAGCGCGTCCACGAGCGACCGCATGAGGTCGTCGCGGTCGCGGAAGTGCCGGTACACGGCCGTGGGGTGGGCCCCCAGCTCACGGCCGAGCGCCGTGAAGCTGAGGGCCGCCGCCCCGCCGCGCTCGGTCACGCGGAACGCCGCCTCCACGATGAGCTCGGGGCTCAGGCGCGGCTTGGGTCCCGGGCGACCGGCGCGGCCGGACATTACTTGCCCGTCCCGCCGAGGTACGCCGCCCACGGGTAGTAGACGTAGTCGAAGGTGGCCGGGGCACCCGAGATGCGCTTGTTCATCCACACGTCGTTGACGAGCTCGACGCCGCCGATCATGGGGTTCATCTCGTCGTGCAGCTGCTTCTCCATCTGGGCGACGAGCGCGGCTCGTGCAGCGGGGTCCTTGGTCGACACGGCCTGGGCGTAGGTCTTGTCGATGCCACTGTAGCCGCCCTGGTTGAACGAGCCGTTGCTGACCGCCGTGATGCCGAGCCAGTCCAGCGGGTTCGGGATGTTCGCCCAGAACTGCGTGTAGAGCAGGTCGGTGTTGCCGCGGGTCTTCGGGTCGTACAGGTAGTTCGAGTACCCCGTGGCCGGCACGACGTCGAGCTTGAAGTTCAGCCCGATCTTGTCCGCGGCGGCCTTCACGGCGAGGCCCAGCTGCTGGGTCTCCGCCTGCTGCGGGACGACGAGGCTGATCTGCTCGGCTCGCGTGGAGGCGGGGACGTGTACGGACCCGTGCACATGACCCCCACGCCCGGGGTGCCGACGGCGGCGCCGTGCTCCTGTGAGAACTTCTTCTCGACGACGACGCCCGCGTAGGTGGCCAGTTCGTCGTTGAACAGGTAGTCGGGCTTGGCGAGCTTGATGGTGACCTGGTTCGCCCCG
>NZ_DATEJS010000158.1:0-2199 GCF_035277845.1 Microbacterium sp.
CGTCGTACACGGTGTAGGCGTACTCGCGCCGGCGCGCGTCGGTGACGACGGCGAAGCGCGGCGTGGGGATGCCGGCGGCGGCATCCGACACGAGCTGGGCGAAGGCGGCCGCGTCGTGGCTGACGACCGGGACCACCGGGATGCCCCGGCCGCCGTCGCCGCCCAGCGCGAAGGCGCGGGCCGCGGCGATCCCCACGCGCAGGCCGGTGAACGGTCCCGGCCCCATGCCCGCGGCGACGTGCGTGATGCCGGGCCGCGAGACCTCGGCGAGCAGGGTGCCGACGACCTCGGCGTGCCCGCGCGGGTCGGCGCTGGACGCCTCCGCGACGACGAGTCCGTCGGGTTCGACCAGCCCCACGGCCGTGCCGATCGAGGTGTCGATGCCGAGGATCATGGGTTCCAGGGTAGCCGGGGACCGGCTCCGCTCAGACGCCGAGCAGCTCCAGCATCGCGTAGCAGGCGATGCGCGCGCCGACCGGGATGGCCGCGAGGTCGACGTAGAACTCGGGGCTGTGCGGGGCGTACGGGAACTCGCGGCCCTCGGCGGCCGCGGCGGCGCACACGTCCGGGTCGGCGACGCCGATCATCATGTACGTGAACTCGATGTCGTGGTGCGGCCCCGTGAGAAGGTGCACGTCCTCGGAGCCGGTGAACGGCCGCACGCTGCGCACGATCGAGTCCTCGCCGAGCACGCCGCTGAGGGCGTCGGCGAGCCGCGTGGCCAGGGCCGGGTCGTTGACGAGCGGCGTCGACCCGCCCTTCATGGTGTACTGCGGCATCCGGTCTCCGGCGACGCCGAAGGTCCGGGCGATGCCGTCGGTGGTGTCGCGGATGCCGCGCAGCATCCGCTCCCGCACGGCCGGGTCGAACCACCGCAGGTTGAGCTTCAGCAGCGCGTCGTCCGGGATCACGTTGTTGTCGGCGCCCGCCTGCACGGCGCCGACGGTGAGCACGGCGGTTGCGGACGGGTCGATCATGCGCGACACGATCGACTGGTACTGCACGATCGCCTGACCGGCCATCGCGATGGGGTCCTGCGTCTGGTGCGGCGCGGACCCGTGCCCGCCGTGGCCGAGGATCCGCACGTCGAGCTGGTCGGTGCCGGCCATCAGGGTGCCGCCGCTCACGAGCACCGTACCCACCGGGATCGCCGCGGTGTGGAAGCCGATCAGCTGATCCGGCACCGGCACGGCGTCGTAGAGGCCGCCCGCGACCACGGCCTTCGCTCCCGCGATCAGCTCCTCGGCGGGCTGGCCGACGAGCACCGCGGTGCCCGCCCACAGGTCGGGGTGCTCGGCGAGGAACTGCGCCATCGCCAGCATCCACGTCACATGTGCGTCGTGGCCGCACTGGTGCGCGACCGGGCTCTCGGTGCCGTCCGGGCGGGTGACGCGCACGGTGCTGGCGTACGGACGGCCGGACGCCTCGGCGACCGCGTTCGCATCCATGTCGGCGCGGTACATGACGGTCGGGCCGTCGCCGTTGCGCAGCACGCCGGCGACTCCCGTGCCACCGAGCCCGGTGGTGACGGCGTATCCCAGCTCGCGCAGCCGGTCGGCGACGATCGCGGCGGTGCGCTCCTCCATGAACCCGAGCTCCGGATGCCGGTGCAGGTCGATGAACCGCTCCACGCCGGCGTCGTTCTGCGCCTCGATCGCGGTGTCGACGGCCGCGACGGCGGCTGGGGTCAGGGTCATGGAGGCGCTCCTTGGCTCGGATCGGTCGGTTCGTATCGGTGGGTTCGGATCAGCGGGTGACGCGGGTGACGGTGACGACGCGGGGGGCGTCGGCATCCAGCTCCTCGTCGACCGGGCCGCACGCCGTGTCGGCGCCGAATCCGCCGACCGGCCGCTCGATCTCGACGTCCCACCACACTTCGGCCAGGTCGTCGGCGAGGCCCCGGCCCCACTCCACGACCACGACCGACCCGTCCACGTCGACGTCGAGGTCGTCGAGCTCCGCGGCGGAGCCGAGCCGGTAGGCGTCCATGTGCACGAGCGGCACGCCGCCGACGAGCGAGGGATGGGTGCGGGCGAGCACGAACGTCGGGCTCTGCACCGGGCCGCGCACGCCGAGCCCCGCACCGATGCCGCGTGTCAGCGTCGTTTTGCCGGCGCCGAGGGGGCCGGTGAGCACGACCACGTCGCCGGCCCGCAGCATCCCGCCCATGCGCCGGCCGAGGCGCTCCATGTCGGCGGG
>NZ_DATEJS010000159.1:0-3054 GCF_035277845.1 Microbacterium sp.
GAACATCTACCCCGCCGAAGTCGAGCAGATGATCATGGAGCTGCCGGAGGTCGCGTCGGTCGCCGTGATCGGCGTTCCGGACGATCGATGGGGTGAAGTGCCCGCCGCTCTCGTCGTGCTCACCGGGGATGCCTCCCTGACCGAGGGCGCCGTCCGGGGACATCTGGACGGGCGCCTGGCGCGGTACAAGATCCCGCGCCGAGTCGTCTTCATCGACGATCTGCCGCGCACGGCTTCGGGCAAGATCCGCAAGACCGGTCTGCGGGAGGCCTTCGGCCTCTGAACGGCGTCACGCCATCGGCGGCAGCTGGCCGTATTCCTCGTCGGTGACCGGTTCGAGCCACTCGTTGCCGACGCTTCCGCCGGGTGTGATGAACGCGACATGGCTGAACCAGGAGTCGGCCTTCGCGCCGTGCCAGTGCTTGGTACCGGCAGGGACCCGGATCACGGTTCCGGGCTGCATGCTGATCGGTTCGGCGCCCTCGGCCTGAAACCAGCCCGAGCTCTCTCAGCGGTTGACGTAGGCGAGGTGCTCGGCGTTGTAGCGGCTGCCTTGAACGCCGATGCGCCGCACGAGCGCGTCGAGGTCGGCGCGTTCGTCAGCGGACAGCGCGACCTGGGTCGCTGCGACGTTCTCACGGATGCGGGACCTGCGGCGGGTGCCGGGGATCGGGACGATCCACGGCTGCTGGGCGAGCAGCCAGGCCAGGGCGATCTGGCCGGGCGTCGCGTCCTTCCCGTCGGCGAGGCTCCTCACGTGGTCGACGAGGGCCTGGTTCGCGGCGAGGTTCTCCGCCTCGAACCGCGGAACGCGGCTGCGGATGTCGCCCGCGGCGAAGGTCGTGGTCGTGTCGACGGTGCCGGTGAGGAACCCTTTCCCGAGCGGGCTGAACGGCACGAATCCGATGCCGAGCTCCGCGAGCGTCGGCAGCACCTCCGCCTCGGGGTCGCGGGTCCACAGCGAGTACTCGCTCTGCACGGCGGTGACCGGGTGGACGGCGTGGGCGGCGCGGATCGTGGCGGCGGATGCTTCGGAGAGGCCGAAGTGCTTCACCTTGCCCTCGGCGACGAGCTCGGCGACGGTGCCTGCGACGTCTTCGATCGGCACGGCGGGATCGACGCGATGCTGGTAGAAGAGGTCGATCACGTCGGTGCGCAGTCGCCGCAGGGACGCGTCGGCGACGCGGCGGATCTGCTCGGGACGACTGTCCAGGCCGACGCTCTGCCCGTTCTGGATGTCCCAGCCGAACTTGGTCGCGATGACCACCTGCTCGCGGATCGGCTCGAGGGCCTCGCCGACGAGCTCCTCGTTGACGTAGGGGCCGTAGACCTCGGCGGTGTCGAAGAAGGTGACGCCCTCGTCGACCGCCGAGCGCAGCACCGCGATCATCTCGTCGCGGTCGCCGGGGTTGGGGCCGTAGCTCTGGGACATCCCCATCGCTCCGAGCCCGATCGCGGAGACCTGAAGGCCGTGGCCGAGAGTCCTGGTGTGCATGATCACTCCTTCGTCGTGGTGGTCTCGCCGTGCACGGGATGCCGCGGCGCGTCGGCGGTGGGGGCGGTGAGGCTGGCGAGCAGGTTCAGCCGCTCCTGGCTGGCCGACCCGGCCTCGGCGGTGTAGATGAGGAACGACAGGCCGGGTTCGGCGGTCAGCTCCAGCCCCTCGTAGGTGAGGGTGAGGTCGCCGACGTCATGGTGGTGGAACTGCTTCGTGCCGGATCCGTGTCGGCGCACGTCGTGTGCGCCCCAGCGGGTGCGGAACGCGTCGGAGCAGGTGCAGAGCTCCCCGACGAGGTCGTGCAGCTGCTTGTCGCGGGGGTCGTGGCCGGCCTCGGTGCGCAGGATCGCCACGGTGATGTCGGCGGCCTTCTCCCAGTCCGGGTAGAACGTCTTCGCGCGTTCGTCGAGGAAGCAGTATCTGGCGAGGTTGCCCTGCCCGGGTCCGTCGAAGACCTCGTCGTAGAAGGCACGGCCCAGGGCGTTGGTCGCGAGGATGTCCATGCGGCCGTTGCGCACGAACGCCGGACCGTCCGTGATGACCTCCAGAGCGCGCACGAGGCCCTCCCGCGCCACCCACGTCTTCGGCTTGCGACGGCGCACCGGCCGGGCGGCGCCGTTCGCTGCGCGGGCGAGATCGAACAGGTGCTCGCGCTCGGCGTCGTCGAGTCGCAAGGCACGGGCGACGGCCTCCAGGACCGCGTCCGACACCCCGACCAGGTTGCCGCGCTCGATCTTGGCGTAGTACTCCGGACTCACGTCCGCGAGCATCGCGACCTCGCTGCGCCGCAGCCCTACCACCCGCCGGTGGCCGGTGACGGTCAGCCCGGCAGCCTCCGGGGTGACGTTCGCGCGGCGGGACATGAGGAACTCCCGCGCTTCAGTCCTGGCATCCATGCCGTCAACGCTAGATCGGCCCATGCCCGGGAGGGAGTCCCCACCGGTACACCCTTCGCCCGAGACTCCCTCCACGCCGTCCGCTCCGATGCGATGGATCTGCAGACCACGACCGAAGGAGACCGATCATGAGCGCCACACAGAACACGGGCTGGAGCGGCGGCAAGAACGCCTTCGGCGACTTCGCACCGGGAATGGTGCATTACACCGACCGTGTCCTCTTCGACGAGGTGTGGGAGCGGGAAGGGCTGTCCAAGCGCGACCGTTCGCTGGTCACCGTCGCCGCCCTGACCGCGATGGGCAAGCTGGACCAGTTGAGATTCCACCTCGCCTTCGCGCGGCACAACGGCGCGACCGACGAGGAACTCGAGGAGGCCCTGCTGCACCTGGCGTTCTACGCGGGCTGGCCGAACGGCATGGGCGCGACCACCGTGCTGAAGAGCATCGTCGAGGGCGAGGACTGAACCCGGCCCTCCACAGCATCTGCGACGGGTGTGGCGGATAATGGGGTATCCGGCCGATCGAAGGGGAGTCGATGTCGTTCCGAAGCATGCGCACGCTGGGATCGTGGGTCGACGAGTTCGTGCAGCTCGGCTATGAGTTCAGCCAGGTCCGCGTGGTTCCGCAGGATGGTGCGGACGACGCCAATACCGGTCTGGT
>NZ_DATEJS010000160.1:0-5832 GCF_035277845.1 Microbacterium sp.
TGCAGGTCGTCGAACTGCTCGCGACGCATCCGAAGTTCGCCGAGCTGCGCGTCGAGATGCTGCACGGCAAGATGGGCGCCGATGAGAAGGACGCCGTGATGCGGGCGTTCGCGGAGGGTGAGATCGACGTGCTCGTCGCGACCACGGTCGTCGAGGTCGGCGTCGACGTGCCGAACGCGTCGGCGATGGTGATCCTCGACGCCGACCGGTTCGGCGTCTCGCAGCTGCACCAGCTGCGCGGGCGCGTGGGCCGCGGCGACGTGCCCGGGCTCTGCCTGCTCGTCACGGAGTCGCCCGCGGGGACGCCGGCGCGCGAACGGGTCGAAGCGGTCGCCGCGACCACCGACGGCTTCGAGCTCGCCGAGGTGGACCTGCAGCTGCGCGGCGAGGGCGACGTGCTCGGCGAGGCGCAGTCGGGGGCCCGCTCGTCCCTCCGGCTGCTGCGGGTCATCAAGGACGCGGACATCCTGTCCGAGGCGCGCCAGGAGGCGGAGCGGATCCTCGCCGATGATCCGGCACTGATCCGGCATCCCGCTCTCGGCGCCGCGATCGAGCGGCGGCTGGATGCCTCCGAGCGCGCGGCGCTCGCGAAGAACTAGGGTCCGCGCCGACTAGTCTGGTCGGGTGAGCAACCGGATCGCCGTCGTTCCCGGCTCCTTCGACCCGCCGACCCTCGGTCACCTCGACGTGATCCGGCGCGCCGCGGCGCTGTACGACACCACCCATGTCGTCGTCGTGCACAACCCGGGCAAGGAGGCCATGCTGCCGATCGCGCAGCGCCTGTCTCTGCTCGAGCAGTCCATCGCCGAGGGCGATGTGCGCGGCGAGGTCGTGGTCGCCTCCTGGAGCATGGGCCTGCTCGTCGACTACGCGAGCGATGTGGGCGCGGGCGTCCTCGTCAAGGGCATCCGGTCCCAGGTCGACGTCGCCTACGAGACGCCGATGGCGATCGTGAACCGGCACCTCGCCGGCATCGAGACGGTGTTCCTGCTGCCGGATCCCGCGCACGCGCTGGTCTCGAGCTCACTGGTGCGCCAGGTTGCGTCCCTCGGCGGCGACGTGTCGCCGTACGTGCCGCCCGCGGTCGCGCGCTTCCTCGACGCCACGACCGATCGCACCGTCGGGACCGTGCCCGCCTAGGTTCGCCCCGGCTAGACTCGACGGGTGAGATCCACCCGTCCAGGCCCGTTCGCGGTGCACATTCGAGACCTCATCGGCCGACCCGGAGAGATGCGTGAACTCGCGTTCGACGTCGACCTCGCAGACCGCTGGGGGGAGGCCCTCGTCTCGGTGCCGGCGCAGTCGCCGGTCTCGATCGAGGTGCGCCTCGAGTCGGTGCACGAGGGCATCCTCGCCACCGGAACCGCGTCCGCCACGTACGAGGGGGAGTGCGGCCGCTGTCTCACGCCGATCTCCGAGCGTGCCGAAGTCGAGTTCCAGGAGCTTTTCGCGTATCCTGGAGAGGAAGCGAATGACTTCGAGGTTCAAGACGACCACGTGGATCTTGAAACTCTTGTCCGGGACGCCATTGTCCTGTCGCTTCCGTTTCAGCCGGTTTGCCGACCTGACTGCCCGGGATTGGACCCGATCACGGGCGAGCGTCTGGACGAGCGAGCCGTCCCGGAACCGCAGGAGCCCCTCGATCCACGCTGGGCAGCGCTTGCGGATTTCCAGGCCGAGCCGGCTGCCGGTCCTGAGGACGAGCCGACACGATAGCGCCTCACCCCGAGCAGAGAACATCAGCAGCCGGCCCGTGCGCCGGCTTCGCACACGAAAGTAGAGAAGGCCATGGCAGGTAACCCCCCGAAGCGGAAGGTCTCCCGTTCCAACACCCGCTCGCGTCGCGCGCAGTGGAAGGCTGAGGTCCCCACGCTGGTCAAGACCGTCGAGAACGGCAAGACCGTCTACAGCCGTCCGCACCAGGCGAAGGTCGTCACCGACTCGCAGGGCACCGAGCTGTTCCTGGAGTACAAGGGCCGCAAGGTCGCCGACATCTGATCGCAGTCGTGACTGACGAATCAGAGCGCAGTCTTTCCGAGAAGCTCGGGGTCGAGATCGACCTCGGGCTTCTCGCACTTGCGCTGACGCATCGCTCCTACGCGTACGAACACGGCGGGCTGCCGCACAACGAACGACTCGAGTTCCTCGGCGACTCCGTGCTCGGGCAGGCCACCACGGTGCTGCTGTACACGCGGCATCCGGAGTACGACGAAGGCACCCTCGCGAAGCGCCGCGCCAGCGTCGTGTCGACTGTGGCGCTCGCGGAGGCCGCGCGACGGCTCGGCATCGGAGCGCACCTGAAGCTCGGTCGTGGCGAGGAGCTGACCGGCGGCCGTGACAAGGACTCGATCCTCGCGGACACGACCGAGGCGCTCATCGGGGCGACGTACCTGTCGGCGGGTCCGGATGCCGCCACCGCCCTGGTGCACCGCATCGTGGAGCCGATGCTCGCGGACCCTGCCCGCATCGACGCGGCGATCGATCCGAAGACCAGCCTGCAGGAGCTGTCCGCGCGGCTCCACCTGACGCCGCCCGCCTACGCGGTGCAGGCATCCGGGCCCGATCACAACCGCACCTTCGCCGCGACGGTGACCACCGGCGACACGGTGGGGCGCGGCGTCGGGTCGAGCAAGAAGCACGCCGAGATGGCGGCCGCGCTCGACGCCTGGCACGCTCTGTCCGGTCGTGCCTGAGCTTCCGGAGGTCGAGGTCGTCCGAGCCGGCCTCGCGCCCGCAGTGCGCGGGGCCCGCATCGTCGCCGTCACCGTGCAGGACGACCGCGCACTGACCCGCCATGCGGGCTCCGCCGTCGACTTCGAGACGCGCCTCGTCGACCGGTCGGTCACGGGTGCGGCGCGCCGGGGCAAGTTCCTGTGGCTGCCGCTGTCCGCTGACGCGCGGCTCGGCGGGACGCCGCTCGGCGAGGCGCTGGTCGGGCACCTGGGCATGAGCGGGCAGCTGCTGCTGCGCGAATCGGGTGCGCCGATCGAGCGTCATGAGCGGGTGCGCCTCGACATCGACCACCCCGTCCACGGCGAGCTCGCCGTGGTGTTCTGCGACCAGCGCACCTTCGGATCGCTCGCGATCGACGCGCAGGTCGCGACGCCGGACCGGGCACCGGGCGGGTGGGGGACGGATGCCGCCGCCGTCCCGAGCCAGGTCGCGCACATCGCCCGCGACCCGCTCGACCCCGCATTCGACGACGCACGCTGGCGGGCGCAGCTGGCCCGCAAGGACTCGGCGATCAAGCGGGTGCTGCTCGACCAGACCGTCGCCAGCGGCATCGGCAACATCTACGCGGACGAGTCGCTGTGGGCGGCCCGCATCCATCCGGAGACGCCCGCTCGGCTGCTCTCCGCCCGGGCCGCCACGCGCCTGCTCGCCGAAGTGCGCGCGGTGCTGGAGAAGGCCCTGGCCGAGGGCGGCACGAGCTTCGATGCGCAGTACGTCAACGTCAACGGGCAGGCCGGCTACTTCGCGCACTCCCTGAACGCATACGGCCGCACCGGCCTGGCGTGCCCGCGCTGCGGCCGCCCGATCCGCCGGGATGCGTTCATGAACCGGTCGAGCCACTACTGCTCGCGCTGTCAGCGCAGGCGGTGAGCCCGGCCGGCCGCGCGGTCAGCGGAGCTCTTTCTTCCACGCGCCGTTGTAGAGCTGCGGGATGAAGCCGATCGCCTCGTTGATGTCGAGCATCGGACGGTTCTCCTCCGCGTTCCACGTCATCACGCGGGGGGAGAGGGGCGCGAACTCGCGCCAGGCCTGCAGGCCCGCGCACTTGACCAGCATCCCGAGCCGGTGCCCGCGATGCTCCTTGAGCACGAGGGTGTCCTCCTGCATGGTGGCGCGCTCCGGGTCGGTGCTGGCGACCAGCTCGTTGAACGCGACGAGCGTTCCCGTCTCGAGGTGGCGCGCCGCCGTGACGTGCAGGATGCGGCCGGACTCCACGTAGCGCCGGTCGTGATCGCGCACGCGGTCGGCATCCCATGCCTCCTCGTCGATCTCGAGACCGGCCGCCGGGGCATCCGTCGCCATCCGGGACTTGAGCCAGGCGTACCCGTCGATGAACTCGTCCGGTGTGGGGAGGGCCCAGCGCACCACGCCGTAATCCGCGGATGCCGCACGCGCCTCGGCGAGGAGCGCCGCGATTCGTCGGTCCGTCGACGCATCGAGCGGGAGGTAGCTCTGCCGCTCGATCTGCTCGAGCGCGTACCCGTGCCGAAGCAGGAAGCGCGCCGCGTGATCTTCGGGAACGGACCCGAAGCCGGTGGGGGCGGCAAGCTGCTCGCCGTCGCCGTGGGTGTGCGCGGCCCACGCCTGCAGGACGGTGCGCCCGTGGTCCCGGGCGGTCCGTTCGACGACGGCGAGGGCGCCCGTGCCGATGCCTCGGCCCCACACCCGGCGCAGCAGTTCGATCCACCAGATCGCGACGCGCGATCCGTCCTCGCGGGGCAGCTCGACGCCGACCCGCCCGACGACCTCGCCGTCCAGACGCACGATCCACCAGAGCCGCTGCGTGTACTCGGAGCGGCCGAAGACGGGGAGGAGCTCGGCCGGCGTGCTGTCCTCGTCGTCGTTGCCGTTGATCTCGCGGCAGATCTCGTTGCGGGTGTGCACCATGGCGACGAAGTCGCCGGCATCCTGCGCGTCGAGGGTGTCGGGGATCGTCAGGGGCACCAGGGCGGCGCCCGCGGGCAGGGCGGTGTTCTCGAGCGTGCTCATGCGAGGGTCTTCTCCCAGGCCCCCGCGTACGAGACCGGCACGAATCCGAGGGCTTCGTTGATGTCGAGCATCGGGCGGTTCTCCTCTGCGTTGAAGGTGGAGACACTGGGCGAGGTGGGCACGAGACCGCGCCACCGCAGCAGGTTGCCGCATTTCACGACCATGCCGAGTCGGCGCCCGCGGTGCTCCTTGAGCACAAGAGTGCCGTACTGGGAGGTGATCGCGGTACGGTCTGTTCCGATGGCCAGTTCGTTGTACGCGGCGATCGTGGCGGTCGGGACGTGCTCGACGACGGCGACCGACACCAGCAGCTCCTGGGCGGCCAGGCGCGCGTCGCGGCGTTCCAGCCGGGCCGCGTCCCATACCTGCTCCTCGATGTCGAGCGCGCCGGACGGGGCGTCGGTCGCGATCCGCGAGATCGCGTACGCCAGGCCGGTGCGCCACTCCGGCGGCGTCGGGCTGGTCCATTCGCGGTAGCGGTAGTCGGGGCCCGCGTGGGCGACCGCCTGCTCGAAGGCCCGCCGCAGCGGCGCGGGATCGGCGCTCAGGTCGAAGGAGCTGTTGCGCTCGATCTGCCCGAGACGGAACCCGGCGGAGAGCATGAACCGCGCGTGCGCGTCGGCCGCGGGGATGCCGCCCCACCCGCTCGGCGGCTTCACCACGTCGGCGGTCTTCGACGGCCGGTGCATGGTGAAGTTCTGCAGGGTGGTGCGTCCGTGGGCGCGGGCGGTGCGCTCGAGCTCCGCGAGCAGCGCCTCCTCGGCGCCCGAGCCGCGGTGCGCGGCCTCCACCAGGACCTCGAGATCGGCGGTGTGCAGGCCCGGCTGCACCGAGTACCGGAGCATCCCGGCACCGACCGGGTGCCCGTCCGCGTTCACGAGGAACGGGACGTGCACCCAGTCGGCGTCACGCCAGAAGCCGAGCGCCTCAGCCGGCGACTGGTCGAGCGCGTGGTGACCGGCGTCGCGGGCGACCACGGCGTTGGCGACGCGCACCCAGTCGTGAAGGCCGTCCGCATCCGCGGCGTCGGTGCGCTCCGGCACGGTGACGGGGGCGACGGTGTACCTGATCATCTCGGTGCTCCTTTCGGATCGGCGGGGTCAGCTGCCG
>NZ_DATEJS010000161.1:0-7065 GCF_035277845.1 Microbacterium sp.
GACCGGCTTCAGCACCGTCACCTTCGGCGAGACGCGACTGCCGCCGACAAGGATGGCCTCGATGGCCTCCGGCATCCCGTGACCGCGGATCTTCTCCGATCCGAAGCGGGCCATGAGTCCCACGATGAGCCCGCCCGCCACGGGCGCGAGGAGGATCAGCCACCATGGATCATGCGCCGAACCGGGTGCGACGAGCGACGTGTCGACGCGGCCGAAGAAGACCAGGTTGGTGACGAGGCCGATGAGTCGCAGCAGCGCGAGGGCCGCGACGGCGGCCAGCGCGCCGATCGGCACCGCCAGGGCAGTCGTCACGAGCATGCGGCGATCCACCGCGAAGTCGCCGAGCACACGGGCGTGCAGCGCGATGCCGATGGGTCGGCTGTCGGATCGGCCGGTCACAGCGGAAGCCATCCCAGGTGCGAGTGCTCCGGATCCCGGTCGACGACCCGGTGCAGCGAGCTCAGCGCCCGCGCCGCCACCGCGCGATCCTCGGCGGCGACCTGGCCGAGCACCCGGGAGAGCTCGCGGTGGCGCCATCTCAGCACGTCGGCGACGGCACGCGAGCCGAGCGGACTCAGCGCGAGAGACACGACCGACCGCTTGTCCGGGTCGGGGGTCCGGTCGACATGGCCGGATGCGAGGAGCCGGTCGACCATGCGCGTGACGGAGGAGGGCGCGACATCCAGCGTGTGCGCGAGCCCCACGGAGGAGACCGGGCCGTATTCGGCGAGTGCGAGCATCAGGCGGAACTGCGGCAGGGTGAGCTCGGGGGCGACCAGCTCCACACCGCGGATCGCGATGTCGATGAGGTCCCGGGTGGCCACCTGGAACGCCGTGATCTCAGCCTCGGTCGGCGCCGCCTGGGCAGCACCGGACGTCGCCCCATCCACTCTTTGCATAGTGCAATTGTTGCAGTCGGCAATGCCGTGTTTCACATCGTGACGCGCACGGGACCGGCCGTCGGACGCGACCGGCTGGTCCGTCAGAGGCGCATCAGTCCGTGGGGGCGGCGGTTCAGTGCCTCTACGCCGTCGTCGGTGACGACCACGATGTCCTCGATGCGCGCACCCCAGTCGCCCGGGAAGTAGACGCCGGGCTCGATGCTGAACGCCATGCCCGGCTCGAGCACGAGCCTGTTGCCCTCGACGATGTACGGCTCTTCGTGCACGGACAGGCCGATCCCGTGCCCGGTGCGGTGCAGGAACCTGTCCGCGAGACCCGCGGCGGCCAGCACGTCGCGCGCTGCGGCATCCACGGCCTCCGCCGTGACGCCGGGGCGCACGGCGTCGACGGCGGCACGCTGGGCACGCTCGAGCGCGTCGTATGCGGTGCGGATGCGGTCGGGTACGTCACCGGTCGCGTAGGTGCGCGTGCTGTCCGAGTTGTATCCGAGCGCGATCGGACCGCCGATGTCCACGACGACGGTCTCGTTCTCGAGGATCACCCGATCGCTCACCTCGTGGTGCGGATCCGCCCCGTTCGGACCGGAGCCGACGATCACGAAGTCCGCCTCGGCGTGCCCCTCCGCCACGATCGCTTCGGCGATGTCGGACGCCACCTCGCGCTCGGTCCGTCCGGGCCGCAGCCACTCCGCCATCCGCGCGTGCACCCGGTCGATCGCGTCGGCGGCGTCCCGCAGGGCCCGGATCTCGGCGGGGTCCTTGCGCATGCGCAGGCGCCGCAGCACCCCGGTCGCGAGCTCGGGCGGCGTGCCGGCCGCCGTGCTGAGCGGCACGATGTGCAGCGCCGGAGTCTCTTCGCTGAAGCCGAGCCGGAGCGCACCGTCTCCCCCGGCCCCGTGCAGCGCAATCGTGTACGGGTCGTCGCCGTCCACCCACTCGCGCACGTCCAGTTGCGCCTCGGCGACGGCCGAGGCACGCAGGGCGGCGAGCTCCATGGTGGGAGCGACCACGAACGGGTCGCGATCGGCCGGCACGACGAGCGCGGTGAGCCGCTCGAACGTCTGGGCACGGGACCCGATCAGATACTGCAGATCGGGGCCCGGGGTGACCACGAGGGCGTCGAAGCCCTCGCCGGCGGCGAGCTCCCGCACCTGAGCGAGGCGGCGGAGGTAGACGGCTGCGGCGAAGCGCTCTTCGGACATGAGTCGAGCGTAGGACGCCGCCCGCCTCAGCGGTCGCCTCCTCCGACGCGCCCAGGCGGCTGGTACGGAACGCTGATCGCATCCCAGCCGCGGCCGGTGCCCCACAGCTGGTGGAGCCCCGTCAGGGCGGCATCCAGGCCGATCGTGAAGATCACGTCGCGGGGGCGCGCGCGCTGCGCCGCCACGGCCTCGGCGAAGGCCTCGTATGTGCGGGCGAGGAGCGGTGAGTGCTCCGGGTCGTGCGGAGCATAGACGTCGTCGGGCGCGGGCGAGTCGAGGGCGGCCCCGAAGATGAAGGTCTCCAGCACGCTCATCGACGCGATGATG
The DNA here is from genome assembly GCF_035277845.1 of Microbacterium sp. Lineage (GTDB taxonomy): Bacteria > Actinomycetota > Actinomycetes > Actinomycetales > Microbacteriaceae > Microbacterium. The sequence goes on from NZ_DATEJS010000161.1 coordinate 2,432, forward strand.
CTTTCCTCCGGCCAGCCGGCCGCGGCGAATCCCGAGATCACGCGCTGGTACATGCCCGAGGTGCGCGGCGCCTGCGCCACGGGGACGGCGACGATCACCGGGACGAGTTCGGGATGCTCCCGCAGCTGGACGAGGTAGCTCCACGCCCAGCGCGCCAGTGCCTGCCGCAGCGAAACGGTCCCGAACCCGCCGGCGTCCAGGCGCGTGACGAATCTCTCCTGCACGGCCGCGAGCACGGCGGCACGCGAGGGGACGTGGTTGTACAGGGCGCTGTTGCTGACGCCGAGCCGGCGTGCGAGCGCGCGCATGGTGAGTCCGTCGAGCCCGTCCGCCCGCAACTGCGCGAGCGCCGCATCGACGATCGATTCGCGATCGATCAGGCTCACCCGTGGGCGTCCGCGCGGGCGCCCGTTCACGGTCGACGGCTCCACGTGCCCAGCCCTCCCGCATCCCGGCGGACGCCTCTCAACGGTACGCCGAAATGAACGTCTCCGCCCACCCGAGGCGCTCCCCAGCTGACTCGTCCGGGAAATTAATGAACAACCTGCCGGGCGACACCGCGCGACCGGCATCCACGTCCCTACCATCGTGGGGCAAGCCACCCGCGCGACGAGGCGCCTCGATCGATGAGGTCCCGCCGTGCTGCCGGGACGCGATCGAAAGGACCGCTTGTGAACGACCTCTCCCCCTCCGCGACGAGCCGCGCCGGCGACGGCGCCGTCACCCTGCAGCGGGACGTGGTGGTGATCGGCGGAGGCATCTCCGGGCTGATGACGGCGCGCCGCCTCGTCGAGGCCGGTCACACCGTCGCGGTGCTCGAGGCGCGCGACCGGGTCGGCGGGCGCACGTGGTCGGACACGATCGACGGCGAGTTCTTCGAGATCGGCGGACAGTGGGTGTCGTCCGACCAGGACGCTCTGAAGGCGCTGCTGAAGGATCTCGGCAAGGAGACCTACCCGCGCTACCGCGACGGCAACTCCGTCTACGTCACTCGCGACGGCGAGCGACGCGAGTTCCGCGGGGACTTCCCGGTCGACGCCGCGACGCTCCGCGAGATCGACCGCCTCGTCGAGGCGCTCGACGAGCTCGCCGCGCAGATCGACGCCGCCGCCCCGTGGGAGCACCCGCGTGCCGACGAGCTCGACAACATCCAGTTCAGCACGTGGCTGGCATCCCTCACCGATGACCGCGAAGCCGTGCGGATCGTCGACCACTACATCGCGGCGGGCATGCTCACGAAGCCCTCGCAGACGTTCTCCGTGCTGCAGGCGATGCTGATGGTCGCCTCCGCCGAGAAGTTCGAGCACCTGATCGATGAGGGCATCCTGCTCGACGAGCGCGTCGTCGGCGGAATGCAGTCGGTGTCCGAGCAGATCGCCGACGAGCTCGGCGCGGATGTGGTGCACCTCTCGACCCCGGTGCGGCACCTCGCCTGGACGGATGCCGGCGACGGCAGCCCCGCCCGCGTGGTCGCCACCGGCGACCGGGTCACCGTCGAGGCGCAGTACGCCGTGCTGGCCGTGCCGCCGAACCTGTACTCGACCATCGAGTACACCCCGGCGCTCCCCCGGATGCGCCAGGTCGCCCACCAGCACCACTCCATGGGGCTCGTGATCAAGGCCCAGGCCGTGTACGAGACGCCGTTCTGGCGCGAGCGCGGGCTGTCCGGCACCGGCTTCGCATCCCACGAGCGCGTGTGCGAGGTCTACGACAACACCCTGCACGGACAGGACCACGGCACGCTCGTCGGCTTCATCGTGAGTGAGCGCGCCGACGAGACGTGGGCGCTTCCCGAGGACGAGCGCAAGCAGGCGGTGCTCGAGTCGTTCGCCGCCTACTTCGGCGAGGATGCCACCAGGCCGATCGCGTTCTACCTCTCCGATTGGGGCAGCGAGGAGTTCACCCGCGGCGCCTACGCCGCGAGCTGGGAGCTCGGCGGTCTCAGCCGCTGGGGACATCTGCAGAACCTGCCCGTCGGCCCGATCTTCTTCGCGAGCTCCGACATCCAGGGCGCCGGCTACCTGCACGTGGACGGCGGCGTGCGGATCGGCACCGACACCGCGGCGCGCATCGCCGCGGGCTTCGCCGGCGCGACGGCCAGTGCATGACGCGCGGCCCGCGCCGACGCGCGCGGGCTTAGCCTGACGAGGTGGAGATCACCCTGCAGTACTTCGACGGGTGCCCGAACTGGAAGATCCTGGACGGCCGCCTCGCCGAGGTCCTCGCCGGGTATGCGGATGCGTCCGTGTCGTACCAGCGGGTCCGGTCCGCAGACGACGCGACCCGGCTCGGATTCCGCGGATCGCCGACCGTGCTCATCGACGGCGTGGATCCGTTCGCCGAGCCGGATGCCCCGGTCGGTCTCGCCTGCCGGGTCTTCCGGACGCCTGCCGGCCCGGCCGGCGCACCGACCGTCGACCAGCTGCGCGCCGCGATCTTCCGGGTGTGAGCCGCGGCCCTACGGCGACACGTCCTCGAAGACGCGGTTGCGCGTGTGCACGGTGAACTGCGCGATGACGGACGCCACGATGAGGAAGCTCGAGATCAGCATCAGCGCCCAGAACACGGACAGGTGCGGGATCAGCGGCGCCAGTACCAGGATGCCGATGCCGCCGCCGATGTGGCCGACACCGTCGACGACCGCGAACCCCGTCGACCGCGCGCGCGTCGGGAAGTTCTCCGCTGTCAGCGCGTAGGTCGGCGAGACCCACAGGTTGAACCCGGCGAAGATGAGGATCGCGCCGATGAAGTCCACGGTGAGCGACTGCCCCGCGGCGGCGATGAGGATCGCGCCGATGAAGGTCAGCACGGTGGCCACCGGCAGCCAGTAGCGCCGCTCCAGCTTCTCGACGATGAACGACATCACGATGGCCTCGCCGACGAATCCGAGCGTCCCGACCGCCGCGATCACGCCGGCCTCCGGCGGCGAGAACTTGAGGGACGTGAGCACGGACGTGAAGCCGGCCGCGTACGCGTAGACCGTGATGTACCCGAAGAACCACAGGAAGAAGAGCAGGACGACGCGCTTCAGGTAGAGCGGATGCAGGAAGATGTCGGCGTACGGCACGCTGCGGGCCGGCGGCCAGTGCGTCGGCACCGCATCGAGCACCGGCTGTCCCAGCGCCCCGCGCCGGGCCGACCGCCGCTCCATGTCGGCGGCCACCTGATCCGCGTCGGCCGTGTGCCCCTTCTGCAGCATCCAGCGCGGCGACTCCGGCAGCTGGAACCGCAGCAGGATCGCGATCACCGCGAGCACCGCGCCGATCGCGTACATCCAGCGCCAGCCCGACGCCAGGCCGAGCGCGAACGGAAGACCCATCGGCCACGGAGCCGGCGGGGTGGTGAGCAGCAGTCCCAGCCAGATGCCGAAGAACGCGCCGAGCGCCGACATGATGAACACGACGGTGGTGAACTTGGCGCGCGACTGCTTGGGCGACACCTCGCCGACGTACGTGTTCACGATCGCGAGGTCCGCGCCGATGCCGATGCCGGTGACGATGCGCGACAGCGTGAAGTTGAGGTAGTCGGCGGAGAGCGCCGTGTACAACGACCCGAGGCCGGTGATCAGCATCGTGATCAGCAGCATGTTCCGGCGTCCGATCCGGTCGGACAGGGGTGAGAGCGCCAGGGTGCCGACCACGTAGCCGAGGAGGTTCAGCAGCGTCGGCAGCGGCAGATAGGTCAGCGCCGTCTCCGGCGTGCAGCCGGTGACCAGCTGCGTGCACGTCTGCACGAACGACACGTTGATGTCGAAGATGTCGTAGAACGTGAACAGGAACCCGAGGCCGATGATCACCAGGAACGCGGGTGACAGGGACCAGGTGTGGATCCGATCCAGCCGGGCCATGACCTGGCGGGATGCCTCCGGGATGGGCTCGCCGAGACGCCCGTCCGGTGTCGGGACCATCGGCCCGATCGACGCGGTCATCGGGCCACCTCCGTTGCGCGCATGTCCGCTCCTTCCGCTTCACTGAGTGCGGATCGCCGTCGAGCGCAGGGGGCGCTGGCCGGTGGGATCGCAAGCGGTCGGGCATCGGGTCCGCGCACGGGTGCTGCAGGACGTAGGTGGATTCTACCGCCGCTCGGAGTCCGGCGGGCGGGAACCCCCGACAAGAAGCCCCGGCTACGGTGGGTTTCTGCGACGAAACGGCAGATGCCCCCGACCGGCGGGGGCATCTGCTTTCGGTGGACCTGAGGGGATTCGAACCCCTGACCTCTTCATTGCGAACGAAGCGCGCTACCAACTGCGCCACAGGCCCGTGAACCTCCGTCAGCCTATCACGGCCGCTGAGGCCGTCCGTACACGCTCAGCCCGCCGCGCGCTTCTGCAGCAGCTCCCGGCAGTGCGCCTCGATGGCCGCGTCGTCGAGGCTGCCGGCGGGTGCCGTGCGGATGCTCGCGAGCTCGACCGGACGCTGCTGCTCGGCCCGCTCGCGCATGGCCTCCTCGAGCGCGGCGCGGCGCAGCTCGCCGCGGGCATCCGCCTCGTCGAGCACCGCGGACGCCTGCGAACCCTGCGATGCGGTCAGCGGCTTCGGCAGCGTGCGCGGCGACCAGGCGCGTTCGTCGGCGAGGGAGACATCCTGCATCGGTGCGGATTCGCGCGTGACGACGGGCTCGGCGACCGTGCGCTT
>NZ_DATEJS010000162.1:0-2621 GCF_035277845.1 Microbacterium sp.
ATCGAAACGCTGGAGGGCTGGGTGCGCGCAGGCGCCCATTGGCGCGTGCTCCATCACGGTGAACACCACGCGGTCGTCGAGCTTCAGCAATGCACCGGCGAGCCGGTCGAGCGCATCGAGTCCGACAACCCTGCGGTGATCGCCTACCTCGAAGGGGTCGGCTCCGACCTCGACCTGACCACGAAGGAAGGCAACGATGACACTCGTTAGCGCCGAGGAGCGCGCGTTCGCGTTCCTGCCCATGAACGAGCGACCGCGCAAGCCGCGCAGTCGCGGCGTCACTGAGATCCGCGGCCCCTACTACACCCCCGTCGGTCGCCACTACCTCGACGACCTGCTCGAGACGATGGGCGCCTACGTCGACACGCTCAAGTACGCCGGCGGCTCCTTCAGCCTGATGCCGCGCGAGGCGGTAAGCGCGCTGAACGAGCTTTGCCACGAGCACGACGTCGAGGTCTCCACTGGCGGCTTCCTCGAGTACGTGCTCGCCCAGCGCGGCGACGCCGTCGCGCGCTACCTGGAGGAGTGCCGCGAGCTGGGCTTCGACATCGTCGAAATCTCGAGCGGGTTCATCACCCTCCCCACCGACGACCTCGTCGCCCTCACGAAGGCGGTACGCGCCGCCGGGCTGAAGGCGAAGCCCGAGGTCGGGATCCAGTTCGGCGCCGGCGGCGCCTCCACCATCGAAGCGCTCGAAGCGGAAGGCATGCGCGACGTCGGCCAGGCGATCGAGCTCGCCAAGCACCACCTCGACGCCGGCGCACAGCTGATCATGATCGAGTCGGAGGGCATCACTGAGCAGGTGCGGGAGTGGCGCACCGACGTCGTCGGCCGCATCGTCTCCGAGCTCGGGATCGAGCAGGTGATGTTCGAGGCGGCCGATCCCGCCGTGTTCACCTGGTACGTCCGCAACTACGGCATCGACGTCAACCTCTTCGTCGACCACTCCCAGATCGTCCAGCTCGAGTGCCTGCGCGCCGGGATCTGGGGCACCGACGACACCTGGGGCCGCATCCTCAGCTACGGCGCTTCCAGGGGGAAGGAGACGTAGCGGTGGCCGCGCGCACAGGCGACCTCGCCCGCCGTGTCGCCCACCGCCGCCGCGAGCTCCACCTCAGCTACGACGAGGTCGCCCGTCGCGCCGAGATGCACGCCGACTACGTCGAATACCTCGAACACGCCCCCTTCGTCGCGCTCGGCCCCGGCGCTCTGCAACGCCTCGCGAGCGCGCTCGAGACGACCGTCGACGACCTGCGCGGCGGCACGGTCGACCGGCCGCCCGGCCCCGGCCGTGCAGGCCCGCACCCGCACCTCGACGTGCTAAGCCGCGAGGAGTGCGAGGCCCACCTCGCCGGCGGCGGGGTTGGCCGCTTCGTCTTCATCAGCAGTGACTGGCCCGTCGCGCTGCCGGTCAACTTTCGCTTTCTCGACGGCGACGTGGTCTTCCGCACCCGTACCGAAGGCCTGCTCGCCGCGGCGGCGGGCACGCATGTCGGCTTCGAGGTCGACCACATCGATGACGTTATGAGCGAAGGCTGGAGCGTGCTCATCGGCGGCCTTGTCCGGCTCGTCGACGATTCCCACGAACTCGAGCAGATCGCCGCGCTCGGCATCGAGCCTTGGCCCGGCGGCCACCGCGAAGCCGTCATGCGTATCGAGACCGAGGCGATCACCGGACGCCGAATCCGCCAACGCACGAAAAGCGCGGGGGAGGTGGGAGGCGACGGCTGAGATGATGGCGAAGCTCGAGACGTGGCGCGAGCTCGCCCAGCAGCTGCGCGTCGATTCGGTGCAGGCAGCGGCAGCGGCCGGGTCCGGTCACCCCACCTCGTCGCTGTCGGCTGCCGACCTGATGGCGGTGCTTCTGGCTCACCATCTCCGCTACGACTTCGCGCAGCCGCACGATTCGCACAACGACCGGCTGATCTTCTCGAAGGGGCACGCCTCGCCGCTGCTTTATGCCCTGTACAAGGCGGCGGGGGCGATCTCGGATGAGGAGCTGCTCTCCTTCCGCCGCCTCGGTAGCCGCCTCGAGGGTCACCCGACGCCCGGGCTGCCCTGGGTCGATGTCGCCACGGGCTCGCTCGGCCAGGGGCTTCCCTACGGGGTCGGGCTCGCGCTCGCGGGCAAGCGGCTCGACCGTCTGCCGTTTCGCGTCTGGGTGCTGTGCGGCGACAGCGAGATGGCCGAAGGGTCGATGTGGGAAGCGGTCGAGCACGCCGCCTTCTACGAGCTCGACAACCTGATCGCGATCGTCGACGTCAACCGGCTCGGCCAGCGCGGCGAGACGATGCACGGCTGGGACCTCGCCAGCTACGCCGACCGTGTGCGCGCCTTCGGCTGCCACGCGATCGAGATCAACGGCCACGACGTGGAGGCGATCGACCGCGCCTACACCGAGGCAGTCAGCGAGAAGGGGAAGCCGGCCGTGATCGTCGCCCGCACGGTCAAAGGCAAGGGGGTCGCCGCGGTCGAGGACCAGAACGGCTTCCACGGTCGCCCGCTCGACGACCCTGTCGAGGCGATCGCCGAGCTCGGCGGCGAGCGCAACATCACGGTGCAGGTGGCGAAGCCGGAAGGGGGCGACCCGCATCGCTTCGAGACGACCGGCTCGCCGGACC
>NZ_DATEJS010000163.1:0-7545 GCF_035277845.1 Microbacterium sp.
CGCCCCGTGGTGTGCGACCGCGTCGGGCCGACGTGCGCGCCGACGAGCTCCGGCGGCAGCACGGCCTGGGTCCACCGCTGGATGCTCTGCCGCTCCAGCGCATCGTTGCAGTCCGACGTCCACACCCGGTCGGTGCGCTGCAGGATGCCGAGGTCGACGCGCCCGCCGCCGGATGCGCACGACTCGATCTCGACGTCGGGGTGCGCGGCGCGCAGCGCATCGAGAAGCCGGTACAGCGCCTCGGTCTGCGCATGCACCGACGGGCGCCCGTCATGGCCGAGTTCGCTGCTGTCGCGGTTGTGGTCCCACTTCAGGAACGCGATGTCGTTCCGGGTGAGCAGGGCGTCGAGCCGATCGTGGATGTACTGCCAGGCATCCGGATTCGCGAGGTCGAGCACCTGCTGATGACGGAACTCCTGCGGCAGTCGCCCGCCCCCGGTCGACGGGTCGACGGTGGGCCGGGCGATCCACTCGGGGTGGGCCCGTGCGAGCTCGGAGTCGAGGTTGACCATCTCGGGCTCGACCCACAGACCGAACTCCATGCCCCTCGCGGTGACGGCGTCGATGAGCGGGGTGAGTCCGTCGGGCCAGACTCCCGGGTCGACGATCCAGTCGCCGAGTCCCGCGCTGTCGTCGCGCCGCCCGAGGAACCAGCCGTCGTCGAGCACGAACCGTTCGACCCCGAGGTCCGCCGCGTGGTCGACGAGCTCGAGGAGAGGCTCCAGGCGCTGGTCGAAGTAGACCGCCTCCCAGGTGTTGAGCACCACCGGGCGCGGCGCGGCGGGATGCTGCGGCCGGGCGCGGAACCACTCGTGGAAGCGTGCCGTCACCCCGTCGAGCCCGTGCTCCGAGTACGACGCGTAGAGGGCCGGCGTGCGGTGGCTCTCGCCCGGCGCGAGGGCGATCTCGCCGGCACCGAGCAGCTCCGCCGCGCCGAGGACGCGGCGCCCGTCGGCGAGGGCGTCGAGGTACAGCTCCTGGTCGCCGGACCACGCGAAGTGGGCCGCCCAGACGCGTCCGGTGCGGTTGGCGAAGCCGGGCGTGCCGGCCGCGAACAGCAGGGCGGCGTCATGCCCGGTGCGGGCGTGCCGTCCGGACCGCACCCAGGTGCCCTGCCGGATCATCGAGCGCTGCGGCTGCCGTTCGCGGCACCAGCGACCGGTGAGATCGAGCATCTCGGCGGCGGCCGGGGGGATCGGCAGGCTGATGCCGAGCTCCTCGACCTGGTAGTAGTCGGCGCCGGTGTTGGTGAGCTCGTTGGTCACCTCGAGCAGGCCGCTCGGGTGCAGGGTCAGCTCGGTGGTCACCTCGATGCCGGCATCCGGGTCGCACTGGCGGATCCGGATGCCGCATCCGTCGCCGACCGCCTCCACCGCCGCGGTGCGCAGTACGGGCGAGAAGGCGCGTCCGCCCCGGCTTCCCCGCAGGCCCGGCCGCCCGAGCCATCCGGTCGAGCCGAGCGGCACCAGCCCGCCGATGACGGGCTGGTCGTACGCCGAGTGCGGCACCGGGCCGCGCAGGATGCCGAGATCGGGCAGGTCGCCCTCGAGTGCGCCGCCCCAGTGGTCGATGCGGGGGATCTGCTCGAGGTCGGTCCCGAACCCGATGACGACGCTGACGCCGCCGGCGCGGAGGTGGATGGGGTTCATGCGGTGAGGTCCTTCCATCGCGATTGGGGGCCGGTGCGCGACCGGCCCCCATTGCGGATCGGTTCAGTGGAACAGGGCGTTGACCTGGTTGTTCGCCGCCGTCAGCGACGACGCGGGCGCCTGCCCGGAGACGACGGCATCCATCGCGGGCTGCATGATGCCGGAGACCTTCGTCGCGTTGTCGGTGATGGGGAACAGGAACGTGGTCTTGTCCTTCACCTGCGTGGTGAACGCGGAGACGTCCACCCCTTTCGCCTTGAACGCGGCCGCGGCCTTCGCGGTCGCCTCGGTGATGGCCGGGAAGACGACGGCGTGGGCGGCCACGACGTCCTGGCAGGCGGGGGAGGCGAGGTAGGCGACCCACTTCTCGGCGTCGTCCTTGTTCTTCGTGCCGGCCCAGATGGAGTCGGCCAGGCCGTTGAACATCGAGGAGCGCTTGCCGTCGGGCCCGATCGGGGTGGGGGCGATGCCGATGTCCACGCCCTTGTAACTCTTGTACTGGCCGATCATCCAGTCCCCGTTCGAGTTGATGGCGGCCTTGCCGGCGCCGAAGCTGTCGGCGACGCTGGCGCCGACAGTGGTGGCGAGCTTGGGCATGTAGCCCTTCTGGGCGAGTCCGGCCCACCACGCGATGGTCTGCTGGAACCGCGGGTCGTCGTAGTGGAACGTCGTGCCCCACGGGTTCTTGTCCGTCGCGGTCCAGCCGGTGGTGCCGGTGAGGAAGCTCCACTCGGTCTGGCCGTTGCCGGCGCCCGAGCCGTCGAGCCCCAGGCCGTAGGTCGCGACGTCGTTCTTGTCGAAGCCGGGCTCGTCGCCGCGCTTGCCGTTCTTGTCGATCGTGAGGTGCGCGATGACCTTGCCGTAGCTGCCGCCGTCGGTCGGGTTCCAGGTCAGGTTCTGCATCTGCTGGTCGCTGATGCCGGCCGCCCGGGTCATCTTCTTGTTGTAGAACAGGGCGATCGTGTCCCAGTCCTTGGGCAGTCCGTACCGCTTGCCGTCCTTGCCGACCCAGAGATCGGCCAGGCCCGGGTTGTACTGGCCCATGTCGATGCTGTCCTGCTTCACGAGGTCGTCGAGCGGCAGCAGCTGGTTGGTCTTCACGAAGTCGGGGTAGTACGACAGGTGGTCGGTGAAGACGTCGGGCGCCGTGCCGGCCGCCATGCCGTTGGTGAGCTTGGTCCAGTAGTCGTTCCAGCCGATCTGGGTGATGTCGACCGTGATCTTCGGGTTGGCCTTGTGGAAGTCGGCCGCGCAGGCCTGGTAGGCGGGAAGCTGATTGGCATCCCACAGCCAGTACGAGACGTGGCCCGCCGTGCTGGCGCCGGCGGTTCCGCTGCAGGCGGTGAGACCGGTGGTGGCGAGTGCGGCGACGGCGACGGCGGCGATGCCGGCGAGTCTGGATTTCATGGGGTGGTCCTTTCGGTGACGGGGTGGGAGGGATCAGCGCACGGTCGCGTCACTTGGTGCCGCTGAACCCGATGGAGTTGACGATTCGCTTGCCGAAGACGAAGAACATGATGAGCATCGGCAGGGCGGCGACGAGGGATGCCGCCATGAGGCCCGACCAGTCCGGCGCGCCCTGCGGGGACTGGGACTTGAAGACGCCGAGACCGACGGTGAGCACGCGGGAGCTGTCGTCGTTGCCCACCAGCAGCGGCCAGAAGTACTCGTTCCACTGCCCCATGAAGGTGAGCAGGGCCAGCGTCGACAGCGGTGCGGCGGCGTTCGGGAGCACGATCCGGAAGAACACCCGGAAAGGGCCCGCGCCGTCGAGCATGGCCGCTTCCTCGACCTCGCGCGACATGTTCAGGAAGAACTGGCGCATGAAGAAGATGCAGAACGGGGTCATGAACAGGTAGGGCAGCACGAGGCCCGCCATGGTGTTCAGCAGCCCGAGGTTGCGCACCAGCAGGAAGTTCGGCAGGGCGGTGAAGATGCCCGGCACCAGCACCGTGGCCAGGAACAGGCCGAACACCTTGTCGCGTCCCCGCCAGCGCAGGCGGGAGAACGCGTACGCGGCCATCGAGCTGAAGAACACCGCGCAGGCGGTGGTGATCGTGGCGAACACGATCGAGTTCCACATGTACAGCCAGAAGTCGATCGAGGCGCCGGACCCGCCCTGCGCGATGGCATCCGCCTGCGACTGCAGGCCGAACACGCGCAGGTAGGCGCCGAGGTTGAAGCCGACCGGCAGCAGCGTGCCGGAGCCGCCCGCCAGGTCGGCGTTGGACGACAGCGAGGTGCGCAGCATCCAGTAGAAGGGCAGGATGCTCGCGGCGATCGCGATCCCGAGGGCGATCCAGCCGAAGGCCCGGGTCCACCGGAACGGCGCGCGCCGGCGGGAGCTCCCGGTCGTGATGGTCATCGTCTGCGTCATGGTCGCGCTCCCTTATCCGAGGTCCGACTGATTGCCGCGAAGCAGCTTCATCTGCGCGAACGCGATGACGCCGAGGATGACGAACAGCACCACGGCGATGGCGGAGCCGTAGCCGAACTCCTGCTGCCCGAAGGCGACTTGGTAGATGTAGTACTGGATGACCCGCGTCGCGTTGACGGGCCCGCCCTGGGTGGTGACGGCGACGGTGTCGAAGATCTGGAACGACCCGGTGACGGTCAGCACCAGCACGAGCGCGAGCACCGGGCGAAGAAGCGGCAGGGTGATCTTGCGGAAGGTCGTGACGGGACCCGCGCCGTCGATGCGCGCCGCCTCGTAGACGGTGTCCGGGATCGCCTGCAGGCCGGCGAAGATCAGCAGGCTGGTGTAGCCCATGTTGCGCCAGGTGTTGATGATCGCCTGCGTCGGGATCGCCCAGAACGAGTCGCCGAAGAACGCGATGCGTGGCATCCCGAGTGACGAGATGATGTCGTTGACGATGCCGAGGTTGTAGTCGAGCAGCCAGAACCACACCATCGCCGCGATGACGTTCGCGACCAGGTACGGCATCAGCAGCATCCCGCGCACGAGGGTCGATTTGGCGATGTGGTTCATCAGCAGGCCGAGCCCGACGGCGATCACCGTCTGCACGACGATGTTGATGATCACGTACTCGGCGGTGACGGCCAGCGAGTTCCAGAACAGCGGGTCCTTCACGAGGGCGGCGTAGTTCTTGCCCCCCACCCAGGTCGGCTCGCCGAGGATGCTGTAGTCGGTGAAGCTGAGGTAGACGCCCCGGATGGTCGGGACGATGTAGAAGACCACCAGGCCGATCAGGGCCGGGGCGATGAACAGCAGCGCGACGCGGAAGTCCGACCGCGGCCGCCTCCGTCCGTACGCCCGGGGACCCGGGGACCCGCGTCGTGCACCGGTGACGATGCTTTCCGTTGTTGCAGACATGCTCACTCCATCGTGTCTCTGGCTGGCCATGAAGTTACACGAGTAACTATTGGCGGCGCAAGAGCGGATTTTCAAATTGATCCTGGAAATCCAAGAGAGATGCCGCAGATCGCGAATTGCGCCGGGCGACCGGTGATCCAGCATTGACTCGTGTAGATCGACGTGCGATGCTCGTCCGCATGACACGTCCGTTCTCCCTGGGCATCGTCGGCGCGGGACAGTTCGCCGGCCAATTCGCCAAGCTCTTCAACGCACACCCCCTGATCTCGGGCGTCTTCGTGACCGACGTCCTCGAGGAACGCGCCACCGCACTCGTGCAGCGCGGGGGCCTCGCGGGGACGTTCCCCGGCTTCGAGGCGATGCTGGAGTCGGACCTGGATGCCGTCGCGATCTTCACGCAGCGCTGGACGCACGGACCTCTCGTCGTGCAGGCGCTGCGTGCCGGCAAGCACGTCTACTCGGCGGTGCCGATGGCGATCTCGGTCGATGAGATCACCGCGATCGTCGAGGCGGTCCGCGAGACCGGCCTGACGTACATGATGGGCGAGACGAGCTACTACAACCCCGCGACGATCTACGCGCGAACGCGTGTGGCGGACGGCTCGTTCGGCCGCGTCTTCTACGCCGAGGGCGACTACGTGCACGATATGGACCTCGGCTTCTACGCCGCGTACCAGTACTCCGGCGGCGACGACTGGCGGCGCACGGCGAGCTACCCGCCGATGCTCTATCCGACGCACTCCGTCGGCGGGGTGCTCGGCGCGATCGGCGGGCACGCGGTCAGCGTGAGCTGCATCGGGGTGCGCGACGAGCGCGGCGACGGCGTGTTCGACCGGGACGTCAGCATGTTCGACAACGACTTCTCCAACGCGACCGCGCTGTTCGAGCTCGACGGCGGCGGCTCGATGCGCATCAACGAGTTCCGCCGCGTCGGCTATCCGTCGCACCTGCGGGAGAGCCGTTTCCGGTACTTCGGCACCGAGGGCAGCTTCGAGCAGCTCGTGGGCACGGCGGTGTGGCAGGACAAGCAGGGGTTCGCCGATGTGTCCGACCTCATCGAGACCCGGGCGACTCTGGACCTCGACGACCCGTCCCTCGCCGGCGTGGATCCCGCGCTGCGCGACGCGTTCGTCTCGGGCCTGTCGCTCGTGCACGACCCGTCGCGCCTGCCGGCATCCCTGCGGGTGATGCCCAGCGGGCACGAGGGCAGCCACCAGTTCCTCGTCGACGATTTCGCCGTCGCCGTGGCGAACGGCACCCTGCCGCCTGTCAACGCCTGGGAGGCCGCGCGGTACACCCTGCCCGGCATCGTCGCCCACCAATCCGCCCTGCAGGGCGGCGTGCGCCTGCCGGTGCCGGATCTCGGAGACCCGCCGCGTTCCTAGGGGCGCCCGGTTCATAGGATGGTGTCGTGCCGAGCACCCCGCCCTCGACCAAGCCCGCCGTCACGCGCAACGACGTGGCGCGGCTCGCCGGCGTGAGCACCGCGGTGGTCAGCTACGTGCTCAACGGGTCGAAGCCGGTGGCCCCGGCGACCGCGGCCAGGGTGCGGGATGCCGTCGCGATGCTCGGGTACCGGCCGAACCAGGCCGCGCGGGCCCTGCGCCTGGGCTCGCCCGAGATGCTCGGCATCATCATCCCCGACGCCCAGAACCCCTTCTTCGCCGACCTCACCCACGAGGTGGAGCTCGCGGCGGAGGAGCGCGGACTCGCGCTCCTCGCCGCGAACGCGGACGGCTCACCGGCGCGCGAGCGCGGTCTCGTCGAGAAGTTCGCCACTCGGCGCGTCGACGGGATGCTGCTCAGCAGCACGCTCGCCGTGCCGGACGTGCAGGCTCTGGTGCCCCCGGAGATGCCGCTCGTGCTGCTGAACCAGTATGACGAGGTCCCGGGAGTCGACACCGTCGGCGTGGACCTGCACGAGGGTGCCCTGATCGGGGTCGAGCACCTGGCCGATCACGGGCACCGCACCGTGGGCCTCATCTCCGGGACGACCGCGGGCGGCAACCTCGACGCCCGCGAGGCGGGGTGGCGCACGGCGATCGAGCGGCGCGGCCTCACCCCCGGTCCGGTCGTCCGCGAGACCTTCACGCTGGCGGGCGGCCATGCGGCCGGCCGATGGCTCATCGAGACGAAGACGATGCCGCGGGCCATGTTCGTCAGCTCGGACCAGCTCGCGATCGGGCTCCTGCTCGCCCTGCACGAGGCCGGGCTCCGGGTGCCGGAGGATGTCGCCGTCGTCTCGTTCGACGGCACGCGCGACGGCGAGTTCAGCTGGCCGCCGTTGACCACGGTCGCCCAGCCGGTGCGGTCGATGGCGCGTGCCGCGGTCGCGGCGCTCGTGGACGAGCCGACGGCGGGCCGCCGTCAGTTGTTCGCCCCCACCCTCGTGCGCCGCGTGTCCTGCGGCTGCGTCCCGGCCTCTCCGGCCCACCGGTAGCCCGTCGGCGGACTATTCGGCCGCCGGATGCTGGTCGGTGTAGTCCGGCCGGGAGGGCTGACGGCGCTGGTGTGCGCCTTCACCGCCGGCGCGGCCGCCGTACGGGCGCCCGTGGTCGGCGA
>NZ_DATEJS010000164.1:0-10444 GCF_035277845.1 Microbacterium sp.
CTAGCCCGGCCCGGGCGCGGGGCGGCATCCGGCATCCGGGCCCGCGGCATCGGGGCCCGCGGCATCCCGGCCCGCGGCATCCCGGGCCTGCGGCATCCCGCCACGGATTTCCGTCGTGTCGCCGAATGACGACGCCCGGCCCCGATCGCGGCGTCATTTCGTCGCTCTGCGTCCTTTGGATGCAGGATGCCGGGCCCCTCCTCCGTCCACAGCGGTCGGCTGCGGGCGACTCGTCCACTCGCAGTGGGATGCCTCGGCGCAGAGCACGCGGTGACGGCATCCTGACCCGATGGATGCCGCACTCCGCCTGAAGAATCTGCTCGCCGACGTCATCGCCCACGGTTCCCTGGTCCGCCGGACGGCACTCTGCGACCGGGGCCACAGCCCGCGCACGATCGCCGCGGCCGTCGCCGCAGGCGCCCTGGTGACGGCGGGACGCCTCTGGGTGGCCCGGCCGGAGGTGGATCCGCTGCTGCTCAACGCCGCACGCCTCGGCGTCGTGCTGACCTGCATCTCCGCGGCCAGGCATCTCGGCCTGTGGACGATCGACGTCCCGGCCGTGCATGTCAGCGTGAGAAACAGCACCAGCAGGCGCAATCTCCAGCCCGGGACGGTGGCGCATTGGGACCGGGCGGTCGTGCCGCGGCATCCGGACCATCACGTCGATCCGATCGAGAACGTCCTCGCCATCACCGCCGGATGCCTGCCGCACGAACACGCCCTGGTGGTCTGGGAGTCGGCCATGAACAAGGGCCTCGTCGACCCGACCGCGTTCGGCCGGATGGAGCTGCCCGCTCGCGCGCGGGCGCTGCTCTCGGAGGCATCCCGGTTCGCCGACTCGGGCCTGGAGACCATCTTCCGCACGCGCCTGCGCTGGCTGCGGGTGCGGATCCTCTGCCAGATCTGGCTGTACGGCCATCGCGTCGACTTCCTGATCGGAGACCGCCTGGTCGTGCAGATCGACGGCGGGCACCATGTCGACGGCCAGCGGACGTCCGACATCCGGCATGACGCCGAGCTGATGCTCCGCGGCTATCACGTGATCCGCGTCGGCTACCACCAGGTGATGGACGACTGGCCCGCCGTGCAGGACCTCATCGTCCGGGCCATCGCCCAGGGACTCCACCGTGCTGCATAGCCGACGTGCTCTCGAATCACGTTCGGGGATGAAATCACGTCCGGTTCCGGTTTCTCGACCGTCATTCCGTGCCCCAGCGTGATTTCGTTGCGCCGGCTACTCCGCCCTACCCCCGCCCGCCGAAGGGCATCCCGCTCGCGGTGATCAACAGCTCGCGGACGTTGGCGGATGCCGGCAGCTCGGCCATGAACAGCACGGTGGCGGCGGCATCCGCCACCTCGAAGGTCGGCTCCACCTTCCGCGAACCGTCGGCCTGCAGGGCTCCGGACCCGACACCGAGGCCCGCGGTGATCTCGGTGGCGGTGTTGCCGATGTCGATCTGCCCGCACGAGATGCCGAACGCGCGGCCGTCGAGGTCGATCGCCTTGGTCATGCCGCTGATCGCGTGCTTGGTGGTGGTGTACGCCACCGACAGGGGACGCGGGGTGTGCGCCGAGATCGACCCGTTGTTGATGATCCGCCCGCCCTGCGGCGACTGCGCCTTCATCACCCGCACCGCGGCCCGGGCGCACAGGAACGCCCCGGTGAGGTTCACCGCGACCGTGGCATCCCACTCGTCGACGGGCACCTCGTCGACGGATGCCGCGGGGCCGAACGTCCCGGCGTTGTTGAAGAGCACGTCCACGCGGCCGAACGCCGCGACGGTCGCATCGAAGGCGGCATCCACCTGTGCGGGGTCGGTCACGTCGGTGGGCAGCACCAGCGCGCCGGATGCCCCGGCCGCCGTCTCGGCCAGGGCCTGTTCGCGGCGTCCGAGGAGCGCGACCCGCCAGCCGGCGCCCAGGAACGCGCGCGCTGCGGCCCGGCCGATGCCGGACCCTGCGCCGGTGATCACTGCGACTCGTGACATGGAACCTCCGTCACCATTGTGGGGCACGCCCCGGAGACGCCACTCGGCGGTCGCGGGCTGAACCCCCCGCGACCGCCGAGCCCCCCGTGGGATCTAGTGCGCCGCTTCGTCGACGACCGGCACCTCGTTGCCGTCGCTGTCGATGAGCTTGCCGTCGGCGTAGCGGTCGCCGTCGCGCAGCGTGCGGATCGTCGCGGTCGGGATGGCCCGCGTGCCCGCTGCGGCGAACACCGACGCGTCCTGCGCGTTGCCGCGCGTCCAGTGGTTGAACACCAGGTTCAGGACGATCGCCATCAGCGCGGCCGAGCTGATCGAGGAGTTGAAGATGACCTGGAACCAGCTCGGGAAGTTCGCGTAGATCGCGGAGTTCACCTCAGGCAGGATGCCGAAGCCGATCGAGGTCGCCACGATGACGAGGTTCATGTTGTCCTCGTAGTTCACGCGCGACAGGGTCCGGATGCCGGAGGCCGCCACCGTGCCGAACAGGACGATGCCCGCGCCGCCGAGCACGCCGCCCGGGATGGCCGCGACGATGCGGCCGAGCACCGGGAACAGGCCCAGGACGATGAGCACCACACCACCGGCGGCGACCGCCCAGCGGCTCTTGATCTTGGTGATCGCGACGAGACCCACGTTCTGTGCGAACGCGGTCTGCGTGAACGAGTTGAAGACCGGTGCCACGGCCGACGACAGCATGTCCGCGCGGAGGCCGTTGGCGATGCGCTTGCGGTCGACCTTGGTGCCGACGATCTCACCGACCGCCAGGATGTCGGCGGTGGTCTCGGTCATGGTCACGAGGATCACGATGACCATCGAGATGATGCCCGCGACGGGGAACGTCGGAAGACCGAACGCGAACGGCGTCGGGAAGGCGAAGATCTGGCCGTCGAACACGTGCGAGAAGTCCGCCTTGCCGAGCAGCGCGGCGATCACCGTGCCGATGATGAGCGAGAGCAGGATCGACAGGCGCGACAGGGCCGCGTTGCCGATCTTCGAGAACAGCACGATGAAGAACAGCGTGATCGCGGCGAGGCCGACGTTGGCCGGGGACGCGAAATCGGGGGCCTTCGGGTCGTTGCCGACGATCCAGCCAGCGGCGACGGGAAGCAGCGACAGGCCGATCGTGGTGATCACGACACCGGTCACGACGGGCGGGAAGAACCGGAGGATCTGCGCGAAGAACGGCGCGACGACGAGGCCGATGAGCGACGCGATGAGGATCGAGCCGAAGATGCCGGTGATGCCGTCGCCCTGGTTGACGATCGCGAGCATCGTCGCGACGCCCGCGAACGACACGCCCTGCACCAGCGGCAGCTTGGAGCCGAAGAACGGGATGCCGATGGTCTGCAGCAGGGTCGCGAGGCCGCCGACGAACAGGCAGCAGGCGATGAGCAGGCCCATCTTGGCGGGGTCGGCGTGCGCGGCCGAGCCGATGATCAGCGGCGGCGCGATGATGCCGCCGTACATGGTCAGAACATGCTGCAGGCCGTAGGCGAAGGCGCTGCCGATCGGCATCTTCTGGTCTTCGGGCCGCTCGAGCACGTCCGTGGGTGTGGATGTCTTGCGAGACATGTGGGTTGGACCTCCCTGTCCGGTGCTCGCGGTCATTGCGAGCGGGAAGTGATTCTCACTTGATGTGTCGGGTATTCAGTTGTCGAACCCGGCTCATTCCGGGAGTTCGCGGCGGAGGCGCGGGGCTCCCAGTCGGAGCCCCGCACCCTCCGATCAGCAGAAGCCGGCGATACCGGCCCAGGCGGAGTCGTCGAGGGCGGCGCCTTCGCGCTGCACCGACGCCTCGATGAGACCGTAGGGACGGTCGGCGGCGAAGAACACCTCGTTCGGGTTCTCCTGGCCGAACGGCGACAGGTCCACGACGAAGTGGTGCTTGTTCGGCATCGAGAAGCGGATCTCGTCGATCTCCGGGTGGGCGGCGATCACGGCCGCGCCCATCTCGAAGAGGGTCGTCTGCAGTGCGTACGAGTACTTCTCAGCGAACTTCTCGAGCAGGATGTTGCTCACCGACTCGTAGACGGCGTTGAAGTCGACGTCGTCGGTGTTGTAGCGCCAGCGAGCGGAGACGTCGGTCGCGAGGATGCGGTCGGTGGTCTCCGGCAGGGTGGTGTACTTGTCCTTCGGGTAGCCGGTGAAGCCGCTCGCGGTCGACTTCAGGACCGTGAGCTCCTTGAGGCCGGCGATGATGCGCGGGGCGCCGCCGTCGTCGGCGACGACGACCGCGGTGCGGGTCGCGGTGTTGGTGCGCACGAACGCGTGGTCGTGGTCGTTGATGCGCGACCAGCTGTACTGCTCGGCCTCCCAGCGACCGCCGGTGACCCAGTCGAAGTTCGAGGTGAAGTGACCGTGCAGGCGGAGCAGGAACGCCTCGGGGCTGCCGACGCCGTCCTTCGCGAAGGAGTACACCGTGTTCTTCTGGGTGTCCGTCGGAACGACGGGCGCGTTGTCGCCCTCGGTGTGGGCGACGGTGAAGTCGCCGCGCAGCTGGGAGGTGACGTTGAGGTCCTCGATCTCGTGACGGTCGGTGTCGCGCGTGACCTTGACGACACGCACCTCTGCCTTGCCGTACTGGTTCGGTCCCAGGACGATTCCGTTGTGGTCGGTCATGTTCAGCTTCCTCGGTAGGTGGAATAGGCGAAAGGACTGAGCAGGAGCGGTACATGGTAGTGCGCCTGCTCAGCGTCGACGGCGAACGTCAACGCGACCTCCGGGAAGAAGGCGTCCGTGTTGATGCCGGCGAAGTAGGCCCCGGTGTCGAAGCGCAGGCGGTAGGCACCGCTTGCGAGACGCTCGGGACCGAGCTCTTTCACCCGCCCGTCAGCATCGGTGGAGCCCGAACCGAGCTGGACCCATACGTCACCGTCTCGGGCTTCCAGCACGACGGCGACGCCGACTGCCGGTCGCCCGGCGGTGGTGTCCAGAATGTGGGTGGTCACGTGGGAAACGCTCATGCGAGTGCTCCTTCAAGTCGAAGCGCTGCGATCTCGCGCAGCTGCTGCTCGATGACGACGAGCTCCTGCTCCGGCGTGTTGCCGAGGCGCTCGTCGATCGCGGCGAGGACGTCGTCGGCCGTGCGGCCGGCGGCGCGGATGAGAAAGACGCGGTCGAAGCGGTCTTCGTAGGCGCGGTTGCCGGCGGCGAGCGCGTCGGCGGCGGAGGCATCCACCCCCGACTGTTCGCCCCGGGCCATGCTCGCCTCGGCGTTGTGCCCTTCGGGGCGTTCGCCGATGCGCGGGTGGTGGGCCAGCGCGCCGTCGAGCTCCGCCTCCGTGAAGGGGGCGGCGACGCTCAACGCGGCATCCGCGACCGCGGTGACGTCGGCGTAGGGACGGCCCTCGACGATGGCATCCACCCAGCGGGCGATGTCGAGGCAGGGGCGCACGAGCGCTGCTGCGTCATCGCGTCCGGCGGAGTTGAAGCTGTCGAGTGTCATCCTTGATCCTCATCCGACTTCCGTTATCCGGAAGTTTTCTTTCGGTATGCGTAATTCCATTGTGAAAGACAAGCGGCCGGCTTGTCAAGGGCGGTCAGGCGTCGATTCCGAGTTCCCGACGCAGGCGCGCCACGTGGCCGGTCGCGTCGACGCGGTACTGGGCCACCTCGATCGCGCCCTCCGGGCCGATCACGAAGGTCGAGCGCAGGATGCCGGTGACCGTCTTGCCGCCGATCTCCTTCTCGCCCCACGCACCGTACGCCTTGGCGACGGCGGAGTCGGGGTCGCTCAGCAGCGGGAACGTGAGGTGCTCGTCGCGCGCGAACGCGGCGATCTCGTCGGCCGAGTCGGGCGAGATGCCGATGACGTCGTAGCCGGCGCCGCGGAGCGACGCGAGGTTGTCGCGGAAGTCGCAGGCCTCGGTCGTGCAGCCGGGGGTCGCGGCCTTCGGATAGAAGTAGACGACGGTGCTGCGATCGCGGCCGGAGAGGGTGACGGAGGTGCCTGCGGCATCCGTCAGCGTGAAGTCGGGTGCGGCGTCGCCGGGCTGGAGCTCGGTCATGTCTCCTCCATGAGTTTTCCGGAGGACGGAAGTTTTCTTCTGCCCTTCGGAAACAGCCTAACGCCGGTCCGCGGTGAGCGCAACGCTGCCGCCCACGCGGGGCGTGCACGGGCGCGACGATGTCACCCGCGTCGGTGACGGGCGTGCGCGCGGGATCCCTCGTCGCGGCGTCGCGCTACGCGGGGCGTCCGGCTCGCACGCGGTGGTACACGTCGAGCATCGCGGCGGTGCGCGAGGATTGCCGGAACGTCTCCACGACCCGTGCGCTCGGGGTGGGGGCATCCCCCGCCTCGATGTCGGCGACCGCCCGCCGCAGGGTCTGCGCGAGCATCTGCACGCGCGCCTGCGGGTCCGCGCCGCCGGGCACCTGCCAGAGCCCGGCGCGCAGCTCGCCGGCCACGTCGGGGTCGCTCACGATGGTCGGCGTGCCGAGCGCGGCGGCCTCGAACGGGGTCATCCCCTGCGTCTCGAACCCGATCGAGGTCTGCACGAGCGCGTCCGCCGCCGCGAGCCGGCGCAGCACGTCGAGGTACGGGATGCGTCCGGTGAAGGTGACGGAGGCCGCAGGATTCTCCTTCGCGACCAGCCGCCGCGCCTGCCGCAGCTGGGGACCGGAGCCGAGCACCTCAACGTCGGCCCGCACGCCGGACGCGGCGAGCGCGCGCAGGAACGGAAGCAGCCGCTTCTCGGGACTCACCCGCCCGAGCCAGACGAGCTTCGGGATGCCGTCCGCTCGGCGCCCCGCCGCCTCGATGCGCACCTGGTCGAGGAGGTCGTCGTCGATGCCGTTCCACACGACGTCCACGGGCCCGTCGGCGCGGGTGCGCACGCCGCCCTGCTCCAGGCGCCGCGCGAAGTGCTCGCTGGGAGCGGTGACGGCATCCGACCGCACCGCGAACCGGCTGAGGTACGCCCAGCCGTCGCGACCCGCGACCGGCGGTCCGGCCGGCAGCAGACTCTGCTGCCACGCGCCGATGCCGCGCAGCACGGCACCGGGGAACGGCAGCGTCGCACGGATGCCGACGTCCACGCGATTGTGCATCGTGTGCACCACCGGCACCCCGGCGCGGGCGGCGTAGCGGTGTCCGATCACGGCGCCCCAGAAGTCCGCCTGCACGTGCACGAGGTCGACGGGCGGACGCTGCGCGAGCGCGGCATCCAGCAGCGCGTCGGTGCGCCGGCCCGGCCACGTGAACGCGTACTCGCGGTCGGGCGCCACCGGGCACGACGGCAGATCGAGGTATCCGGCATCCTCGTGCGCGAGCCGCGCGAGCGCGCCGTGCGGACGCGGCGTCACCACGGTGACGGTATGGCCGTCGCGTTCCAGGTAGCGCCGCTGCAGCCGCATGGACACCTGTGCCCCGCCGAGCGAAAGCGGATGCTGGTCGCCGAAGAACAGGATGTGCACGGGTTACTCGGGCAGTGCGTCGCCGCGGTAGAGGGCCTCGAAGGTGTCCAGCGTGCGGGTGATGTCGTGGATGGCGACGCCGTCGAGGGAGGCCTGCTGCATCCGCCCCCGCTCCTCGGGCGCCGCGGTGAGCACGTCGGTCAGGCGCGCGGCGAGTTCGTCGACGTTGCCGGGCTCGAACAGGTAGCCGTTCACGCCGTTGTGCACGAGGTGCGGCAGGGCGACGGCGTTCGCTGCGACGACCGGCAGGGCGGATGCCATCGCCTCCATCGTCGCGATGGACTGCAGCTCGGCGATCGACGAGATCGCGAACAGGCTCGCCTTGGAGTAGAGCGCGCGCAGGTCCTCGTCGGAGGTGTGGCCGTGGAACGTGACCCGGGCGCCGAGTCCCAGGTCCTTCGCGAGCTGCTCGAGCCGGTGCCGCTGGTCGCCGGAGCCGACCACGTCGAAGTGCACGTCGAGTGCCGGATCGAGTTTCGCGATCGCCTTGAGCGTGACGTCGATCTGCTTCTCGTTGGTGAGGCGGCCGACCGACAGGATGCGGTTCGCGTCGCGCGGGGTGAGGTCGGGGTCGTAGTTGGCCTTGTCGATGCCGCACGAGATCGGGATGACGTTCTCGATGTCGATCGTCGCCTCGAGGAAGTCGGCCGCCTTGCGGGTCGGCGTCGTGACGGCGCGGGTGAGATCGAACGTGCGCTTCGCGTCGGCCCAGGCGAGCTTCACGAACACCTTGTCGAGCACGGGCGGGAGCGTCGTGAAGTCGAGGATGTTCTCGGCCATCACGTGGTTGGTGGCGACGATCGGGATGCCGCGCTTGCGTGCTTCGCGGGCGAGCCCCCGGCCGATCACGATGTGCGACTGGATGTGCACGACGTCCGGGTTCACGGCATCCAGCACGCGGCGGGCGTAGTGCTTCGATCGCCACGGCAGCACGAAGGTGAGCCAATCGTGCGGCGCCCAGCGGTAGGCGGGGATGCGGTGCACGGTCATCGGCTGCCCTTCGACGCGCTCGATGAAGGTGCCGCCGCTGCGGTGGTTGGCGCTCGGCGCCTCGACGTGCACCTCGTGCCCGCGGGCGACGAGTCCGGCGGCCAGCCGCTCCGCGAAGCGGGCGGCGCCGTTGACGTGCGGGATGAAGGTGTCGGCGCCGATGAGGATCGTCAGCGGGCGGCGCTCGGTGGACGCGGCGGGAGTCACGGGCGGGTGGCTGCTCTCTTCTCGCTTCACTTCGGGCCCGCGATCAGGGTGTGTCGGGCCCTTTGCACCCTACCCGAGTGCCCCGATGATCCCCCGGGGACCCCCCGACGACCCCCAGAACGCGCAGGTCCGAGAGCGCGGCATCCCCCTCCCGATCGCGACCATCCGCGCGTTGACTTGCCCTGGATGTACGCGACACGCCGCGCGCCGCGTACATCCAGGGCAAGTCAACAAGCGGGAAGGGCGAGCTGGGGCGGCGGGTGTGTCGGCTATGCTCGCCAGCAGTGACACGGGGTGCCGTGCGGCGCGTGATCGAGCGCGACGCGACCGGCTGAGAACACACCCGTCGAACCTGATCTAGTTCGGACTAGCGAAGGGATGTCGCACATGCGCGATCGTCTTTCCATCGACCCTGCCCACTCGTCTGCGCAGCTGCTGCAGCGGCTGCGGGACACCGTCCCGCTGACGCACTGCATCACGAACTCCGTGGTGACGAACTTCACCGCGAACGCGCTGCTCGCGATCGGTGCGAGCCCTGCGATGGTCGACATCCCGGGCGAGGCCGGGATGTTCGCCGGCATCGCGGGCGGCCTGCTCGTGAACCTGGGCACGCCCGCGCAGGAGCAGCGCGAGGCCGCCCGCGAGGCGGCCGTCGGCGCCAAGGCCGCCGGCACGCCCTGGGTGCTGGATCCGGTGGCCGCCGGGGTCCTTCCGGTGCGCACCGCCGTGGCCCTCGAGCTCGCGTCGATGGGGCCGACCGCGATCCGCGGGAACGCGTCCGAGATCCTCGCCGTCGAAGGCTCCGGCGCCGGCGGCCGCGGAGTGGATGCCTCCGACTCCATCGAGTCCGTCGCCCCGGCTGCCGTCGACCTCGCCCAGCGGACCGGCGCCGTCGTCGCCGTCTCGGGCGCCGTCGATCTCATCACCGACGGGCGCCGCATCGCCCGGATCGCCAACGGCACGCCGCTGCTCACCCTCGTGACGGGCGGCGGCTGCGCCCTCGGCGCGCTGATCGCGGCGTTCCTGGGTGCGGCGCGCGACAGCGGGTGCGACGCGTTCGAGGCGGTCGTCGCCGCCCACGTCGTGTACGAGGTGGCCGCCGAGCTCGCAGCATCCCCCGCCGGGCAAAGCACCGCCGGTCGAACCCCCGCGGTCGGCCCGGGCACGTTCGCGGTGCGCCTCATCGACGCCCTGCACGCCGTGACGGCGGCAGACGTCTCCGCCCGCGCGCAGGTGCGCCTCGAGGATGCCCCCGCCCTCGCGGAGGTGAGCGCATGACGGCTCTCGACCTGTCGCTCATGCTCGTCACCGACACCGCGCTGTGCGGCGAGCGCGGGGTGGCCGCGGTCGTCGCCGACGCCGTCGCGGGCGGCGTGACGATCGTGCAGGTGCGCGAGAAGCACGCCGAGGACCGCACCGTGCTCGCCCTCGTGGAGCAGGTCGCCGAGGCGATCGCGGGGCGGGCGACGCTGACCCTGAACGACCGCCTCGACGTCGCCATCAAGGCGCGCGAGCGCGGCATCCGCATCGACGGTGTGCACCTCGGCCAGAGCGACCCGAGCGTGGAGCGCGCCCGCGCGGAGCTCGGCCCCGATGCGGTCGTGGGTCTCACCGCGAACCGGCCGGAGCACTTCGCCGCGGTCGCGCGGCTGCCGCGCGGCACCGTCGACTACTGCGGCGTCGGAGTGGTGCGGCCGACCACCACCAAGCCGAACCATCCGGAACCGCTCGGCGTCGACGGGTGGGCCCGACTGACCGCGGCGGTGGAGCTGCCGTGCGTCGCGATCGGCGGGATCGTGGCCTCCGACGCCGCGCCCCTGCGCGCCGCCGGCGCCGCCGGAGTC
>NZ_DATEJS010000165.1:0-4136 GCF_035277845.1 Microbacterium sp.
ATGGGCGGCTACGGCGCGCTGCGGTTCGGCTGGAAGCTCGGCCCGGAGCGCGTGAAGGCGGTCTCGGCGCTCAGCCCCGCCCTGTGGACCACGGAGCGGGCGGCGGCGAGCATCGCGTTCGACAGCCCTGCGGACTATGCCGCCAACGACCTGTACGGGCGACAGAGCCGACTCGAGGTTCCGGTGCGCATCGACTGCGGTACCGGCGACGGCTTCCAGTCGGCGGTGCGCACCTACGTGGACGGGTTCCCGAAGCGTCCCGCCGGCGGGTTCGAGGCGGGCGGACACGACTACCGGTTCTGGCGGCGTCTTGCGCCCGCCCACGTCGCCTTCCTGGCGGAGCAGCTGTACAGCTAAGGGGTCGGCGGAAGCGGAGGCTCCTGCGGATTCGGTGCAAGCGGCTCGTCGGGAGCAGGCACGGTCGGCTCCTCCGGCGGCATCGGCGCCGGCTGCCCCGGATGCGGTTCCGCAGGCTCATGCGGGTCGGCCGGGTCCGGGTCGAGCGGCGTGGGCGGCGCACCCGGTGAGAGAGGTCCGGGTCCCTCCGGCGCTTCGGGTTCGCCGGGCACGGTCGGGTCGGTCCGCCCGGGCTCGTCCGGTTGCATTGTGTCGCTCATGATGCTCCCTTGCTCGTGCGGCGAGCGCCGACCACGTCGATCCGATCAGGATGCCGCGCGGCTCGGCGATCCACGGGGTCAGTCTGGAGCCACAGGGGGATCACGTTCACGGGCCTTGACACGTGAGGAGGCCGGGAGTACGTCGTCGACGGTCACAGGTCGACGAGCGGAGGAAGTGGAGGGGCTGACGGGAATCGAACCCGCGCTGTCTGCTTGGGAAGCAGAAGTTCTGCCATTGAACTACAGCCCCGAAGTCTTGATTTCATTGGGAACCGGGGTTCCCGTCAAGACTCGGTGTACACATCAGTGTTCACACTTGGGTGACGCCCTGGAATGCGACGTCTCGTCCATACTAGCCGGGAGATTGACGTTGTCCTGAATCGGGCGCCACGCCCCCAGTTGCGCCGTCCAGGTTGCTCGTCAACTCTTCGGCGAGGTTGGGCGCGTCCGGCAGAGATCGGGCCAGACGGCCGAGCTCGGTGACCACGAGCGTGTCGCCGTCGCGCACGGCCACCCTCGGGCACCGACCGATCCGTCGACGCCCGCACCGGCAGGCACGCGTCTCACGTCTTCGGTGGGCGCACGGCGCCCCGCCGAGGGCCCGAGCGGAGAGCAGAAGACTGAGCCGAGTGATCACCACCGAGGGACATGGGATCGGCAACTCGACCCGGGTTGTTGTGTTTGTGTGATTTACTGAGGGCATCCGGTTCTGGAGGGAGAGGCCCGATGTCGAGCTTGATGCCCATGGGGATCGGTCCGATCGAGGACCGCGACGAGCAGCAGTTGAACGAGTTGGCAGACGCTCTGCAGGGAACGGACCCTGTCACGCGTGAGCAGGAGTTCGCGGAACTCCCCGCCCCTGTCCGTGAAGCGCTGGCCGACGTGCTGCACCGGTTCGCGCGAGGCGAAGCGGTCGTGGTGGGATCGGCCGCAACGCTTCTTACGACGGGCCAGGCTGCGGCAATGCTCGGGATGTCTCGCAGCTACCTGGTGCGACTCATCGACGAGGGCAAGGTGCAGTGTGAGTTCGTCGGAACTCACAGGCGCGTGCGCCTAGAGGAAGCACTGCGATATGGCGCGATCTTCCGCGCACGGCGCAGCGCTTCCTTGGATGAGATCGCCGGGGTTTCGCGCGAGGCAGGGCTCTACGACGACGACGAGTTCTGAGTCGTGACGTTCCGGGCGTTCATCGATGCGCAGATCCTGGTAGAGGCGCGACCCCGAGACGTGCTGCTCACGCTCGCGGACGCGGGACTATTCGAACCATTGTGGAGCCCGCTCGTGCTCGAGGAGATGGGGCGGCACCTACCGGCCACGATGACGCCGGAGCAGAAGTCCAGGCTGGTCACGGCGATGAACCGGGCATTCCCAGATGCGTCCATCGAGTGGTCTGGATACGTAGAAGTCAAGGTACGGCTGAGCGTGAACAAGAAGGATCGGCACGTCGCGGCGGCGGCGGTTGTCGGGCGGGCGGACGTCATCGTGACGGCGGACGGCAAGTTCTTCGACGAACTCCTGAGCTCCAAGATCATCGATGGGCAGAAGTTGCCCGAGTTCATCGCCTACGCCATCGACGCGGACCAGCCCAATGCGCGGGTTTCGCTCATCGACATGGCGATTCGTCGCTGGGGGGCCGCCGATGAGAAAGACGCCGAGACTCGACTCAAGGCGTATTTCGTGAAGCGCGGCTGGGACCCAAGCGGGCTCGACGCGGGCGCGCGTCCGCGCCGGCCCATTGCTTGGTGATCACGAGACCCATCGCCTAGCGGCTGGGTGAAGCGATCCGACGCCCGCGCTCCCCGAGCGCCTGGTAGATCCCGATGGTAGCCTCCCGGCTAATCGGACCGGATCAGGGAGTTCTAAGCTCCAGCGAGCATCGACGCATGCAGCGCAAGTTTCACGCGGGCCGAAGACTCGGCAATCAGATGCTTAACCTCGGGCTTTCGTCGTTGAGTGCTGTGCGCCCGGCGCGGTAGACGTGAAAAGTGCTCCTGATCTGGGAGAATTGTTCTTGCTAAGGGAACGGTTCTTCGAGAGCGAGGAGCACCTTCAAGGTGAAGACTACCGGGGTCTATCCGTGCGTTCGTGTTGACACTGCGGACGTGCCGGCGATCGGGCAGGCGGGCGGGGTGCTTCTGACCGAGACGGTCCGCGCAGCGGGACTGGACCGGGCGTTGTCGGCGGTGCTGAGCCCGTGGCGGAAGCCGCTCGCGGTCCACGACCCGGGCAAGGTGGTCATGGATCTCGCGATCACGCTCGCCCTCGGCGGGGACGCGCTCTCCGATATCGCGTCGTTGCGCGCCGAGCCCGGCGTCTACGGCCAAGTGGCGTCGGATCCGACCGTGTCCCGCACGATCGCCGCGTTGGCGGCGGACGCGGACCGGGTGCTCGCCGCGATCGACACCGCCCGGCAGACGGCACGAACGAAGGCGTGGGTGCTGGGCGGTGAGCATGCACCGCACGCCGCCGCGTCGCCCGATGCGCCGATGGTGATCGATCTGGACGCGACGCTGCTGACCGCGCACAGTGAGAAGGAGCATGCCCGCCCGACGTGGAAGAAGGGGTTCGGGTTCCACCCGTTGTGCGCGTTCGTCGACCACGGCACCGCGGGGACCGGGGAGATGCTCGCGGTCCAGCTGCGTCCCGGGAACGCGGGCTCGAACACCGCATCCGACCACGTCACCGTCACCAAGGCCGCGCTCGCTCAACTGCCCGGCGGGAAGAGCCGACCAGGGAAGAGTGTGCTGATCCGCGCCGATTCCGCGGGTGGCACCCACGAGTTCCTCGACTGGCTGACCGGGCGGCGGCTGTCGTACTCGGTCGGATTCACGCTCCCGCACGAGACCCCGGACCTCTACCGGCTGATCCCCGAGGACTTCTGGGAGCCCGCACTCGACTCCGACGGTCAGGCCCGCGATGGGGCCGCGGTCGCCGAGTTCACCGGGATCCTCAACCTCGAGAACTGGCCGACCGGCATGCGGGTGATCGTCCGCCGGGAACGCCCGCACCCCGGCGCGCAGCTCCGGTTCGGAGACGTCGACGGCTACCGGCTCACCGCATTCGCAACCAACACGCGCCGCGGACAGTTGCAGCGACTCGAGTTGCGGCACCGCCGCCGGGCACGTTGCGAAGACCGGATCCGGCAGGCGAAAGACACCGGGCTGCGCAACCTCCCGTTGCACGGGTTCGACCAGAACCGGATCTGGTGCGCCATCGTGGCTCTCGCCGCCGATCTCATCGCCTGGGCCGGGCTCCTCGCCCACCCGCAGAGCGAGGCGCGCCGCTGGGAACCGAAGCGGCTCCGCTATCGGCTGTTCACGATCCCCGCGACTCTCGCCCGCCACGGCCGACGAACCACCCTGCACCTCTCCACTCGGGCCCGCTGGGCGGAGGTCATGCTCGCCGCGATCACCACAATCCGCGCCCTGCCCGCACCAGGCAGCTGACGCGTAGATCCCACCGAACGCCACGACCAAGGACCCGGAGAACCGCCACCGCAGCGCCACGCGGCCATTTGTC
>NZ_DATEJS010000166.1:0-18089 GCF_035277845.1 Microbacterium sp.
CAGCGCCTGCTGGCCGCGGACGGCACGTCGCTGCGCGCCGCCTCGCCGCCGCCCGGGAACGGCGTGACCACGGCCGCAGCCAACGGCGGTGGCGGCGGTGCGGGCTCGTTCACGTCGCAGAGCGCCCAGGTGTACCTCGACCCGACGGTGCGGTCCTACGACGCGGCCACCTCCATCACGGTCGGCGGGAACGTCGGCATCACCGCCACGACGCGCACGAACGCCGAGGCGACCACCAGCAACGGATCCGGCGGCCTGATCTCGGGCGCCGGGGTGTCCTCCCACGTCGACGGCACCTCGAACAACTCCGCGTTCGTCGGCACCGGGCCCGACGGGATCACCGGCACGACCGCGGCGACCCAGGTGAACGCGGGCGGCATCTCGATCACCGCGGGCGGAATGGTGCGGATCGTCGCCACCTCGACGTTCGTCGCGAACGCGGACGCCGACACCGAGAGCGGCGGGCTCGCCGGCGGCTCCGTCTCGCACGCCGAGGTGCACCTCGTCGACAACACCGCGACGGTGATCGGGGCCGGGGCGCACGTCGTCGGCGGCTCGGTGAACATGATCGCCACCACGACCGGGTCGAACATCACGAGCCACTCCCGGTCGATCTTCATCGCGTTCGCCGGCTTCGCGACCGCCAAGGCCGTCTCCGAGCTGAAGAGCCGCGACACCGCGCTCATCGACGGCCAGCCCGCGACGCCCACGTGGGTCGAGGGCGTCGACGGCGTCGACATCCGCGCCCTGCACCTGGGCAACCTGCGGTCGCACGACGACGACCCCGAGTGCTGGTGCATCGGCCCGTCATACAGCGACGGCTACGACAACCTGCAGTTCGTCGAGACGGCCGCGGCGCACTCCGGCGTCACGGTCACCGCGGGAACGCGCCTGCAGTACGGCGTCAACACCAACGACCAGAGCCTCGACCCGGCCGACCCGTCGCCGTGGCACCTGGCACACCCGTCCGGCCAGAACCACCTCGCCCTGTACGTGCAGGCCGAGACCAACGCCGGCGACACCGTCGACAACACCGACGCGCGGCACGTGGACTGGAATGCGGACGTCGTCATCCACGACGGGCCGAGTCCGCTCCTGATCATCGGCCCGGACGGCCACGTCGTGACGGCCGTCAACATCACCGTGGACGGCATCCACAACCCTGCCCCGGGCACGGATCTCAGCGCCGGACCCGTCGAGGTGAACGACCTCGTCAACCACGACACCGGCGACGTGCTGATGAGCTCGGTGAACGGCACGATCGAGAACAGCCTGAACGGCGGCGCCAGCCCGTCCACCCACTACTGGGGCACGTTCTCGTACCGCGACAACTGGCAGTCGGTGACGATCCTCAACCACTCCACGCTGCGCCTGGTCGTCGACGACATCAACGTGCTGAACGTCGGCAGCCCCACCGTGACGCTCAACGCGCCCGACGGCGGCAGCACCCACCCGCTGTTCGCGATCGTGCGCCACGTCGACCCGACGCTCGTCACGATCACCAACGACGCGCCGACCACCCCGCCCGACCTGCTCATCAACGGCACGATCGAGAACCCGATCGGCGAGACCGACCTGTCGAGCACCGGCTCGATCTCGTCCTCGTCGGTGCGCGGCGGCGCGAGCACCTCCGACGGCACCCACACGTCGCTCGTGCGCACGAACGTCCTGCACCTCGTCGCCGGCACCTCCATCGGCGCATCGACTCCGTACCTCAACATCGACCTCGTGCAGTGGGCCGGCGGCGACGAGCACCTCACCGCGACCTCCGGCACCAGCCAGTACCTCGACCTGCGCACCCTGCTGCGCGACCCGGCCATCGCGAACCCGCAGACCCCCGCCTACGTCATCCCCATCGACCACCTCGTCGCGGGCGACAGCATCGTCGTGCGCCTGCAGGCCACCCAGTACCAGACCGCGGTCGGCACGGTGCCCGGCATCACCGTGAACGCCACGAACCCCAACGGGGTCTCCGGCACGTTCGTCAGCTTCTACCAGCCCGACGGCACCTACTGCTTCTACCCCGACGGATGCGGCGCCGGCCACCCGACGCTCGAGCCCGGCGCCTTCGCCACCGGCGGCAGCGCCACCGCGAGCACGTACGACTTCAGCCTGCTGGATGCCGGATCCAACGGGAACAACGGCCTCATCGACGTGTTCGCCGCGAACGACAGCCCGTCCGCGACCCGCATCAACATCGTGGGGCTGGTGCAGATCGAGCAGCCGGCCTCCGGCACGACGTCCGCGTCCGGCACCTACGGCACCGTGAACGCCGACACCAACGGGTTCATCGTGCTCACCGAGCAGACCGGCGACCTGCGGGCCGGGCTCATCCGCTCCACCGACGACGACGTGACCCTCACCGCGCCGGGATCCATCTACGACGCCCCGCAGCCGTCCACGAACCCGCCCGTCACCGGTCACCCGTCGCCGTCGACCACGCCGCAGGTGGTGGGCGTGGACATCACGCTGACCGCGGTGCACGGCACGATCGGCGAGAACTCCAACTTCCTCGAGATCCGCTCCTCGGTCGACCGGTTCGGGGTGCTGAACGCGCAGGCGCCCGGCGTCATCCGCATCTCGCAGACCACCGGCGACCTGCACGTCGACACCGTCACCACCTGCTACGGCACGAGCTCCGCGACCTGCGCGAACATCACCCTGACGAACTTCCACGGCTCCATCACCGACGGGCACGCGGGCGGTGCGGGCGGCACCGCGGCGAACGTCATCGGCGACACGATCAACCTGCTCGCCCAGTACGGCAGCATCGGCGACCCGGCCGGGGGCAACGACCTGAAGATCGACTCCGCCGCCGGAACCGGATGCCAGAGCACCGACACGCTGCTGTACCAGGGGGCGCACCACCAGAACGCGACCGACGCGCAGCGCGCCGTGACGGCCACGTGCTGGCTCGCCGCGCAGGCCGACGGCAGCGTCTTCGTCACCGAGGTCGAAGGTCCCCTGAACGTCGTCCTCGCCCACGCGGGCGAGAACGCCGGCCGCGTCGCCGGTCCGAACGGCGTGCGCCTCACCACCACAGAGACCGGGGCCGAGGGCAACGACATCCTGGTGCTGCACTCCGGCTCCACCCTGGTCGTCGAAGGCAGCATCCAGCAGGTGCCGCAGGGCCTCATCGAAGCCGACGGCGGCAACGTGGTGCTGCGCTCGGCCGACGACATCGTCACCGATCCGTCGAGCATCATCCTCGCCACGATCTCGTCCTCCGACACCCACCCGTACACCGGCACCGACCCGAACCTGGCGCACAACCAGACCGGCAACATCGACATCTACGGCGACTGCCACAACGCGGCATCCGGCGCCTGCGCGATGCCGTGGCTCGACACCACCGCCCCCGACCCGACCATCGGCGACGGCACGGTGATCGTGCTGCGCAGCGGCCAGCCGGGGCTCAACGCCCTGCCCGGCGCGATCGCCAACGGCGGCGCGGGAAGC
Organism: Microbacterium sp.; assembly: GCF_035277845.1. Lineage (GTDB taxonomy): Bacteria > Actinomycetota > Actinomycetes > Actinomycetales > Microbacteriaceae > Microbacterium. The sequence continues at coordinate 3,460 of NZ_DATEJS010000166.1, forward strand.
CTCACCCGGGTGTTCGGCGGAGGCGAAGCCGACACGTTCGTCTTCGACCGCACGATCCTGGTCGGCCAGGCCCGGGCCTACGGCGACAGCACGCCCACGCAGGCCGGCGTCTACGCCCCGGCGTGCAACGGACCCCCGGACATGTGCGTCGACACGTTCATCGTCAACCGCCTGCAGTCCATGGTGCCGCTCGGCTCCGACGTCGCCCTCGGCGCGACGCTGAGCCTCGACGGCCAGTCGGGCAGCAACATCTACTCGATCTTCACCAGCGGCAGCCAGTTCACGAGCAACAACTACGAGCTCAACGTGATCGGCTCGCACGCCCCCGCAGACGGCACCGACACCCTCGACATCTACGGCTACGACACGTACTCGGGCGCCACCCCGGACAGCACCGGCATCGACCCGACGACCAGCCGCGAGTACGGCACCAACGACATCTTCCTGCTGCGCAGCACGCCCGCGGGCATCGTCGGCGAGACGTCCGCGCGACCCACGCTCTACCAGGGCACCGGCCCGAGCTCGGTGTCCGGAGACCACTACTCCGCCGGCTCCGGCTTCGTCGCCCTGCTGCACTCCACCCTCGCGAACACGCAGGCGAACCTCGGCGGCACGCGCACCACCGGCACCAACGGCGTCTTCGGCGTCGAGCGCATCAACTACGACTCCGCGATCAACGGCGGCCTGCACGTCTACTCGATGGGCGGCAACGACTACTTCGCCGTCGACGACAACGCCGCCCCCACCTACCTCGACGGCGGATCCGGCGACAACCAGTTCCAGATCGGACAGCTGTACGGGCAGCGCCGCACGGCATCCGCCACCCCGACCCCCGGCACGTACGGCGCCTCCGGCAACCTCGCCGCCGAGAACGTCTTCGACGTCGCCACCGTCGCCACCACCCGCGGCTGGCTGTCGCGCGGCACGAGCTCGCCGCTCGTCGCCCAGGGCGGCACCGGCAACAACACGTTCACCGTCTACTCCAACCACGCGGTGCTGCACCTCGAGGGCGACGGCGGCAACAACCTCTTCATCGTGCGGGGCTTCGCGCTGGCCCAGACGGATGCCGCCGGCAACATCAAGCTCCCGGGCGGATGCACCACCATCGAGGCGCCCGCGTGCATCCCGATCCCGATCACCACCAACGGGTACTCCACGGCCGCTCAGACCGACGTGCGCACCGGCGCCGGCAACAACCAGGTGGAGTACAACATGAACGCCCCGGTGTCCGTCGACGGCGGCACGGGCTTCAACAAGCTGATCATTCTGGGCACCGAGTTCGCCGACCACATCGTGGTGACCGACCACGGCATCTTCGGAGCAGGGGTGTCGGTGACGTTCAAGAACATCCAGGTGATCGAGGTCGACGCCCTCGAAGGCGACGACGTCATCGACGTGCTCTCCACCCCGCCGGGGGTCGCCGTGCGCGTCATCGGCGGGCTCGGCAGCAACCAGATCAACGTCGCCGGCGACGTGTCCGGCAACGTGTACTCGAAGGACGTCAACGGCACGAGCGGCACCATCAACCTCGCCGTCATCACGCAGGACCAGCTGTACAAGGACGTCGTCATCCCCGGCGTCGCGGTGAGCGTCGCGCAGGGCGCGCAGGGCGCGGTCATCGTCACCGAGCACGCCGGCGGCACGGTCGTCAAGGAGACGCAGAACGGCCAGGCCACCCGTCCGCCCATCGGCACGATCGACTCGTACACCGTGCGGCTCGCGCAGGCGCCGACCTCGACCGTGTACGTCGCGATCACGGCGGAACCCGACATCCGGCTCAACCGCGAGGGCACGCCCCTCACCGGAACCGGTCAGGGCGACTCGATCCTGCTCGCCACCGCCCCGCTCGGCACCGTGCCGAACCCCGGCACCACCACGGCGAACAGCGACTTCTACCAGCACGTGATCATGGATGCCACGGCCACCGACCTGCCGCAGCGCTCGCTCGTGCTCGTGTTCACCCCCGGTGACTGGCAGACGCCGCAGGCGGTGTGGGTCGGTGCGATGAACGACACCCTCGACGACGGCATCCGCACGTACGAGGTGAGCCAGAGCGTGCTCAGCGCCGACCCGTTCTACGCCAACGCGCCGGTGCGCAACGTCGAGGTGCAGAAGCTCGACCCGGGCACCCCGGCGATCATCGTCACGAACCTCGGCAACGACAACCCCACCACGAAGGTGCAGAGCCCGCGCTTCACCGACGGTTCCGCGAACGGCACCGCGACCTTCACCTCGGCGACCGCGCACTTCACGCTCGACGACGTCGGGCAGCCGATCGCGCAGATCGGCGGGGGAGCGAACATCCCCGCGAACACCGTGATCCTCGCCGTGCTGAGCGCGACGCAGGTCACCCTGTCGGCGGCCGTGGCGGCCGGCACCGGCATCGGCTTCACGCTGCCGTCGCGGGTGGCCTCCGCCGTCCAGTTCCGCGACGGGGTGACCGTGAGCGGATCGACCACCCTGACCTCGGCGAGCGCCGGGTTCAACCAGGGCGACATCGGCCGCCAGGTGGTCGAGGCCGACCTCGGCGACGTGCTGCCGACGGGTGCGACGATCGTCGCCGTCTCCGCGGACGGCACCGCGGCGACCCTGTCCGCACCGGCGACGGGATCCGCGACCGGCGTCACGTTCGCGATCCCCGACCGCAACGCGAGCAACGTCGTGCTCGGCGGCAGCGTCACGCCGCCCACGACCGGCAAGACCGCCACCGGCATCTCCGGCTACTCGTCGGTCGCGCTCGCCGCCGCCCCGACCGCGCCGGTCACCGTCACGATCACCGCCGCCGGAGACCCGCGCATCCAGCTCTCCAGCACCGACCCGCGCTTCCACGTGGTCTCGAACCCCGACGGCATCCACGCCGGCGTGTACACGATCACGTTCGGCACGGGCGACTGGATGACGCCGGTCATCGTGCGGGAGGATGCCGCGCCGTGGTACAGCATCGCCGACCCGCACAACTCCTACCTCACCGCCACGGTGACGAGCACCGCCGACGCCCGCTACGTCGGCGTCGACAACAGCTCCACCCCGTGGAACGTGCTCGTCTACACCGACAGCACCCCGAACGTGATCGTGCAGGCGCCGACCGGCATGGTCGTCACCAAGTGCGCCGACGCAGCATGCACGATGCCGGGCCAGGGCTCCAGCTACAGCGTGCGCCTGGCCTCCCAGCCCACGAAGAACGTCACGATCGCGCTCATCACCGACGGGCAGACGGATGCCGTCGTCGGCGGACGGATCTCCCTCGGCTCCATCGGCACCGCCCACCACGGCCTGTACACCGGCTCGGTGATCTACGACGCCGCGGCCGGCACCCTCACCCGTGCCGACGGCTCCAGCTGGCTCGACGACGGATTCCTGGAGGGTCAGCTCTTCACGATCGGCGCGTCCGGCACGGTGCTGAAGATCCAGGCGCTCACCGGCACGACCTCGACCCGCGTCGACGTGCTCACCGTCACCGACAAGGCGGCGCTCGCCGGGGTGCTCGGAGCATCCGGCACGCAGACGCTCACCCTCACGCAGTGGGCGGCGCAGATCACGTTCACGCCCGCGAACTGGTTCCAGGCGGTCATCGTGCCCGTCGTCGCAGATCCGCTCTTCACCGTGCCCGCCGGCAACCGCTCCCTGCTGTCGTTCCCGAAGTCGCCGCACCTGCTCTCGTCGATCCGCGGCCCGCTGTCGGTCGAGGGCGGTCCGACGCAGAACAACCACGCGGCCCTCACGCTGCCGGTCATGATGCCGGGCGAGGGCGACGCGCTGCCGTTCGGCATCGGCATCCAGCCGCCGGAAGCCCAGCAGGTCAACGTGCTCAACATCTTCGACGACGGCGCGCAGCAGAACCAGACGGGCACTCTGAGCTCCACCGGCCTCACCGGCTTCGGCATGGGCCCGGGCGTCGACTTCACCCACCACAACGGGTACCAGCCCGGCGACCCCGCGCACCCCACGTTCGGCGAGCCGGCGACGTTCCCGAGCGGCATCAGCTTCGGGTCGATCACCGTCGACCCGGTCACCGGCGACATCGTCACCAGCGCCAGCCTGTCCACGATCCAGGTGCTGAACATCCTCGAGGGCCAGGGCAACGACACGCTCCTCGTCACCGGCACCCTCGTCGGCGGCGCCTACACCAACGAGGACGGCACGCCCGGCACCACGTTCGCGCACGGCGGTCTCACGTCGCTGCACGGCGGCGGTGCCGAGCAGTTGAGCATCACCGGCTCCTTCGCGGTCACCGCCACCACGATCCGGCGCCTGGACGGCACGTCGTGGGCCGCCGACCAGTTCGCGGTCGGCCAGGAGCTGCTGTGGAACGGGATGCCGATCGGCGTCATCACCGGCGTCTCCGGGGCCACCCTCACCTTCGCCGGCACCGGCCCGGCGGCCGGCAGCGCGGTCGGCGGCACCGTCGCCGTGTTCGACCCGGCCGTGCACGTCACCACCCGCATCCACCTCACCGGCACCACGATCATCCGCACCGACATGCGCTCGTGGCGGGAGGCCGGGTTCCACGTGGGCGACCTCGTCACGATCGACGGCGTGGTGATCGGCACCGTCACCGGCTTCGGCGGACCCACCGACGACATCCTGATGCTCTCCGCGGCCCCCGACGCGCTGCTGTGCAACCTCGGCGGCACATGCTCGGCGACCGTGGCGGTGGCATCCGCCTCCGACAACACGGTGCGCTACGGCGGCAACGTCTTCACCGTCACCGGCGGCGCCGGCCCCGGCCCGGGCGCCACTCCGCCGACGCTCACCAGCACCTTCACCCTCGGCACGGCCGGGGAGGACCAGACCCTCACCCGCATCGGCGGATCGTGGATCGGCGACGGCTACGTCGTCGGGATGGTGCTCGAGATCGGCGGCCTCGCGGCCTGGACCATCACCGCGGTCTCGACGCTCACCCTCACGTTCTCGGGCCCGCAGATCACCTCGTGGGACGGCAGCGGATCCAGGATCGTCGGCTACGCGCCCTCGCCGCTCGTGGTCTACGGCGCCACCTCGCAGGACGGCATCTGGTACTCCGGCGACCCGCACACCCAGACCAGCCGCGTGTTCGGCTCGAAGCCCTTCCCGAACCAGGTGGGCGTGGGCACGCCGCAGTTCGTCTTCCCCGTGGCGGACCCGTTCCGCCACGCCGGGAACAACGTCATCGACGCCGGCGCCCTGTTCGCGAACGTGCCGGCCGGCCAGGTGCCCTCGATCGGCCTGACGATCGCGGGCGGCTCCGCCGACGACACGATCTACGGCAGCCAGGCGGGCGATGTCATCGCGGGCGGCTCCGGCGACAACACCATCCAGGGCGGGCGCGGAGACAACATCATCCTCGGTGCGAACGGCGTCAACGTGAACGTCATCAGCCGGGCCGTGACCTTCCCGACGACGAACACGAGCACGTACGAGAACGCGGATCCGCTCGTCGCCGGTGACAACCTGATCTACGGCGACGTGCCGGGGGCGACGGCGACCGACCGGTACGGCGACTACGACAACCTGATCTTCGGGGCGTTCGGCATCGTCACGCAGGACACCCGCGAGGCCGTGGTCGGGGTCATCCCGAACACCACCCGCACCGTCACGGCGACCATCACCGCGAACGTCACCACCGGCGGGCTCAACCTGGTCGCCACGGCGACCGCAGGCACCGGAACCTTCCGGGCCACCGACGTCGGGCTGGCGATCGCGGCAGCCGGCATCCTGTCCGACGGCACGATCATCACCGCGGTCAGCGCCGACGGCAGCACCGCCACCCTGTCGCGCAACACGATCACCGGACTCTCCGCCGCGAGCGCATCGCTCACGGTCGGGCCGGCGCAGGGCTACTGCCGCCCGACCGGGACCACTTCCACCAACCCGTACTGCGCGGCGAGCGGCACCACCCCGTGGGGCGACGCCCGGGTGGAGAAGATCCAGACCACGCACGACATCCTCGCCGCGATCTCCGACCAGCCGCAGAACCACGGCGACAACCGCATCTACGGCTCCGGCGGTGACAACGTGATCGTCGGCGGCGACGGGGCGAACGACATCCAGGGCGGGCCCGGACGCAACCTCATCATCGGCGGCAGCGTGGGTCTCGACCGCACGACGCACCTCTTCGACTACACGAACCTGCGCTTCCAGAACCTCACCGGAACGCAGATCTACAGCACGGCGACCGGCTCGATCGGGCAGAGCCTGAACGCGGGCACGGCGCAGAACGACCCGACAGGGCACGCCTGGTGGGGCGACTTCCTCTCCGGCACCGGCGGCATCATGCTCTCCGTGCCGGCCGGCGACACCAGCCGCCCTGCCGCGCTGCGGGACTCGGGCATGAAGGGCGCCGACTACATCGCAGGCGGCTCCGGATCGGCCATGATCTTCGGCGAGTCCGGCGACAACATCATCCAGGCGCACGGCTCGATCGACATCACCGCACCCGAGTCGGCCACCGGTTCCCCGACCGTCTCGAACGGCTCGCCGTCCGTGGGCAGCGTCTTCGGGGGAGCGGCCACCTGCCTCTTCCGCGGCTACGCCCTCGGCGACCGGGTGGGCGCGTGCCGGGATGCCTCGAACACCCTGCTGATCAACCCGTCGGTCGACGACTATGCGGCGCTGCAGTACACCCTCACCGGCAGCCTCGTCTTCGGCGCCCACACGATCGCCCGCACCGACGGCCTGTGGTGGGCCGACAGCGGCATCGCCGTCGGGCAGACCCTGACCGTGAACGGCGTCGCGGTCGGCGTCGTCACCGCGGTCAGCCAGGGCATGCTGACCGTCACCGGATCGCCGGCGCCGGCATCCTGCACCGCCCTGCCCTGCACGGTCACCGCGACGGTCGCCGCCACCGACGGCCAGAGCTACGTCGAAGGCGGACGCGGCAACGACACGATCTTCGCGAACCGCGGCCAGAACGACATCGTCGGCGGCAACTCCGACATGTTCAGCCTGACGACGCCGTCCGAGCGCGCCGACGGCTCGAACCTGATCTTCGGCGGCTCCGGTCTGAACGCCGGCCGCGAGGACTGCGGCGACGGCGTGCTGGATGCCGCGAACCACTGCATCACGAACCCGAACGGGCACGCCCACGACGCGAACGTCATCCTCGCCGACAACGGCGACGTCATCCGCCTCGTCGGCACCGACGGCCGGTACGGCGTCGGCAACGGCGTGGCCATGTCGGTCGGGTACCTGAACTTCAACTACGACGTCAACGGCTACACATCGGCGACCGAGCGCATCATCGCCCGGGCCGTCACACTGCTCGACCAGACGCCGGGCGGCCCGGACCTCGCGAACCAGCCCGGCCCGCAGGTCACCGGAGCCAAGGCCTCCAACGGCGTCGGCGACATCGGTGGCACCCCCATCACGGTCGACGGGCAGCCGCTCATGCGCGGCAGCGAGATCCACGCCGAGTCCGGTGACGCGTTCATCTACGGCGGCCCCGCGAACGACGTCATCTACGGCGGCGGCCAGAACGACACCATCATCACGGGCTACGCGGACAACTGGATCTCCGGCGGCCGCGGTGACTCCTGCATCATCGGCGGCGGCGGGCGCTGCTTCGCCAGCCGCAACAGCTCGGGCTACGGCGAACCGCTGTACGGCATCGCGCCCATCCCCGCGGCGAACCTCAGCGAGCTGATCACGACGCCCGGCAACGTGCAGCAGGCGGTCATCAACGTCGCCGGCGCCCTCGCGTACACCGCGGTGCTCTGGCCGTACAACTGGGATCCGGCCGCGAACGGCAGCCCGAGCTTCTCCACCGGCTGCAAGCAGAACGCGATCTGCGACCACTACCAGCCGCGCTACGGCCACAACATCATCTACGGCGGCTGGGGCGGCGGCGTCATCCACGCCGGACCGGGACAGTCCGCGGTGTCGGGCGCCGAGGCGCCGGAGCTGGGCTACGCCGACAACTTCGACATGTCGGGCAACGTCATCAACACGACGCCGTACCAGACCGACTGGTACCACCCGTTCAACCCGGGCAACCCGGCCGGCTGGCACCCGCTCGGCGACGACGGCAACGGCAACGCGGCCCGCGCCGGCATGTCCGGCAAGTCGAGCTACTTCGACCCGTCCGACCCGCGGCGCCAGGTGTGGCTGAGCGCGACTCCCAGCAACGACTTCGTCCTGGGCAGCCCCAACCCGGTGCTGTGCACCTGGGCGACCGGACAGACGCCGCAGCAGGCGGGGTGCCTGCCCTGGTTCCTGACGTTCGATCCGACGGATGCCGGGATGCCGCTCGACCAGACCTGGTACCCGGGCACCGGCGACCCGCAGATGCCGACCACCGGCGACAAGGCGATCTTCGGCGACCTCGGCAACGACTACATCGTCGCGGGCATGGGCCGGGTACGGGTGTACGGCGGCTGGGGCAACGACGTCATCGACGTCCGGGCCAGCACGTTCGTGGACAACGGCCTGAACGACGGCCCGGTGCCGAACCTGGTGCGCAACGCCGACGGCTCGTTCAGCCTCGCCACCGCGAACTTCGTGTGGGGAACGCCCGCGTGGGAGTCGCTCGCGTACGGCGGCGCCGGGCAGGACATCTACTTCGCCGGCACCGGCGGCGACCGCCTCATCGACTGGGTGGGCAACCACAACAGCTACTACGTGCCGTTCTCGCAGTTCGGGATGCCGGCGGTCAGCCGCACCCTGCAGCCGTTCCTCCCCGAGTTCCTGTACGCGCTGTCCAAGAGCGACGGTGCCGATCAGACCCTGATGACCCGGTACGCCGCCTACGACGACCGCTACCAGGGTCTGGCGTCCCGCAACGGCGAGCCGTTCGGCGAGCTGGGGCTGGTGCTGCAGCACGACGACGCCTGGCACCAGCAGACCGGGTCCCCGTTCAACCAGATGCCCGAGAACCTCGGGGGCACCGCGATCGACGTGATGAAGACCGCGAACGTCCGGCCGTTCGACTCGCCCGGCACGGTCGTGCCCGCCGGTGCGCTGTTCACCCGGGTCTCGCTCCCGTCCGGCGCCGGGGTCGACCTGCCGTCCGGTACCAACCCCGCGGGCGCCGACGCCGTTCCCCTTGTCATCACCGGCGCCCCCGGGGCCACCGCCTCGTACACGTTCACGCAGGGCGCGCTGAGCGTCACGGGCGGCGGCACGATCTCGCCGGCGGGCACCTTCGGCGCGCTGCTGGACCTGTCCGGCTTCGCCGACGGGATGATCGCCGTGACGGTCTCGATCATGGCCCCGGGCGGTCAGATCACGACGCTCACCGGGGCGATGGGCAAGAACAGCGTCGCCCCGCCGGCGCCGACGGTCGGGATCGGGGCGTACGCGAACCTCGCGACCCGCGCATCGTTCCCGATCACCGTCTCCGGGCAGACCGGGTCGATCGCCAACGTCGTGATCTCCGACGGTTCCACGCCGATCGCGCGCGTCGCGAACGGCATGGACATGGTCGACACCACCGGCTCGGTCGTCATCCCCGTCGACGTCTCGAATCTCGTGGACGGCATCCTCACCGCCACCGTCACGCTCACGAACGGCGCGGGCGTCAGCGCGTCGACGGTCATGACGGCCGTGCTCGACACCGTCCCGCCGCCCCTGACGGTGACCGGCTTCGACCCGTTCATCAATGCGTCCAACGCCGGCGGATACTCCTTCTACGTCACCGGGCAGACCGGGGCGGTCATCTCCTACTCGTTCACCGACGGCACGACGGTGGTGAGCGGCAGCAAAGCCGTGAACGGCAGCGGCCAGTGGAACGTGAACAACGTCTTCCTCTCGCCGCTGAGGGACGGCACCGTCGTGCTCACGGTCACCGAGACCGAGCCGTCCGGCAACCAGACCGTGTTCACCCAGGTGCTCGTCAAGAAGACGACGCGCCCGGCCGCGCCCACGGTGGGGCTGAACGCGGCGGACGACTCGGGCATCTCGGCGACCGACGGCATCACGAATGTCACCTCGCCGCGCTTCGTGGTCGCCGCCGCCCCGGATGCCGTCTCGACGACCGTGCTCGTCGGCGGCGTGCCGTACACCGGCCAGGCCCTCGCGACCGGCACGTACACGGTCACGGCGGTGAGCGTCGACGCGCAGGGCAACACGTCCGCCGCCGCGGCATCCTTCACCCTCGTCGTCGACGCGATCCCGCCGACCGGCACGGTCACGGTGCTCGGCAGGACCGCCGGCGGCACGGTGTACGTCACCGGCTCGTCGGCCTCCCTCGTGCTGTCGTTCTCCGGGCCTCCGGCGGGCCTCGCCACGATGGCCGTCTCGCTCGACGGCGGCGCCTTCAGCGCGCCCGTCGCCTACGCCCCGTCGGTGACGGTCACCGGGATCACCGGCGACGGCACGCACACCGTGTCGGTGCTCGTCGCCGACCGGGCCGGCAACACCGTCGTCATCACCCGCACGTTCGTGCTCGACAGCACGCCGCCGGCGATCGCCTCCTCGCTCACGGCGCCGGCCAACGGCGCCTGGTACGACGTGTCGCAGCGCCTCGTGCTGACGTATTCCGCGACGGATGCGTCCTCCGGCGTCGCGAGCGTGAAGGCGACGATCGACGGCGTCGCCTGGGCCACCGGCGGCACCGTCGTGGGCGAGACCCTCGCCGCCGGCATCCACACGGTCGTCGTCACCGCGACGGACACCGCCGGCAACACGTCGACCTCGACCTCCACGATCACCGTCCGCGCGACGATCCCGGGGCTGCAGGCGGCGGTGTCGTACGGGGTCTCGAGCGGCTGGATCACGTCGTCGTCGGTGGCGGCGACCCTGCAGTCGGACCTCTCCGCCGCGGCATCCGCGCTCGCCGCGAACAACCACACCGCAGCCAAGGCCGCGCTCGCCACGTTCGCGAAGGATGCCGGCAACAAGGCGGTCCTCGTCGCCTACGCCACCCTCCTCAAGGGCTGGGCCGCGGACCTCTCCGCCACCCTCTGAGCCGCGGATCCGCCGGTCCCGCGCGGCTGCACGCGAGTATCCTGGTACCAGGACTCCACCGCTGGGCGGATGCCCCGGTCGGCTACGACCTCCGGCTGCCCCGGCGATGACGCGATCCACGGCTGCAGTCCGGTGACGTCATCGTCGGCGGCTTCCGGGGAGCGCCGGATGTCGACCTACTGCTCGGCGTGGCGGTCGAGGAAGTCGTACACCTCGGTGTCGTCCACCCCGGGGAACTCCCCGCGCGGCAGCGGCGAGAACATCTGCATGTGCACGCGCGCGCTCGGCCAGGCACGTCCGTGCCAGCGGGCGAGGGCCTCGGCATCCGGCTTGCGGCAGCACGACTCGTCCGGGCAGGTCGAGGTGACCCGCTTGGGCGTCTCCCGGCCGCGGAACCAGCGCGCGTCGTCGAACGGCACGCCGACCGTCACCGAGAACTCGCCGTCGCTGGTGGTGCCGGTCTGCGCGGAGCACCAGAACGTCCCGTTCGGCGTGTCCGTGTACTGGTAGTGCTCGGTGGTGCGGTTCTGCTCCTCGAACGCCGAGCGTGCGAGGAACCGCCGGCACGCGACCTGGCCCTCGATCGACCCGGTGACGTCGGCGGGCAGCGGCAGGTCGTCGTTCTCGTACACGCGGGAGATGGCGCCGGAGCCGGTGACCCGGATGAAGTGCAGGCGGATGCCGAGGTGCTCGGTGAGCAGGTTCGTCATCCGCATCCCGGCGGCCTCGTGGGTGACGCCGAACGCGTCGCGGAAGTCCTCGACGGCGAGGTTGCGGTCCTTCTTCGCCTGCTGCAGGAACGTCACCGACGCCTGCTCGGGCATGAGGCAGCACGCCGCGTAGTAGTTGATCTCGAGGCGCTGCCGCAGGAACTCGGCGTAGTCGGTGGGCGGCTTGTGCCCCAGCATCCGGTGCGCCATGGCCTGCAGCGCCATCGACCGCAGGCCGTGCCCGCCGGGGATGGATGCCGGGGGCAGGTAGATGCGCCCGTGCTCCAGGTCGGTCACCGACCGGGCGGAGTGCGGCAGGTCGTTGACGTAGATGAGCTCGAAGCCGAGCTGCTCGGCCATGATGCTCACGGTGCGGTGGGTGAGCGCGCCGCGGGTGTGCCCGGCGGCGCGCAGCTGCTTCTCCGCGAGCGCCTCGATCTCGGGCAGGTAGTTGTTGTGCGCGCGCATGCTGAGGCGCATCTCGTTGTTCGCGCGACGGGCCTCCTCGGGGGTCGCGGTCGCCTCGCGCTCGCGGCGCTGCAGTTCGCGGTGGAGGCCGAGCACCGTCTCGAGCGTGTCGTCGGTCATCCCCTTCGACACCCGCACCGGGGCGAGGCCGAGCCGGCGGAAGACGGTGCTGGCCTGCACGCGGTCGAGCTCGATCTCGAGGGCGGCCCGGCGGTTGGGCGGTTCGGGGGAGAGCAGGTCGGTGACGTCGGTGCCGGTGGCATCCGCGATCTGCTGCAGCAGCGACAGCCGGGGCTCGCGCTTGCCGTTCTCGATGAGGCTGAGATGGGACCCGGCCACGCCCACGCGGGCACCCAGTTCGTCGAGGGTGAGCCCGGCCTCGAGACGCTGATGCCGGATGCGGTGGCCGAGCGTCGCGAGCTCGACGGACGTGGGAGTCATTCCTTCATCATAACGGCAAGATTCGCGATTCTTTCAAAGCCGAATCGCGTTAAGAACTCGCGGATTCGGGGGAGAGTTGACACAACCGATGTTCTGAACCGAACGGAAGCGAAATGGTCCTCGTGGATATTGAGACCCCTGCCGCCCCCGCTCGCGGCCGCTGGCCGCAGATCGAAGGCCCCGGCATGGCGGCGCTCGAAGACTGGGTGCACGAGATCGCCGAGCTGACCCAGCCCGACCGCATCCACTGGGTGTCCGGCACGCGCGCCGAGAATCGCGCGCTGCTCGAAGAGATGGTCGACGACGGCAAGCTCATCAAGCTGAACCCCGAGTGGCGTCCGGGCTCGTACCTGGCCCGTTCGCACCCGAGCGACGTCGCGCGCACCGAGGCGCGCACCTTCATCGCGTCCGAGCGCAAGATCGACGCGGGCCCCACCAACAACTGGGCCGACCCGGCCGAGATGCGCGCCACCCTGAACGGCCTGTTCGAGGGGTCGATGCGCGGCCGCACCATGTACGTCGTCGCGTTCTCGATGGGCGCCGTCGGCGGCCCGCTGTCGCACATCGGCGTGCAGGTCACCGACTCGCCGTACGCCGTGGCATCCATCGGCGTCATGACCCGTGTCGGCGACGAGGTCACCAAGCTCATCGCCGCGGGCGCACCGTGGGTGAAGACCGTGCACTCGGTCGGCGCCCCGCTGCACCCCGGCGAGCAGGATGTCGCCTGGCCGTACAACGACGAGAAGTACATCGTCCACTACCCCGACACGCTCGAGGTGTGGTCGTTCGGCTCCGGCTACGGCGGCAACGCCATCCTCGCCAAGAAGTGCTTCGCGCTGCGCATCGCCTCGGTGATCGGCCGCAACGAGGGCTGGCTCGCCGAGCACATGCTGCTCATCCGCGTCATCGACCCGGCCGGCAAGCAGTACCACGTGGCCGCGGCATTCCCGTCGGCCTGCGGCAAGACCAACCTCGCCATGCTGCGCCCGACCATCCCGGGCTGGCGCGTGGAGACCCTCGGCGACGACATCGTCTGGATCCGTCCGGGCGAAGACGGACGCCTGTGGGCGATCAACCCCGAGGCCGGCTTCTTCGGCGTCGCGCCGGGCACCGGCGAGTCGACCAACGTCACCGCCGTCGAGACCCTGTGGGGCAACACGATCTTCACGAACGTCGCGCTGCGCCCGGACGGCGACGTGTGGTGGGAGGGCCTCACCGACGAGCCGCCGGCCGAGCTCATCGACTGGGAGGGCAAGCCCTGGACGCCGGCATCCGGCCGTCCCGCCGCGCACCCGAACTCGCGCTTCACCGTGCGCGCCGCGCAGTGCCCGCAGATCGCGGACGACTGGGAGGATGCCGTCCCGCTCGACGTCATCCTGTTCGGCGGCCGTCGCGCCACCAACGTCCCGCTCGTCGTCGAGGCCACCGACTGGAACCACGGCGTCTTCATCGGCTCGACCATCTCGTCGGAGCGCACCGCCGCCGCCGAGGGCAAGGTCGGCGAGCTCCGCCGCGACCCGTTCGCGATGCTGCCGTTCTGCGGATACAACATGGCCGACTACTTCGGGCACTGGCTCGAGATCGGCGCCTCGCCCGAGCTCACCGCTCCGCCGGCGATCTTCCAGGTCAACTGGTTCCGCCGCGGTGCCGACGGCCGGTTCCTGTGGCCGGGCTTCGGTGACAACTCGCGCGTCATCGAGTGGATCATCCGCCGCATCCAGGGCGAGGCCGGCGCCGTGCAGAGCCCCATCGGCTACCTGCCCGACACCGATGAGCTGAACCTCGACGGTCTCGAGATCCCCGCGGAGGACCTCGAGGAGCTCTTCTCGGTCGACCCCGAGTCGTGGGCGGCCGAGGCCGACCTCACCGAGCAGTTCTACGCCCGGTTCGGCGACCGCATCCCCGCGCAGCTCACCGAGCAGCTCGCGGCGCTGCGCGCCCGCCTCGCGGAGGCGTAACCCAGACTTGGTCCGGTCCCGCCATTGGTTCAGAAGGGCGGGACCGGGCCAGACACCCGTGGTCGGGTCTGCCGGTGGTCAAATGCGGCAGACCCGGCCCCACACACGTGGCCCGGCCCCATTGGTTCAGAAGGGGGCCGGGCCATACCCTTCCCCGGTCGTCGAGCGAGCC
>NZ_DATEJS010000167.1:0-10928 GCF_035277845.1 Microbacterium sp.
CGGGCCGCTCGCGATGGCCTCGAGGTCGCGCTCGTCGCCGGGCGGACGGGGGGAGTCGTGGCTGTACGGCACCTGCACGTGGCCGAGGTCACCGGCGGAGCCGCGCGCGCCGCGCTGCAGGGCGCCTCCGGAGATGATGCCGGCGCCGATGCCGGTGGCGACCTTCACGAAGACGAGGTCCTGCACGCCCGGCCAGCTGAGAGCCTGCTCGCCGAGGGCGAGGATGTTCACGTCGTTGTCCACGAGCACGGGCACGTCGAACACGCGCTGCACGTAGGCGGGCACGTCGAAGCGGTCCCACCCGGGCATGATGGGCGGGTTCGTGGGCATGCCGGTGGAGTGCTCGACCGGGCCCGGCACGCCGATGCCGACGCCGACGAGCGGCGCGGAGGATGCGGTGCGCAGCAGCTCCGTACCCTCGGCGAGCACCAGATCCAGCACCGGTTCGGGGCCGGCGGCGATGTCGACGCCGTGCGTCGTCGAGGCGAGGATGCTGCCCGCGAGGTCGGCGACCGCGACCGTCGCATGCGTGGCGCCCAGGTCGATCGCGAGCACGAGGCCCGCACGGGGGTTGAAGGCGACGCGGGCGGGCGGGCGTCCGCCGGTGGATGCCGCCTCCCCGGCGGGCAGGAGGAGCCCGGCGGCGAGGAGGGCGTCCATGCGCGGTGCCACCGTGGACCGGGCGAGCCCGGTGAGGGTGGCGATCTCGGCCTTGGTGCGCGCGCGTCCATCGCGGAACAGCTGGAACACGTCACCGGCCCCCATACCCGGCGCTCCGGCGCGTGCTGCATCGACCATGGCCGTCAGTAAATCACAGACGGACACCCAATTGACGGAATCCGAGCATCTTTTAGCGTTCAACAAAAAACTTCTGACGAATCGCTTGCAAAAGTCAGGAGTGTCGCGTCAGAATGGCTCGCATGACGATGGATGTCAGATCGACCCGCACCGACGCGAGCGCCACCCGCGCCTTGCGCGCCGGCATCATCGGGGGTGGATTCATGGGCCGGGTGCACTCGCACGCCGCCCGCGTGAACGCCGCCCGCCTCGCCGAGATCGCCGCCTCGACCCCCGACCGGGCCGCCGCCTCCCGTGACGCGCTCGGGTTCGAGGCCGCCGCCGACACCGCCGAGCAGCTGATCGCCTCCCCCGACGTCGACATCGTGCACATCTGCACCCCGAACGCCACGCACGCCCGGCTCGCCGCGGCCGCGCTCGCCGCCGGCAAGCACGTCATCTGCGAGAAGCCGCTCGCGATCGACGTCGCCGACGCCGAGCAGCTGACCGCGCAGGCCGCGGCATCCGGACTCGTCGCCGCCGTCCCCTTCGTCTACCGCTACCACCCGATGGTGCGCGAGGCCCGCGCCCGCGTCGCCCGGGGCGACCTCGGGATGCTGCTCAGCATCGACGCCGGCTACCTGCAGGACTGGATGCTGCTGCCCACCGACGACGACTGGCGCGCCACCAGCGCCGCAGGCGGGGCATCCCGCGCGTTCGCCGACATCGGCTCGCACCTGTGCGACCTGCTCGAATTCATCGCGGGCGAGCGCATCGTGCGCCTGTCCGCCCGCACCCGCCGGGTGTTCGACGAGCGCGGCGGACGCACCGTGGAGAACGAGGACATCGTCGCGATCCTCGTCGAGACGGCATCCGGCGCCATCGGCACCCTGCTCATCTCGCAGATGGCCGCGGGGCGCCGCAACGCCCTCACCGTCGAACTGCACGGATCGCGTGAGAGCCTGCGCTTCGACCAGGAGAACCCCGAGCGCCTCTGGGTCGGCGGCCGGGCCGAGTCGCGTATCCTCGTGCGCGACCCCGCGACCGCGACCCCCGACGCCGCTCGCCTGCAGCCGGTCCCCGCCGGGCACGCCATGGGCTACCAGGACGCCTTCGACAACTTCGTCGCCGACGCGTACGCCGCCGCCCGCGGCGAGGAACCCGACGGGATGCCGGTGTTCGCCGACGGGCTGCGCGCCGCGCGCCTCACCGAAGCCGTCCTGCAGTCCGCCGCGAGCGGCCGCTGGATCGAGACAGGAGAATGACAGTGCCCACCTACGACTATGTGATCGTCGGCAGCGGGATCAACGGCGCCATCGCCGCCGCGCAGCTGCACGCGGACCGGCCCGAGGCCGGCATCCTCGTGCTGGAGGCGGGTCGCCACATCACCTCGCACGACGGCGAGCACCTCGTCGAGGCCGACGAGAACGCGATGAACGCGTCGTACGAGGACCTCATGCGCCGCGCCCGCCAGATCGAGTACGTCAAGGGCGCGGTGTCCATGAACGAGATCGAGGGCGACAGCTGGGCGACCGACATGACCGGCGTCTTCCCCGCCGCTTTCCTCGGCCACAACTTCGCCCAGTTCCCGGGCGCCTCGATCGCGTGGAACATCGGCGGCATGGGCGTGCACTGGACCTGCGCCACCCCGTGGCCGTACGAGCACGAGATCCCCGACTTCCTGCCGCGCGACGAGTGGGACGCCGACCTCGAGACCGCCCGCAGGCACCTGCGCACCTACAACGGGCCGCTCGTGTCGGGCGACTGGACGAACCCGTTCACCGAGCCCATGTTCGCCGCCCTGCGCGACGCGGTGCCGAGCCCCGATCCCGAGCGCGAGTTCGGCTTCATGCCGATGGCCGGCGTCGCCTACCCGGACCGCCCGTTCGCGCGCACCGGCCCCCGCGACATCGCGCCCTTCCTCTTCGACGGGAGCGTCCCGAACGTGACGCTCGTCACCGGGGTGCTCACCACGCGCGTGCAGTACGAGAACGGCGCCGTCACCGGCATCCTCGGGCGCGACGTCGTGACCGGTGAGGAGACCGTGTACACCGGCCGCAACTACGTGATCGCCGCCGATGCCCTCCGCACCCCGCAGCTGCTGTGGGCCTCCGGCATCCGGCCCGAGGCGCTCGGCGTGCGCCTGAACGAGCACGCCTCGATCGACGGCGACGTCGTCATCGACGCGGCCCGATTCGGGCTGACCGATGCCGACATCCCCACCGCGCCCGACGGCGAGCCGTTCATCGGCTCCTACTGGAGCCCGTCGATCGGCGAAGCCCGCCCCGCGCACGGCCAGCTCATGGAGCGGGACGTCGAGGGCATGGGGCACGTGCTCGGCGTCGGCTGGTACTGCTCCACCGAGATCCGCCCGGAGAACCGCATCGAGTTCTCCGACGAGCTCACCGACGCGCTCGGGATGCCGCACATGACCGTGCACTTCTCATACTCCGACGCGGACCTCGAGACCATCGAGCGCACCAAGGCCGTGCAGCGCGCCGCCGCCAACGCCATCGGCGACTTCGGCGACCGCGAGACCGAGGTGCTGCCGGCCGGGGCATCCCTGCACTACACCGGCACGGTGCGCATGGGCGCCGTCGACGACGGCACCAGCGTGTGCGACACCGACGGCCGCGTCTGGGGCTTCGACAACCTCTACGTCGTCGGCAACGGCGTCGTGCCCACCGCCCTCACCTGCAACGCCACCCTCACCGGCGCGACCCTGACGATCCGCATCGCCCGGGCCCTCGCCGCCGCGATCTGACCCTCATCCCACACCCGGAAACCCTCACAACCACAAGGAGCTGATCAGGATGTCTCACCTGACCACAGGACGCCGAGCGACGACGCTGGGCGTCGCGCTCGTCGCCGCCGCCGTGCTGCTCGCCGGCTGCGGCCGCGCGAACAGCGAGCCCACCAGCAGCGGGTCGTCCGGCCCGGCCATCAACGACAAGGCCGCGACCGGCACCGTGCAGCTCTGGTCGGAAGGCGCCGACGGCGACAAGCTGCCGACCATGATCGCGGAGTTCAAGAAGACGAACCCCGGGGTCACCATCCAGCTGACCAAGGTGCCGCAGGACCAGTTCGCGTCCAAGATGACCGCGGCGATCACCGCCGGCACCGTGCCCGACCTGATCTTCGGGTACACCGAGGACCAGTCGTCGCTGCTGGCGACCGGCGGCTTCGACACCGTCCCGAACGGCCTCGTCAGTCAGGCGGACTTCTTCCCCGCGATCTGGGGCAACTCGGTCGTCGGCGGCAAGCAGTACGGCGTGCCCTGGTACACCTACGCGAACATGCTGATGTACCGCACCGACCTCGCCAAGAAGGCCGGCATCACCACGCCGCCCAGCACCTGGGCCGAGCAGAAGACCTTCGCGCAGAAGCTCAAGGCGCAGGGCGTCGCCAACCCGCTCGTGCTGGCCGTGAGCTACGACAAGTACTCGGCCGGCCAGTGGCAGGTCATGGCCGCGCAGAACGGCGGCTCGCTGCTGAACGCCGCCAAGACCAAGTGGACGCTCAACACCCCGCAGAACGTCCAGGCGCTCGACTACTGGGCGAGCCTCGTCAAGGACGGCCTGTCCTCCGCCGACGGACCCGCGTTCCTCGACACCGTGCCGTGGATGAGCTCGGGCAAGTCCGCCGCGATCGTCGACGGCGGCCCCTGGTTCGCCTCGTGGTTCGACGACGCGAACGGCAAGGGCTGGAGCTCCACCCACATCACCTACGCCCCGAACCCCACCGGCCCGAATGGCGGCAAGGGCGCGACGACCGGCGGCGGCAGCTGGATGGTCCCGAGCGACAGCAAGAACAAGGATGCCGCCTGGAAGTTCGTGCGCTGGATGTCCGAGGCGCCCCAGCAGGTGCAGTGGTACAAGATCTTCGGCAACATGCCGGCGCTGAAGGCCGCCTGGGACGACCCGGCGCTGAAGGGCACCGTGCTCGACCAGGTGCACGCCGCGCTCGAGAACGGCGTCGCCCAGCCGAACGTCCCCACGTGGGACCAGGTCGGCCAGATCATCGGTCAGCAGATGGAGAAGGTCGTGCGCGGCGGGATGTCCGCCCAGGCAGCGCTCGACGCGGCCCAGCAGCAGGCCGAGGCGATCGGCGTCACCGGAAAGCAGTAATCCGGATGTCTACGACCGCCACACGCGCGATGGTCACCTCGGGGACGCCGGACCGGCGTCCCCGGGGGGCCGCGCCCCTGCGCCCCCGCCGGCGCGCCCACGAGGGGTCGCGAGCCGAGACGGCGACCGCCTGGTTCTTCCTCGTGCCGTTCCTCGTGATCTTCGCCGTCTTCACCGCGATCCCCACCCTCATCGCGATCGGCGCGAGTTTCACCGACATGCGCGCGCGGGACATCCGCGACCCGCTCAACGTGAACATCACCGGTCTGCAGTCGTACGCGCAGATCCTCGCCAACCCCGACTTCCAGCGGGCGTTCCTGAACACCGTGCTGTTCGTCGTGCTGTGCGTGCCGCTGAGCATGGTGCTCGGCTTCGCCCTCGCGATGATGCTCAACGGCGCCATCCGGCGCCTGCGCACCTTCTTCCGCGCCGCCGTCTACGTGCCGGTGATCACCAACATCGTCGCCGCGGCGGTCATCTGGCAGTACGCGTTCTCGATCTCCGGCCCCGTCAACAGCGCGCTGGCGAACATCGGCATCCAGGCGGTCAACTGGCTGGGCCAGCCCGAATGGGCCTTCACGACCGTCGTCATGATGGGCGTGTGGCGCAACGCCGGCACCTGCATGGTGCTGTTCCTCGCGGGCCTGCAGGCCGTGCCGGAGGAGATCTACGAGGCCGCGCAGACCGACGGGGCATCCGGCCCCCGCCGGCTCTGGTCGATCACGCTGCCGCTGCTGCGTCCCACGACGCTGCTGGTCACGATCCTCATGACCGTCTCGTTCCTGAACATCTTCGAGGAGCCGTTCCTGCTCACCAAGGGCGGGCCGCTCAGCGCCACCACCTCGATGGCGCTGTGGGTCTACCAGCAGTTCGGGTTCGGCAACATCTCGGCATCGATGGCAGGGTCCGTGATCCTGCTCATCCTCGTCGGCGTCGTGTCCGTCATCCAGTTCCGAATGCTGAGGCCGAAGCATTGAAGAAGACATCCCCCACCCGCCTCGCCCTCACCTACACGGCGCTCGCCGTCATCACGGTGCTCATGCTGCTGCCGTTCGTGTGGGTGTTCTTCGGATCGTTCAAGACGCAGGGCGAGTTCTTCTCCGACCCCGGCGCCTGGTTCCCGAAGTCGTTCCAGATCAAGAACTACATCTCGCTGTTCGCCGACCAGGGCTTCGGCGGGTACATGGTCAACAGCATCGTCGTGTCGGTGATCGTCGTGCTCGCCAACGTGCTCTTCAGCGCCATGGCCGGCTACGCGCTCGCGAAGCTGCGCTTCCGCGGCAAGGGCGTCATCTTCCCGCTCGTGATCGTGTCGATGATCGTGCCCTACGTGGCGCTGTTCGTGCCGCAGTTCGTCATCGTGGTGCAGATGGGGCTGGTCAACACGCTCATCGCCATCGCACTGCCACTGCTGGTCATGCCGCTGTGCGTGTTCATCATGCGCCAGTTCGCCCACGGCGTGCCGTTCGAGCTCATGGAGGCGGCGCGGCTCGACGGCGCCGGTGAGGCGCGGATCTTCTTCCGCGTGTTCCTGCCGCTGTGCGGACCGGGCCTCGCGACCGTCGGCATCCTGTCGTTCCTGTCGTCGTGGAACAACTTCCTGTGGCCCCTCGTGGTCGCCCAGTCGCAGAGCGTCTACACCGCGCCCGTCGGCCTCGCGGTCGCGTCGCAGGCATCCAACACCGTCAACTTCGGCGTGCTGCTGGCCGGCTCCATGGTCGTGCTGCTGCCCATCCTCATCCTGTTCCTCTTCCTGCAGAAGTACTTCATCCAGGGCGTCGCCACCGCCGGTCTCAAGTAGGCCGTCCGGACGACACCCGACCCAGAAAGGGATGCTCCCCGTGCAGATCAAAGACCTCGACTTCGCGCTCAACGCCATCCAGTGGATCAACGTGAAGGAGGACCCGAACGACCTCGACAGCGCCTCGCTGTGGCGCTTCGCCGATCCCGCGTTCGTCGCCGAGTACCCGGGCGTGCTGCGGGCGATCCGGGATGCCGGATTCACCGCGACCATGCTCGAGGTGCTCGACACGCAGACGCTGCAGAACTACGAGGCGATGATCAAGGATGCCGGCCTGAAGGTCGCCCCCGGGTACGTGCAGGTGCCGCTGGCATCCGAGCACGGCGGGCGCCTGGAGCGCGGCACGTTCTCGCGCATCCACTGGTTCGACTCGGTGCGCCGCAAGGCGGAGGAGTCCAACTACATGGGCCTGTCGCGCATCTTCCTCGCCGCCGAGGTCAACCAGCAGGCCATCCGCTGGCAGCATCCGGCCGTCGGCCACGACTTCTCGCAGGACCGCCTCGACGAACTCACCGACCTGATCGACGAGGCCGTCGACGTGCTGAACGCCGAGGGCGTGCGCCCCGGCCTGCACAACCACGTGGGCACCTGGATCGAGACCGAGGCCGAGTACGAGCACGTGCTGAACAGCATCGACGCCTCGCGCCTCGGCGCCGCGTTCGACATCGGGCACCTGGAGTGGGCCGGCATCGACGCGCAGGCGACGCTCGCGAAGTGGGGCGACCGGGTGCAGGACCTCCACCTCAAGGACCTCGACCTCGGCATCGCCCGGCAGACCCGGGAGGAGGGCCTCGCCTACGAGCGCGCCACCGACCTCGGGCTGTACAAGGAGCCCGGCCTCGGCGACCTCGACCTGCCCGGCATCCTCTCGGCGCTGCCCGACGGCTTCGGCGGCTGGATCATCATCGAGGTCGACCGCGCGTCGATGGACCCGGTGGAGAGCGCACACCACACCGCGCGCTGGGTGCGGGAGGCCTCGGCGGCATGAGCACGCACCCGGTCACCCTCTTCACGGGGCAGTGGGCGGATCTGCCGTTCGAGGAGGTGGCGCGGCTGGCGGCCTCCTGGGGGTACGACGGTCTGGAGATCGCGGCGTCGGGTGATCATCTCGACCTGCGGCGGGCGGATGAGGATCCGGCGTATCTGCGGTCGCGGCTGGAGACCCTCGATGCGCACGGGCTGAGGGCGTACGCGATCTCGAACCATCTGGCAGGTCAAGCGGTGTGCGACGACCCGATCGATTTCCGCCATCAGGCGATCCTGCGCCCGTACGTGTGGGGCGACGGGGATGCCGAGGGGGTGCGGCAGCGGGCGGCGGAGGACATGAAGCGCGCCGCCCGGGTGGCCCGAAAGCTCGGCGTGGACACCGTGGTCGGGTTCACGGGGTCGTCGATCTGGTCGTATGTGGCGATGTTCCCGCCGGTGCCGGCATCCGTCATCGACGCCGGGTATGAGGACTTCGCGGCCCGGTGGAACCCGATCCTGGACGTGTTCGACGCGGAGGGGGTGCGGTTCGCGCACGAGGTGCATCCGTCGGAGATCGCGTACGACTACTGGACCAGCGTGCGCGCCCTGGAGGCGATCGGGCACCGGGAGGCGTTCGGGTTCAACTGGGATCCGTCGCACATGATGTGGCAGGACATCGACCCGGTCGGGTTCATCTGGGAGTTCCGGGACCGGATCTACCACGTGGACTGCAAGGACACCCGGCTGCGTCCCCGCAACGGGCGGGCCGGGGTGCTCGGTTCGCACCTGCCGTGGGGGGATCCGCGGCGCGGCTGGGACTTCGTGTCGACCGGACACGGGGACGTGCCCTGGGAGGACGCGTTCCGCGCGCTTTCGGCGATCGGGTACGAGGGTCCGATCTCGGTCGAGTGGGAGGATGCCGGCATGGACCGCCTGCACGGCGCCGCCCAGGCCGTGCAGTTCGTGCGCTCCCTGCTGTGGCCGCAACCCACCGCCTCCTTCGACGCCGCCTTCTCGAACCAGTAGGCAGCGCCCCGCTCCGTCTGCGTCTCTCGGCTCCGCCCTCCGGCCGCGTCCTCCGGATGTTGACTTGCCCTGGATGTACGCCCCGCTCGGCGTGTCGCGTACATCCAGGGCAAGTCAACAAACGGGGCGGGGCCTCGGGGGAGGGACAGCGCGCCCGGAGGCTCAATCCTCGGACTCGGCTATGTCGGGCCATAGATTCGAGGAATGGGAACACTGGGGATCGTCGTCGACGACGTCCATCGCTCGTTCGGGACGGTGCACGCCGTCCGCGGCATGAGCCTCGAGGCCGAGGTCGGCAACGTGACGGGCCTCGTCGGCCCCAACGGCGCCGGCAAGACGACCCTGATGCTGATGCTCGCGTCGCTGCTCGCCCCGGAGTCCGGGTCGATCCGCGTGGATGGCGTCGACCCCGTCGCCGAGCCGGCGCGTGCCCGCGCGGCGATCGGCTGGATGCCCGATGCCCTGGGCGCCTGGCCGTCGCTGACCGCGCGGGAGACCCTCGCGATGACCGGCCGCCTGTACGGGGCGAGCAAGCAGGATGCCGCATCCCGCGCCACCGCCCTGCTCGAGCGCGTGGACCTCACCACCCTCGCGGACGCCCCGGCGCGCGTGCTCTCGCGCGGTCAGAAGCAGCGGCTGGGCCTCGCCCGCGCGCTCGTCCACGATCCGCGGGTGCTGCTGCTGGACGAGCCGGCCTCCGGGCTCGACCCGCAGGCGCGCATCGAGCTGCGCGGGATGCTGCGCGGCTTCGCCGCCGAGGGTCGTACGGTGCTGATCTCCAGTCATGTGCTCTCCGAGCTCGAGGAGGTGGTCGACACGGCCGTCTTCGTCGAGGCGGGGGCGACGGTCGCGGCGGACCGCGTCGCCGCCGCGGCTCAGACCTCACGCGCGTGGCGCCTGAGGATCGCGGGCGCGCAGGCCGAGACCGAGCGTGAGCGGGTGGCATCCGTCCTCGGCACGGCGGCGCAGGTCGATCGTCAGGACATCCTCGTCACGTTCGCGGGCGAGCGGGCCGCGGCCGACGCCCTCCGCCTCCTCGTCCAGGCCGGCCTCCCCGTCGTGGAGTTCGCGCCCGCGGTCGGCTCGCTCGAGCACGCGTTCCTCGACCTCCGTCAGAACGGGACACCGCCGCCCGGGTCTCCGGGCTCATCCGCCGCGCCTGCCGCACCGACCGCGCCGACCGAGGGGGATGCGTCATGAACCTCCGCCGCCTCGGAACCGTCATCGCCCTGGAGCTGACGCAGCGCGTGCGCAGCATCGCCTGGTACGTGCTGCTGGGTGTCTTCGCCGTGCTGCTCATCGGGGTGACCACCCTGAGCTTCCTTGCTGCGAGCGGCCAGCCCGACGCGGGCGGAACGGTCTTCTCGATCATCGTGTACTTCGTTCTGCTGCTGGTGGTGCTCGTCTCCCCGACGCTGTCCGGCAACGCGATCAACGGCGATCGGGATGCCGCGACCCTCGCGCCGGTGCAGGTCACGCTCACCACCACCGCCGAGATCGTGCTCGGCAAGTTCATCGCCGCCTGGATCGCGGGCCTCGCGTTCGCGGTCGTCGCAGTGCCGTTCATCGTCATCGCCATGATCGCGGGCGGCGTCTCGCCGGCCGTCGCCGTGGTCTCGCTGGTCATGCTGATCGTGGAGATCGGCGTCGTCGCGGCGATCGGCGTGGGGCTCAGCGGCATCCTGGCCCGGCCGCTGTTCTCGGTGGCCAGCACGTACCTCATCGTCGCCGCGCTCGTGGTCGGGACGGTGATCGCGTTCAGCCTGTCGGGACTCGCGATCCGCAGCGAGCTCACCACCCAGTCCCGCGATCCCAACTTCGACGACAAGGGGAACACCACCAGCTGCGGTGCGTGGCACACGGAGACGTCCGAGCAGCCGCGGTTCGACAAGGTGTGGTGGATGCTGGCGCCGAACCCGTTCGTGATCCTCGCCGACGCCACGCCGGCCTCCTATGACGCGGACGGCTACCCTCTCGATGCGTTCTCGGGGCTGAAGGCGTCGGTGCGCCAGGCGCAGATCGCGCCGCCGGCCCACGTCCGCTACGACAACTGCAGCGACGCGCAGCCGGATCCGCCCTCGCCGAAGACGATCG
Source organism: Microbacterium sp. (assembly GCF_035277845.1). Lineage (GTDB taxonomy): Bacteria > Actinomycetota > Actinomycetes > Actinomycetales > Microbacteriaceae > Microbacterium. Next base: position 10,792 of record NZ_DATEJS010000167.1, read on the forward strand.
AGGCCGAGACCGCGCCGAGCTGGCTGGTGGGTCTCGGCATCCAGATCGTCCTCGCCGGCGGCCTGCTGGTGTGGGGCACGGCGCGCACGCGCACCCCCGCCCGTCGCCTGCCGCGCGGCACCCGCATCGCTTAGCCC
>NZ_DATEJS010000168.1:0-21603 GCF_035277845.1 Microbacterium sp.
TACACTCTTTTCAACACGTTCGCCTACTTCCTCGATCCCGCCGGCAACACGATCGAGGAAGTAGGCGAACGTGTTGTCTCCGGCGTTGTGCCGACCGGGACCCCAGATCATGCGGGCGCCGGCGCGCAGGATCTTGCCCGCCCCGCGCATCCACTCCTCGATGCCGCGCATCTCGAACGAGAGGTGGTGCAGCGAGTGGTGCGGTCCCATCGCGATCGCGATGGAGTGGTGCGTGGCGTTGCAGCGCATGAAGTGCATCATCTCGGTGCCGTCCGGGCGTACGAGCGAGTCGGAGATCGTGAAGTCGAGGTGGTCGACGTACCACTGCGCGGTGCGGTTCAGGTCGGGGGAGTTGAACACCATGTGCGAGAGCTTGGCGGGCACCGGCTCGCGCTCGCGGATCTTGCGGGGCGTGCGCGTCTGGTATCCGGTCGAGAACTCCAGCACCCGCCCGTCGCCGTCGAAGACCCGGAACCCGTAGCCGCCGCTGTAGCCGGTGAGCTCCTGCGGCTCGTGCACGAACTGCACGTCCTCGGCGTGCAGCTTGTCGGCGAGCGCGTGGATGTCGGCGCGGCTGCGCACGGCGAAGCCGGCGAGGTCGATGCGCTTCTCTCCCTCGCGCAGGCGCAGGATGAACGGCTCCGCGGACCCCTCGGCGGCGAGGTGGCTCAGACCGGCTTCGGCGTGCACCTCGGTCAGCCCCCAGTGCGTCACGAAGAAGTCGCGCTCCACGGCGTACTCCGGCACGGCGAGGGCGGCGTATCGCAGGTGCGAGACGAGGCGGTCGGTCATCATCGGCCTTCTTTCATCGGGGCGCCCCGCGGTGCGGCCGGGATGACGGTCGGCTGCGCGTGGCGACTCCCCGAGAGTAGGCGCGGGCCGTCTGCCGGGGCCATGCGGCCGCCGGATACCATGCATCTGTGGTGGCTGGCGAGACGGATCTGAACCTCATGGTCGCGCTGCGCGCGCTGCTCGAGGAGGCCAACGTCACACGTGCCGGCGCGCGGATCGGTCTCGGGCAGTCCACGATGTCGACGGCGCTGGCCCGGCTGCGCACGGTGTTCCACGACGAGCTGCTGGTGCGCGTCGGCCGCGATTTCGAGCTGACGCCGCTGGCCCGGCAGATCCTTCCCCAGGTGCAGCTGACCCTGCCGCTGGTGGCGCAGGCCCTCGGGCAGGAGTCGTTCGACCCGGGCACCAGCACGCGCACCTTCACCTTCCAGATCACCGACTTCGGCGTCCTCGAGATGGGCCCGCTGTTCGATCTGGCGCAGGCCGAGGCGCCCGGCGTGCGCTTCGACTTCCTGCGGCTGCCGACCGAGCCGACCGATGCCGAGCACGACCTGCTCGCGCACGACTTCGTGGTGGCGGCTCCCGGCATCGGGATCGAGGTGGACAGCGTCGAGGTGTTCCGCGACGAGTACGTCGTCATCGCCGACCGCGCCAACCCCGTGGTGGCCGGCGGCGGGATCTCGCTCGCGGACTTCACCGCGAGCCCGTTCATCCGCACCGACTTCGGCCGCGCGCACATGACACCCGCCGAGAGGCGCATGCACGAGCTGCGCATCTTCCCGCACGTGCGCGTCACGACCTCGACGCTGCTGTCGATCCCGCTCATCGTGGGCGGGACCGACCTCGTCGGCGTGGTGCCGCGCCGGCTGGTGGAGCGCAACGCGGAGGTCACCGGCACGGTCGCCGTGCCGACGCCGTTCCCGGTCACCGAGCTCATCCAGCGGCTGTGGTGGCATCCTGCGCACACGCACGACGGCGCACATGCCTGGTTGCGGCAGGTCGTGGCCCGCTGGACGGATGCCCGCTCTGCCGAAGCCCGATGACAGGCATCGAGCCGCGCGCATACGGAAGCGCGCTGTCTGCATCTAACGTCGATCCTGGAGACGCGCCTCATCCGGCGCATCGAGATCGGAGACGAAGATGTCTGTTCGCAACGTGCTCGTCGTCGGCGGCGGATTCACCGGGCTGACCGCCGCCATCGCGCTCGCGCAGCGGGACGTGCGGGTCACGCTCGTGGACAAGGCGCCCGCGTGGGCGCGCGTCGGACACGGGCTCACGATCCAGGGCAACGCCCTGCGCGCCTTCAAGGACCTCGGCGTCATCGACGAGGTGCTGGCCAAGAGCTACCCCGAGGACGACGGCATCACCCTCTTCTTCGCGGACGGCCGGGTGATGGCCCCCATGCACACGCCGCGCACCGGCGGCGACGACCTGCCGCCGACGATCGGCGCGCTGCGCCCGGACCTGCACGAGATCCTCGTGGCGAAAGCCGAATCGCTCGGCGTCGAGATCCGCCTCGGACTCGAGATGACCTCGTTCGAGAACAACGACGACGACACCGCCACGTCGGTGCTCTCCGACGGGACCACCGAGACGTGGGACCTCATCATCGTCGCCGAGGGCATCAAGTCGCAGACCCGCCCGAAGCTCGGCATCACCGAGGACCGCGCCCCGTCGGGTCTCGGCATCTGGCGCGCGGTCACCTCCCGCACGCCCGGGATGAAGGGCGGCATGGCGTTCCCCTTCACCGGCGACGGCGCCCTCAAGGTGGGGTACACGCCCGTCAGCGAGGACCAGTGCTACATCTTCGTGCTGTGCCGCCCGGAGCGGCCGGACAACGGGCTGCCGGACTGGCAGGAGGTCACGCGCCTGATGGCCGACTTCCACGGCGAGTTCGACTACCTGCGCGACTCCATCGACGAGTCGACGTTCCTGAACTTCCAGCAGATCGAGTGGATCTTCGTCGACGCCCCGTGGCACCGCGGCCGCGTGCTGCTGCTCGGCGAGGCCGTGCACGCCGTGCCGCCGCTGATCGCCCAGGGCGCCGCCATGTGCATCGAGGATGCCGTCGTGCTCGCCGAGCTGATCACGCCGGAGGGTGATCTCGAGCAGCAGCTCGCCGCGTTCTACGCCCGTCGCCTGCCCCGCATCAAGGGCGTGGTGGACGCCTCACTGCAGCTGGCGGAGTGGGAGACCCACCCCGGCACGCCCGACGCCGACCCCGGCCGGGTGATGGGACAGGCCCTCGCCGCGCTGGTGGCGGCCCCGTGACCGCAGCCCCCGTGTCCGGGCGCGCCCACGGGTTCCGGGTCCCGCGCCGGATCGTCACCGGGCACGATGCGGCCGGGGTCTCGGTGGTGGTCGGCGACGGGCCGGTGCCGGTGAGCCGCGAGCTCCCGGACGACGGCGTCGCCTTCCACGAGGTGTGGGTCACCGCGCAGTCGCCCGCCGTCATCGGCGCCGGGGCGGAGGACCCGACTGCCGGCGCCCTCACCGTGCCCCCGCCCGCGCACGGCACCCGCATCCGCGTCAACGAGTTCCTGCCCGGGCATCTCGACGAGCACGGCCGGCAGTCGCCGGTGCATCGCACCGAGTCCGTGGACTACGGCATCGTGCTCGAGGGTGAGATCACCCTGATCCTGGACGACAGCGAGGTGGTCGCCCGCGCCGGCGACATCGTCGTGCAGCGCGGCACCGATCACGCCTGGGCGAACCGCACGGATGCCGTCGCCCGGGTCGCGTTCGTGCTCGTCGGCGGTGAGTTCGGCCCCGACGTGCTCGAGGTGCTCCCTGCCGACGTCCGCGGCGGGCTCATGCGGCACGGACCCCGGGAGCAGGATGCCGGGGGAGCGGCATGAGCGGGATCGGGCTTCCCGGCATCGCCCGGGAGCTGTTCGTCGTCACCGGCGCCGCCGGCGGCCAGGGCGCCCTGGAGGCGCTGCGGCTCGCCGGGCACGGCGCCGAGGTGATCGCCGTGGACGTCGGCGATGACGCACCGGAGTTGAGGGATGCCGCAGCCGGTCTGCCCGGGACGATCGCGTACCGCCGTCTCGATGTCACCGACGAGGACGACTGGCGCTCTCTCGCGCGTGCCCTTGACGGACGGCGAGTGAAGGGCCTCGTCAACAATGCCGGGGTCACCCACCGCGTGCGCATCGGCGCCGTCGAGCGGGACGACTGGGATCGTGTGCTCGCCGTCAACGTGACGGGGGCCATGCTGGGCATCCAGGCGCTGCTGCCGCTCATGGCAGCGGGGTCGTCGATCGTCAACATCGGCTCGGCGGCCGGACTCACCGGCCACTACACCGCCGCGTACACCACCAGCAAGTGGGCGCTGCGCGGTCTCACCCACGCGTGCGTGACCGAGCTCGGGCCGCGCGGCATCCGCGTCAACATCGTGCACCCCGGCTACATCCGCACCGAGATGACGGCCACTGCACCGCCGGAGTTCCGCGACGCGAACCTCGCGATCGCGCCCCTGCACCGGGCGGGCGAGCCGGTCGAGGTCGCGGACGTCGTCGTGTTCCTGCTGTCGGATGCCGCATCCTTCGTCACCGGCGCCGAGGTCGGCGTCGACGGCGGGCAGGTCCTGTCCGGCGTGTCCACCGTCCTGTCCGACGCCGTCCGCCCGCGGGCCCCGTCCGCCGGGTGAGCGAGCGCAGCGAGACGAAACGCATCCGCCTTCCCGCTCGTTGAGCGAGCGCAGCGAGACGAAACGCATCCGCCTTCCCGCTCGTTAAGCGAGCGCAGCGAGACGAAACGCATCCGCCTTCCCGCTCGTTGAGCGAGCGCAGCGAGACGAAACGCATCCACCCCGAAGGAGTCCCCATGTACATGTACTTCCCCACCAACTACGTCTGGAGCATGTCGGTCGTCGCCACGCTCAACAACGGCGGACTCATCGATGACGTCGACAAGGCATCCCGGCCGGTGCTGGAGGCGTCCGAGCACGGCGACGACGTCGGCACCGAGTTGCTGTACGGCTCGTGGCAGGCGGTCGCCGACCGCATCCTCGCCTCCGCGAAGGAGGATGAGGACCGCGGCTGGCGGCGTGGCGCCGCCGAGAAGTACTACCGGGCGGCGCTCTACACCTCGCAGGCCGAGCGCTTGCAGTCGCCGAAGTGGGAGGGACGCAAGGCCGCCTACCGCAAGTCGATCGACCTGCTGCTGGCGCACGTCGAGCTCGGCGACGTGCCGCTGACCGTCGTCGACGTCCCGTACCAGGGCGACGACGCTCCCGAGGGATCCGCGCTGCCGGGCTACTTCTTCCGTGCGCCGGGGGCGGGGCCGCACCCGCTCGTCGTGATGTGGAACGGCCTGGACTCCACCAAGGAGATGATGTACACCTCCGGCTTCCCGCAGCAGCTGGCGGAGTACGGGATCTCGACGCTCATGGTCGACACGCCCGGATCCGGGGAGGCGCTGCGCATGCGCGACCTGCGTGCCCGCTACGACACCGAGGTGTGGGCGGCATCCATCCTCGACTGGGTCGAGCAGAATGCCGTCGGACTGGACGTCGACCCGGGCAAGGTGGGGCTCGTCGGCTGGTCGCTCGGCGGCTACTACGTGCCGCGCGCGACCGCCTTCGAGAAGCGCATCGCCCTCGCCGTGGCATGGGGCGCGAACTACGACTGGGCCGCCGTGCAGGAGGCCCGCCGCCGCCGTGAGGGCGAGAACCCGGTGCCGCACTACTGGGACCACGTGCACTGGGTGTTCGGGGCCGCGGATGCCGCCGACTTCCTCGCGAAGACGAAGGACATGCGCCTCGAGGGCATCGTGGAGAACATCACCGTGCCGTTCCTGGTCACACACGGCATCGGCGACCGGCAGATCCCCGTCGAGTACGCCCACAAGGAGTACCAGGCCGCGGTCAATTCGCCCAAGCGGGAACTGCGGATCTTCACCCAGGAGGAGGGCGGCGCCGAGCACATCGGCCTCGACAACATGCCCTACGTCTCCCAGTGGACCGCCGACTGGGTCGCGGAGACCTTCGCCGAGCTGGGGGCGGAGTCATGAGGATCGCACGCTGGGACGACGCCGGGACCGTCGGCGAAGGATTCGTCATCGACGACCGGGTGGTGCCCTTCCCCGGAGGCCTGACGGTCGCGCAGGTGCTCGCTCTGGGACTTCACACCGCGAAGTGGCTGTCCGATCGGGTGACCGACCACGGTGTCCCGCTCGCCGACGTGCGGCTGCTCGCACCGCTGGTGCCCGCGGCGATCCGCGACTTCGTCGCGTTCGAGGAGCACGTGGAGGGGGTCAGCGCCGGAGTCGAGGGCAAGAGCGACGTGGCCGCGGAGTGGTACGAGGCCCCGACGTTCTACTTCACCAATCCGCACACGATCCTCGGACCCGGCGAGCCGGTCGCCCCGCCGGTCACCGAGCGCCTCGACTTCGAACTCGAGGTCGCAGTGGTCGTCGGTGCGGCGCCGGGTGTGGGGGAGTCGAACCTGACCGCTGACGAGGCTGCATCCGTCGTGTTCGGCTACACGGTCATGAACGACTGGTCGGCGCGCGACCTGCAGGGCCGCGAGATGAAGGTGCGTCTCGGGCCCGCCAAGGGCAAGGACTTCGGGATGAGCCTCGGGCCGTGGATCGTCACCGCCGATGAGTTAGAGCCGTATCTGGATGCCGACGGGTTCCTCGCCGTGCGGGCCGAGGCCTACATCAACGACGGGCTGATCGGCGAGGACCTCGTGTCGAACATGGGCTGGCCGCTGCCGGAGCTCGTGGCGTACGCGTCCCGCAACTCCCGCGTGGTGCCCGGCGATGTGCTCGGATCGGGGACCGTCGGCAACGGCGGATGCCTCGGCGAGTTGTGGGGCCGCAACGGCGCGTTGACGCCGCCGCCGCTGACCGAGGGGGACGTCGTGCGGCTCGTGGTCGAGGGGATCGGAGAGCTCAGTGCGGAGGTCGGGCCGGCCGTCACCGGTCCGCCGCTGCCGCGCGCCCGAGTGCGTTCCCGCGCCCGGCGCCGCTGACGGCCGAGCCGAATCCCGGGATCGGATTCGCACGCCCGGAGGTGAGCGCGCGGAGCGCGTACAGGATCGTCGCCAGATCGACGAGTTCCTGGATGAGCGCGCCTGCCACGGCGGGGATGAGACCCGTCATCGCGACGAGCATCAGTCCGATGCTGAGCGTGATGCCGATCCAGATGGCCGTGAGCGCGATCCGGACGGTGCGGCGTCCGATGGCGATCGCGTCGACGAGCGGGCGGAGCGAGTCGACGAGGATGACGACGTCGGCGGCGTCTCCCGCGGCGGTCGCGCCGCGGGCTCCCATCGCGATTCCGATGTCGGATGCTGCGAGCACGGGCGCGTCGTTGACGCCGTCACCCACCATCATGAGCGGACGGGGACGCAGCGCGGCGGCGAGATGGACCTTCTCGCCGGGCAGGAGCTCCGGCTGGACCTCGCTGATGCCGACGACGGCGCCGATCGACTCGGCCGTCGGACGTGCATCGCCGGTGAGCATGACGATGCGCTCCACCCCGTGGTCCCGCAGCCATGACACCACCGCTGCGGACTCGGGTCGCGGGGCGTCGGCGAGGACGAGGGCGCCGGCGAATCTCTTGTCGACGGCGACGTAGGCGGCGGCCTGCCCCGGCGCGAGCTCGACGCGGCGCAGTTCCGGCGCGAGCATGGCGACGTACGCGGGCTTGCCGACCGCGACCGCACGGCCCTCGACCGTCGCGGTGACGCCGTTGGTGGCGATCTCCCCGGCATCCTCGGAGCGGCCGAGGATCAGGCCGCGATCCATCGCCGCCTGCCGGATCCCGGCGGCGAGCGTGTGCGAGGAGTACTGTTCCGCGGATGCTGCGAGCCGCAGCACCTCGTCGGCCTGGAAGCCGCGCTCCGGGCGGATCTCGATGAGCACGGGCGCGCCGCGGGTCAGGGTCCCGGTCTTGTCGAACGCCGCGACCCGCACGCGGGCGAGTTGTTCGATGACCGCCCCGCCCTTCATGATCACGCCGTCCTTCGCCGCCCGGGACAGTCCGCCGAGGAAGGCGACGGGTGCTGCGATCAGCAGCGGGCACGGCGTGGCGAGCACGAGGACCTCGGCCAGACGCACGGGATCCCCGGAGAGCATCCAAGCGATCCCGGCGAGCACGACCGATACCAGGGTGAACGGGATCGCGAAGCGGTCCGCCAACCGCACGACGGGTGCCCGGGACTGCTCGGCGGCGTGCACGAGGGCGACGATCTGCTGGAACTGGCTGTCGGTGCTGCGGCGCACAGCGCGGATCCGCACCGCCCGCTCGCCGTTGACGGACCCGGACAGCACCTCGTCGCCGGCCGTGCGTTCCACGGGCAGGCTCTCCCCGGTCAGCGAGGATTCGTCGAACGAGGCGTCGCCGGTCAGCAGCGCGCCGTCGACGGGCACGACCTCGGATGGCCGCACCAGCAGGACGTCCCCGATGACGACGTCCTCGACGGGGACGTCGACGACCGCCTCCGAGTGCATGTCGCCGGGGTGCAGCACGACATGTGCGGTCCGCGGGGAGCGATCGAGCAGAGCACGCAGGTCCCGCTTCGCGCGGTGCGCGGCGAACTCCTCGAGGGCTTCCCCGCCGGAGAGCATCAGCACGATGATGAGCGCTGCGATGTCCTCGCCGACCGCGAGGGTCGCGACCATCGCCATCACCGCGAGGATGTCGAGGCCGACGTGCCCGCGGATCACGTCGCGGACCATTCGCGCCACGGTCCAGACCACGACGGCCGCGACCCAGACGAGCGTCGCCCAGCGGGAGAAGCTGTGCTGTCCGGCGGCGTCGAGCGTCAGGGCGGCGGCGAGCACGAGCGCCGTGACCACGATCACCAGCCGCGTCCACAGGAGCCGCGCCGCCTGCGTCCTCCTCGCCCCTTCGATCGGCTGCGGCCTGATCGCCCGCCGGTCGGCGGCACGTGACTGGATCATCCTCACGCGTCGACGAGGATGCGGTTGTCGACGTCGGTGACGTGCGGGGACGACCAGGCGGCGCTGCCCGCGCGGCGACGATCCGCCCACGAACCCACTGTGCCCGTGAGCGTGACCCGGGTGCCGTCGACCACGACGTGGACGTTCGCCGGGTCGATGCCGGCATCGCGTGCGAGCGCGGCGGCGACGCGTTCTCCGGTGTCGGGTGCCGCGGGTCGCGGCTTCAGCGTGATCGCGTTGCTGATGGAGTGGACGCCTCGCAGGTACTGGATCGCCTGGCGCGCGGCTGCGCGCTCGTACTCCCAATCGACCTCGCCGGTGAGCGTCACGTGGTGCTTGCGCACGGCGGCTTTGACTGTCTCGGGGACGATGGTCGTCGATCTCAGGGCATGGTCGACCTCGTGTGCGATCTCGGCCTCGCTGACCGGCCACGAGGCGTCCTTCGCCGCGACCGTGAGATCGTCGACGAGCGTCCGCACGCCGCGCACCCGCAGAGCCACCTCGGTCGCTGCTACCGCTTCGGCGTACGTCGGCACCTCGCCGGACAGCGTCACGGCCCCGTCGACCACGGAGACGCCGATGCCGGCGACTGCGACCTCGGGGCACCATTCCAGTGCGTCGCGGACCCGCAGTTGGACGTCGAGGTCCCGGTCCGCCGTCTTGTCGCTCATGTCAGTTCCTTCCTGCGTCAGACGATGTAGATGCGATTGTCGACGTCGGTGACGTGCGGCGAGGACCAGGCGGCGTCGGCCGCCTGCAGGCGCTCCGCCCACGAGCGCACCCGGCCCGTGAGGGTCACCCTGGTCCCGTCCACGGCGACCTGGATGGTGTCCGCGTCGATCTGGGCGTTGCGGGTGAGCGCATCGGCGATCCGCTGCCGCGTGTCGGACGCCGACGCGCGCTCCTTGAGGGTCATCCGGTCGTTGATCGTCGAGACGCCGCGCAGGAATTGGACGGCGCGCCGGGCGGCCTGCCGCTGGCACTCCCAGTCGACCTCGCCCGTCAGCGTGACGTCATGTCCGTGGACTTCGGCCTGCACGCTCTGCGGCACGGTGGTCGCGCTGCGCAGCGCGCGGTCGACCTGCTGCGCCGTATCGACCTCGCCCGGCGACCAGGTCGCACCCCTGGTCTCGACCGCGAGGTCGTCGACGATCGCCCGCACTCCGCGCACGCGCAGCGCCGCCTTCTTGGCGGCGAGCCGCTCCGCGTACGAGCCGACCTCGCCGGAGAGGGTGATCGTGCCGTCGTCGACCGCGACCCCGATCGCCGCGGCGTCGACATCGGGCGTCCATTCGAGTTCCGCCCGGACCTCCGCCAGCACTTCGAGGTCCGCGTCTGTCGCGATCGTCATCTGCGTTCCTTTCGACCGTGCACCCGTGCACGAGAGCCACTGTCGCGACGATCGGCGTCCCGGGACGGGTCTTAGGTCCCGTGGCTTCGGCGGACCGTGCTCACGCCGTCACCGCGATGCGATTGTCGACCTCCGTGATGTGCGGCGACGACCACGTGATGGTGCTCGCCATCCGGCGCTGCGCCCAGGACTTCACCGTCCCGGTGAGCGTCGCCCGCGTGCCGTCGACCACCACGTCGACGGTGTCGGGGCCGACGCCGTCGTAGCGGGCGAGGGCCTCCCGGATCCGCTGTTCGGCATCGGCGGCGGGCGGGCGCGGTCGCAGCGTGATCCCGTTGCTGATCGATTGGACTCCACGCAGGCTCTCGATGGCGTGCACGGCCGCCTGACGTTCGAAGTCCCACGTGACCTCGCCCATGAGCATCACGTTGTGTTCGTGCACCGCGGCCGTCACCGTCTCGGGGATGTTGTCCGCGTGCGTGAGGGCGCGGTCCACCGCCCGCGCGAGCTGGGTCTCGCCGACGTGCGCGGACGCGCCGCCCGGGTCCACCGTCAGCTCGTCGACGAGCGTGCGAACGCCCCGCACCCGCAGCGCCGCCTTCTTCGCGGCGACCTTCTGCGGGTAGGTGGAGACGGTGCCCGACAGGGTGACCGCTCCATCGACGACGGACACGCCGATGTCGGCGGCATCCACGTCGGGCGTCCATCCGAGCTCGTCCCGGACCAGGGATTGGACCTCGAGATCGTGGTCTGCGGGTGCGGTGGGCATGGTCGTTCCTTCCGTGCGACGCTGGACGACCACCACTGTCCTCCGATCCGCGACCCGTGCCGGGGTCTTAGGTCCCGCGGCGGTCGACGCCCTCCGGCGGTGCGAGCCGGATCTGACGGGCGAGCCCGTAGGCGACGGACCGGTCATCCTCTCCGGTGCAGAAGACGCGCCCGATGATCAGTGCCCGCCCGTGCGGAAGGGTGATCGGTGTCGTCCCGCGGGCCGGCGCGTCGGTGCGGCGGTGATCGCAGACGAGGAAGGCGCCCGCGCCCGTTCCGGTCGTCCGCTTGCCGACGTACGCGACATCGGCGCCGGTGACCGGGTCGGTGAACTGGATGCTGTAGTAGCGGCCGTTCATGTCGGGCACGTGCAGCACCTGCGGGCCCTTCGTCACGTCGACCCATCCGGCGAGGTACACCAGGTCATCGGCGCCCGTGGCCAGGAGGCCACCGGCCGAGGCAGAGCGGGAGGGGCGCTCCGGCGCCGCGGAGAGCATGTTGACGCCGACGGGCCCGTCGCCGAGCCCGCGCCGCAGGATGGCGCGCTTGAATCCGCCGACCGTGATCCGCGGCCAGAAGCCGATGAGCACGATGACGCCTGCGATCCAGACGATCGCGGCCGCCACCGCGAGGGGGACGACCGCCTCGACGCCGCGGGTGAGCCGCTGCGCGATCACCCACACGAAGACCAGCAGGATGACGGCGGTGATCGGATAGCCGTACTTCAGGATGAGACGGTTCATGTCAGGCGACCTGGATGACGGGCGGGGGCGAGTAGCTTCCGTCGGTGATGGCGGGGCCGGGGAGATACGCCCGGAGCATGAGCGTGAATCTGCCGCGCGGGGTGGGGAGCCAGTTCTGCCGTGGGCCGTCCGGCGCCTGAGCTTGCAGCAGGATGTCGACCGACCCGTCCGGGTTCGTCACGAGCCCGGAGTGGCCGTCCACGCTGGAGCGGCCCTCGGCGCCCGGCACCATGTACCCCACGACGTCGGTCGCCGTGAGCGACCAGAAGGCTCCGGTGGGCGGAAGGCCGCCCGCCGGGAAGTGCATGCGATATGCGTGCGCGCCGGTCAGCCGGTTGCGGGCGGCATCCGCCTGCGCGGTCCAGTACGCGGCCTCCTCGAGGACGTTCACGACCGGGAGGGCCTTCTGCAGGGCGGCGCGCACGACCACGCCGGTGCCGGGCCGGCCGGCCTCGGGGAACGACCGCCAGCCGTCGGCCGTCCGTGAATGCCTTCGCGCGACGGCATCCAGCGCCAGGAGCGTCGTGAGGAACGCCAGAGTGCCCCCGATGATCACGCCCTGCACCACGCCGGAACCCGCCAGCCATGTGAGGAATCCCGTCATGGTCAAGAACCTACGCCCCGCGGCCGCGCCGTGGAGGATGCCGGATCCCCTCAGCCGGAGGTGTCTCGAGTCCGCTCGATCTCGAAGACGGCTGCCTGGGTGCGATGCTCCATCCCCAGCTTGCTCAGCAGTGCCGACACGTAGTTCTTCACCGTCTTCTCGGCCAGGGACAGGCGTTCGCCGATCTGGCGGTTCGTGAGCCCGTCCGCGATCAGGGCGAGGATCTGGCGCTCGCGGAGCCCGAGCGAGCCGAACCGGGGGTCCTCGGCCGGAGCCGCGCGCAGCTGCTCCGCTGCCCGCCGCGAGGTCTGCGGATTCAGCAGCCGACGACCGCCGGCGACCGCGCGCACGGCAGCGCCGAGGTCGGTGCCGCGCACCGATTTCAGCAGGTAACCGGAAGCATCCGCGATGACGGCGGCGAGCGCCGCGTCGTCGTCGTCGTACGCGGTCAGGATGAGGCAGTGCACGGCGGGATGATCCTGACGGATCCGCCGGCAGACGTCGATGCCGCTTCCGTCGGGCAGCCGTACATCGAGCACCGCGACGTCGGGCAGGGCAGCGGCCACCCGCGCCACCGCCTCGCGGCAGGTCGCGGCCTCCGCCACCACCTCGATGTCGTGCTGCGCCTCCAGCAGGTCGGCCAGACCACGCCGCACGATCTCGTGGTCGTCGACGAGCATCACCCTGATCACGCTGACTCACCTCGCCGATCCGATCACCGCGGACGGGTGACCCGGACCTGAGAGGACTGTACCGAGCGCACAAGCGCGAAGGGCGCTTTCGCGGCCGGTCCATGACCACGGGACCAAAGACCCGAGCCCTGTCGTCCGGGCGAACGAGGATCCTGCCGTGCCCACAACGCAGAACGCCGTGTCCTCCGCCGCCCCGTCCACGCGCACCGACGCGTTCCCCCGCCGAGCCGCCGGTCGCGCGGACGACCGTGCGCTGCGCCGGGTGGATGCCTGGTGGCGGGCCGCGAACTACCTCAGCGTGGGGCAGATCTACCTGCTCGACGATCCGCTGCTGCGGCGGCCGCTGACGCGCGAGGACATCAAGCCCCGCCTGCTGGGCCACTTCGGCACGACGCCTGGACTCAACTTCCTCTACGCGCACCTGAACCGCGTGATCGGCGAGCGCGACCTCGACACGATCTTCGTGACGGGTCCCGGCCACGGCGGACCGGGCATGGTGGCCAATGCGTTCCTCGACGGGACCTACACCGAGGCGTATCCGCACATCGCCCCCGACGAGGAAGGTGTGCGGCGCCTGTTCCGTCAGTTCTCCTTCCCCGGCGGCATCCCGAGTCACGTGGCCCCGGAGACGCCGGGATCCATCCACGAGGGCGGCGAGCTCGGCTATTCGCTCAGCCACGCCTACGGTGCGGCGTTCGACAACCCCGACCTTCTGGTCGCGTGCGTCGTCGGGGACGGCGAAGCCGAGACGGGCGCCGCTGCGACCGGCTGGCACTCCAACAAGTTCCTCGATCCCGTGCACGACGGCGTCGTGCTGCCGATCCTCCACTTGAACGGCTACAAGATCGCGAATCCCACGGTGCTCGCCCGCATCCCCGAGGAGAAGCTGATCGCGCTGTTTCGCGGATACGGCTACCGGCCCTATGTCTTCACGGGCGGTTACGACGGCGAGGATCCGCTCGACGTGCACCGGCGGTTCGCCCTGATGCTCGATGACGTACTGGACGAGATCTCGCGCATCAAGGCGAACGCACGCGCCGGGCGATACGTCTCCCAGAACCCTGAGCTGGCGACGCCGGAGTGGCCGATGATCATCCTGCGCACCCCCAAGGGGTGGACGTGCCCGCACGAGATCGACGGCGTCCAGGTCGAGGGCACATACCGGGCGCATCAGGTCCCGCTGGCGGCTGCGCGCGACACGCCGGAGCACCTGCGCATCCTCGAGGAGTGGATGCGGTCGTACCGCCCGCAGGAGCTCTTCGAGCCGGATGGGCGGCCCGCCGAGTCGATCCGCGAGCTCGCACCGGAGGGCGACCGCCGGATGAGCGCGAACCCGGTCGCGAACGGCGGGATGCTGCGGACCGACCTGTCTCTGCGGGACTTCCGGGACTTCGCCGTCGACGTGCCCGCGCCGGGTGCCACGACGTCTGAGGCGACGCACGTGCTGGGGGAGTGGCTGGCGACGGTGATCGAGGACAACCCGACGACGTTCCGCATCTTCGGCCCGGACGAGACGGCGTCCAACCGGCTCGCCCCGGCCGTGTATGCCGCGACCGACAAGCAGTGGAATGCGGCGATCAGACCCGGCGACGAGCATCTCGCGCGGGCCGGACGTGTCATGGAGATGCTCAGCGAACATCAGTGCGAGGGCTGGCTCGAGGGGTACCTGCTGACCGGCCGCCACGGCTTGTTCGACTGCTACGAAGCGTTCATCCACATCGTGGACTCGATGTTCAACCAGCATGCCAAGTGGCTGAAGGTGGCGCGTGACATCCCCTGGCGGCGCCCCATCTCGAGCCTCAACTACCTGTTGTCCAGTCACGTCTGGCGCCAGGACCACAACGGCTTCAGCCACCAGGATCCGGGCTTCATCGACCATGTCGTGAACAAGAGCGCCGACGTGGTGCGCGTCTACCTCCCGTTCGATGCGAACACGCTCCTGTCGACGTACGACCACTGCCTGCGCTCGGTCGATTACGTCAACGTCGTGGTCGCGGGCAAGCAGCCCGCCCCGAACTGGCTCGCGATGGACGAGGCGGTGCTGCACTGCACGCGGGGCCTCGGCATCCTCGATTGGGCCGGAACGGAGGTCGACGGACAGGCGCCGGACGTCGTGCTCGCCGCCGCGGGGGACATCCCGACCCTCGAGGTGCTCGCGGCCGCGCAGATCCTGCGCGACAGGATTCCCGATCTCAAAGTCCGCGTCGTCAACGTCGTCGACCTGATGCGGCTGCAGTCCGAGAGCGAGCACCCGCACGGTCTGCCCGACGAGGAGTTCGACGCCGTCTTCACGGCCGACCGGCCGATCGTCTTCGCCTACCACGGCTACCCGTGGCTGATCCACCGGCTGACGTACCGCCGCCACGGACACGAGAACATCCATGCGCACGGCTACCGGGAGAACGGCACCACGACGACCCCGTTCGACATGGTCATGCTCAACGATCTCGACCGGTACGCGCTGGTCGTCGACGTCATCGATCGCGTCCCGGGGCTCTCCGAGCGGTGCTCGGGGCTGCGACAGGACATGCAGGATGCGCGCGTGCGTGCGCGGGCGTACACCCGGGCGCACGGCGAGGACATCCCCGAGGTCGCCCACTGGACGTGGCGGCGAGAAGCCATGACGGAGCACACGGAGCAGGGAGCACATCATGAGTGAGAACGAGGTGCAGTCGCTGGGTCGCGACGAGTGCCGGGCGCTGCTGCGGCAGGGCGGCCTCGGACGGATCGCCGCGACGGCGGCCGGGGAGGTCGACATCTTCCCCGTCAACTACGCGTCCGACGGCGACAGCATCCTCATCCGCACGTCTCCGGGGACGAAGCTCCTGGAACTGACGATCCACGCGGATGTCGCCTTCGAGATCGACGGCCACGATTCCGACGACGCATGGAGCGTCATCGCGCACGGGCGGGCCCGGCAGCTGGACACCGCGGACGAGATCGCGCGGGCCGAGGCGGCCGGACTGGTGTCGTGGATGCCGGCGCCCAAGGACCGCTATGTGCAGATCGACATCGGCCGGCTCACCGGGCTCCGGTTCCGGCGTGTCGCGCACCGCTCGATCGACGATGCCCCGCAGGAGGATGCGTCATGAGCACGTCCGAACCGGCGGGCGCCGAGGCCGGCATCCGCCGCGGCAGCCGCATCGTCGTGGGGGTGGACGGGTCGGACACGTCGCTGTCGGCGCTGCGCCGCGGCGCCCGGATCGCCCGTGAACTCGGCTGCCGGCTGGTCGGGATGACCGCGTGGGAGCAGCCGGTGGCCTGGCCCGGCTACTATGGCGGCAGCATCGCGCCGGAAGCCGACGCGCGCGCCGTCCTCGAGGATGCGACCCGTGCCGTGTTCGGCACAGAGTGGCCGACGTGGTACACCGCCGTCACCCGGGAAGGCTGGCCGGCGCACGTGCTGATCTCCGAGTCCGACGGCGCCGAGATGCTGATCGTGGGAAGTCGCGGGCTCGGCGGAGTGGCCGGACTCATCCTCGGCTCCGCGTCGCAGTACTGCGTCGAACATGCGCACTGCCCCGTCCTCGTCGTGCCGGCCGCGGGTCGCACGGCGCACGATCGCAATGCGCACGCCGTCGTGGGGGCGGAGGGCGGGTGAGCGCGCACGGACCTGCGGCATCCGAGCGGATACGACGCGACGGGCGGAGGCCCGGCCGTCCCGCCTCGGACCTCGCGGTGAGCGACGTATGCCGTGCGGCGGCCGAGGACGCATCCGCGGTGCTGGGCCGGCTCGGCTCCGGCCCGGCGGGGATGACCGCCGCCGAGGCCGGTCGGCGCCTCGCCCGGTTCGGGCCGAATGCGATCCGCACGCACCGCGCGCGGCCGCTGCGCGTGCTCCTCCGGCAGCTGCGCAGTCCGATCCTGCTCCTGCTGTTCCTCACCGCCGTCGTGGCGGCCTTCCTCGGCGACAGCACGGATGCCGTGGTCATCGCGGTGATCCTGCTCGTGAGCGTCGGGCTCGGCTTCGTGAACGAGTTCCGCGCGGAACGCGCCGCGGACGCCATGCACGACCGGCTGCGGCACACCGCGATCGTGGTGCGCGACGGCCGGCGGGAGCGCATCGACGTCACCGACCTCGTGCCGGGGGACATCGTGGCGCTGTCGGTCGGAACGGTCGTGCCCGCGGACATCCGGCTGCTCGAGTGCGATGCGCTCGAATGCGACGAGAGCATCCTGACCGGCGAGGCCGCCGCAGCGGAGAAGTCCGTTGCGCCGGTGCGCGCCGGGACGGGTATCGGGGACCTCGCATGCGCCGCCTTCATGGGCACGGTCGTGCACGCCGGCAGCGGATCGGGCGTCGTCGTGGCCACGGCCGCACGCACCGAATTCGGCCGGATCGCCGTGGGCCTTGCCGCCCAGGAGCCGGAGACGGAGTTCCAGCGCGGCCTCGGCCGCTTCTCCACCTTCCTGCTCGTGGTCGCGATGGTGCTGACGTCGGGGATCTTCGCGGTCGCCGTCGTACTCGGCCGGCCGATCGTGGAGTCGCTGCTGTTCTCGCTGGCGATCGCAGTGGGCATCACCCCGCAGCTGCTGCCGGCGGTGGTCAGCACCAGCCTCGCCGCGGGGTCGCGAGCGCTGGCGCGTCGGCGGGTGCTCGTCAAGCGGATGGTCTGCATCGAGGACCTCGGCGACCTGGATCTGCTCGTCACCGACAAGACCGGGACGCTCACCACCGGTCAGATCGTGTTCGAGCGCGCCGTGCCCCTCGGCGGGGATGCTGCCGACCTGTTCCGTCTCGGGCTGCTGGCGTCCGAGGGCGACCTGTCGGGCGGGACCGGCGTCGGCCTGAACGCACTGGATGCCGCGCTGTGGGCGAGCCCGGATGCCGCCGCGGCGGGGACCGCGGCCTTCCACCGGATCGCCACCGTGCCGTTCGACCACCAGCGGCGCATGTCGAGCGCCCTGGTGTCGGCCGCCGGCGAGCCGGCGCTCATCGTGGTGAAGGGGGCCGCCGAGTCGGTCCTCTCGCTGTGCGGCAGCGTCGATGACGCCGCCCGGGCGCTGCTCGACGACCTCTACCGGGGCGGACACCGGGTGGTCGCCGTCGCGGTCCGCGAAGCGCCGGGCGTCGGCCGGCTCACGGCCCGCGACGAGCGCGACCTCGCACTGCGCGGTTTCCTGGTGTTCAGCGACGCCGTCAAGGCTGGCGCGCGCGACTCGCTGCGCCGGCTGGCGGAGCTCGGCATCGATGTGAAGATCGCGACGGGCGACAGCGCCGGCGCCGCCGAGCGCATCTGCGCGGAACTGGAGATGCCCGTGCGGCGCACGCTCACCGGCGAGGAGGTGGACCGGCTGGACGATGTCCGACTCGTCGCGGCGGCTGTCGACGCCACGATCTTCGCCCGCGTCTCGCCCGAGCAGAAGGGACGGATCGTGCGCGCGCTGCGGCGCAAGGGCCGGGCGGTCGGGTTCCTCGGCGACGGCGTGAACGACGCGCTGGCCCTGCACGGGGCCGACATCGGCATCTCCGTCGATTCCGCCGTCGACGTCGCGAAGGACGCCGCAGACGTGCTGCTGCTCGACAAAGATCTCGACGTGCTCGCGGCCGGCGTGACCGAGGGGCGCCGCATCTTCGCGAACACGATCAAGTACGTGATGATGGGCACGTCGAGCAACTTCGGCAACATGTTCAGCGCCTCGGTCGCCTCGATCATCCTGCCCTTCCTGCCGATGCTGCCGGGCCAGATCCTGCTGAACAACCTGCTCTACGACGCCAGCCAGCTGGCGATCCCGACAGACCACGTCGACGCGGAGCAGCTGCGTGCCCCGGCGCACTGGGACATCGGCGCCATCCGGCGCTTCATGCTGCTGTTCGGCCCGATCTCGTCGATCTTCGACTTCGCCACGTTCGGCCTGATGCTGAGCGCGTTCCACGCCGCGGCACCGGAATTCCGGTCAGGATGGTTCATCGAGTCCCTCGCGACGCAGACGCTCATCGTCTTCGCGATCCGCACGCGACGGGTGCCGTTCCCGCGAAGCAGACCCTCATGGGCGCTCGCGGCGTCCGTCGTGGGCGTGGTGGTCGTCGGTGCCTGGCTGCCGTACTCGCCCCTGAACGGGCTCCTCGGCTTCGCGCCGCTGCCCGCCCCGTTCTTCCTCGCGCTGGTGGCGCTGGTGGCCGCCTACCTGCTGCTGGTCGAAGGGGCGAAGCTCTGGTACTTCCGCCGGCTGAGTGCGTCTCCGGTCGCCGCGGTCCGGCAGCGCAGTCGCCGTACGCGGCTGCTGCGCCGCGCCGCGCACTTCATCGAGCGGTCGCCGCGGTCGGTGTCAGGCACGCGCTGATGCCGGAGCCGGCTTTCCCGCCGCGGCCGAGAGCGGCACGGATTGCCGGAACTCGGCGGTGCGCGCCGTCCAGCCGAGCTCCCGGCGGATGCGGATGCGCAGCGACTCGGCCGCGCCCGGCTCGCCGTGGGTGAGGTACACGGACTGGGGCGGGCACGGCGCGGTTCTCATCCAGTCGACGATCTGCGCGGCGTCCGCATGGGCCGAGAGCATCTCGAGACTGTGCACCTGTGCCCGGATCGGGATGTCCTGCCCGAAGATGCGCAGGCTCCGCTCGCCTCTCTGCAGGGCGGCACCGCGCGTACCGGCGGCCTGGAAGCCGGTGAGCACGATCGCGTTGTGCGGGTCGGTGCCGTATGCCGCGATGTGATGCAGCACCCGCCCGCCTTCGAGCATCCCGCTCGCAGAGATGATCACCGCGGGTCCGCCACGCAGGTTCAGCAGCTTCGATTCATCGACGCTGTGCACGAGCGTGGCGAGGCGGTACATGGCCCGGAACTCGTCGGGCCGGAGCCGGTGCTCTTCGGGATGCCGCGCGTAGATCTCGCTCGCGTCCACCGCCATCGGGCTGTTCAGGAAGACGGGCACGTCGGGGATGGCGTCCGCGGCGCGGAGCCGGCTGAGGTGGAGAAGCAGCGTCTCGGCGCGCCCCACGGCGAACGCCGGGAGGATCACGACCCCGCCGCGTCCGCAGACGCGGCGCACGATCGCGCCGAGTTCGCCTGCAGGATCCTCGTGGGGATGGTCGCGGTCGCCGTACGTCGACTCGCACACGAGCAGGTCCGTCTCCTCGAGCGGCCGCGGCGGCAGCATGAGGGCGTCGTCGACGCGGCCGAGATCGCCCGTGAAGTGCAGCCGGCGACCACCGACGGCGATGTGCAGCTGGGCGGCGCCCAGGATGTGGCCGGCGGGCACGAACCGCACGGTGACGTCGCCGATCTGCACAGGGTCGTCGAACGGGTGCGGCGTGAACCGTTGCAGCGCGGTGAGGGCGTCCTGCTCGGTGTAGAGGGGACGGGGCGGTGTGTGCCGCGAGCTGTGGTGGCGCTGGTGGAACGTCGCCTGCTCCTCCTGCAGCCGGCCGGAGTCGGGCAGCACCAGGCCGCTCAGCTCCGTGGTGCCGCGTGTGGCATGGATGCGACCGCGGAAGCCGTCGCGCACCAGCGAGGGAAGGTACCCGGTGTGGTCGAGGTGCGCGTGCGTGATCACCACCGCGTCGATCCCGGCCGGATCGACGGGGAACGGATTCCAGTTCCGCTCGCGCAGCAGCTTGTAGCCCTGGAAGAGGCCGCAGTCGACGAGGACTCTCGTGCTTCCGGAGTCGATCAGGTAGCGGGATCCGGTGACCGTGTCGGTGGCGCCGAGGAAGGTGAGGGTGGCGGACATGACCCCATCGTGCGCGCGCCGGCGACGCGGCCGCGGGACTTTGGTCACGCGGGACCTTCGGCCCTGCTGGGCCGACATGCGCCGCGCAGACTGGAGGAGATCGAGGAGGGCGCATGACGGGTCGATACCTCGTGGCGGACGATGGGACCGCCACGGCCGACCGGGCTCGGGAGTGGGCCCGAGAGCGGTCCGCCCAGGACGCCATGCCTTTCGTGGCGGTCCACGTGACCACATCCCCGGCTGAGGCGGACGACCGGACGGATGCCCGCCGAGGCGGTGCGGACGTCGTCACGCTCGCCGGGCGCGTGCCCGAGGCGCTGGCGGCGTTCGCCGCGCCCGGTGACGTGCTGGTGCTGGGGACCGGGAAGACGGGCTATGTGCACGGCCGGGTGTCCGGCTTCACGAGCGTTCAGATCGCGGGTCGTGCGCCGTCCGCCGTCGCGATCATCCCCGACATCGATCTGCGGTTCCGCTCCGGCGTCGTCGCCGCGGTGGACGAGCCGGAGACGGCGGTGGACATCGCTCGTGCAGCCGCGCGCGAAGCAGCGCGCCGAGGGGAGCCCGTGCAGGTGCTCCACGCGCGCGACCCGCGGCGGTCGCCCGACGGTGCGGCGGCGGTGCGGCTCGCCGAAGAGGCGATCCGGCGCGAATGGCCGCGGCTCACCGTGCGCACGAGGGTCGCCGTGCAGCCGGCGCCCGATGCACTGCTGGATGCAGCCCGATCGGCATCCCTGCTCGTGCTCGGGCGCGGTGCGGGCGACGCGGGACCGCGGGACGGGTCGCAACTCGGTCGGGTGACCCTCGCGGTGCTGTTGAACGCGAACGCACCGGTCCTCATGGTCCGCGGTGTCACGTCGTGATCACGAGGGACCCGCCGACGCGGCCCGCGCGGAGGTCCCGCTGGTGGTGGCCGGGGATGATCCGGACGTCCAGGCCCTCACCGGCGTTCCCGCCAGGTCGACCGCCGATGCCGCACGGCGGCGTGCGGCAACTCGCTCGTGACGCCCTCCATCACCAGGACGAGCGCAAGCTGCGCGGCACCGGTGGCGAAGTAGAGGACCTGCA
>NZ_DATEJS010000169.1:0-11061 GCF_035277845.1 Microbacterium sp.
CAGCAGCGACTACATCGGCATCGCCGAGGACGAGGAGCATGTCAGACTCACCCTCGCGATCCTCGAACGCAAGCGGAGTCTGATGATCCGGCTGCGCGACCAGCACGTCATCAGCGACACGACGCTGCGCATCCTGCAGACGCGTCTGGACCGAGACGCACTGCGCCTGAGCCGACCGCACCTCGGCGACTGAAGCGAGCCGAGAGCCCATCAGACGTCTCGCGCGTCATCGAATGCTTGTTCGGCTTCCGCGGTGATGTTTCGGATGCCGGCGGGCCGGCCGGCACGGACCCAGGTGAGGTAGAGGATGCCGGCGATCGCGAGCGCGGCGACGAGGCTGGCGATGGGGTCGACACGGGCAAGGTCCATCACGAGGGTGAAAGCGACCGCGACTGCGCCGACCGCATTGAGGGCGAGCGTCCACGGTCGTCGTTCGCGGGCGGCGAAGACGGCCATTGCGGTGAGACCAGCGAGGAAGCTGAGGAACACCGAGACGGCGTAGAACAGCACGAGCTCCTGGTCGTTGCCGCCGGCGATGACGGTGATGGCTGCGGATAGGAGGAGGAACACGACGACACCCCAATACGGGGTGTGGTGTGTGTTGACGCGGCCAAGGTGCACGGGGAGGATGCCGGTCACGCCGCCGTCGTGATGGGTGGCGCGCGCGAGAGCCTTGAGCAGGCCCGGTCCGGCTTGGAAGGATGAACTCGCCGCGGACAGCAGCAGCAGGGCGGTGACGAGCTGGAACGCGGCGTAGACGGCCGGGGAGGTGGCCACGCGGGCAAGGTTGGCGATCTGGGTGTCCTCGGGTGCGGGGATGCCGATCTGCAGTCGTGTGGCGACGAGCGCGATCCCGAGGGTGATGGTGCCGACGATGCCGAGGGTGAGCCAGAGAGTGGTCCGGCCGAAGCGTCGCCGGTCCCGGTCGTCGAGTTGGCCGAGCTGCGCGATCGCGGAGGAGGGCGCTTCCGCGCCAGTGGCCAGAGCCATCGCGACCGGAAAGGCCAGCAGGATCGCGAGCAGGGGCGGCTGTCCGGCGTGATGCGTGATCGTGCCGGTCGGGTGCGGTGTCGCGAACATGCCGTCGACGATGACCCAGACAGCGATCACGATGAAAGCGACCGTCAGGAGAGCAAACAGAAGCCGTCCGAGGTGCCCGAACCAGGTGAGTACGGCGACGAAGACGACAAGGCCGACCGCGAGGAGGATCCGCCATGCGGCGAGTGCGGGCAGGTAGGCGATCACGGCGGAAGCGCCGGCAGAAACGCTGATTGCGATGGTGAGCACGAAGTCGACGATGAGGGCGCCGATCGGGATGAACGCCCATGCTTCGCCGAACGCTTCGCCGATGGCGGCGGAGGCCCCGCCACCATTCGGGTACCGTGCGACCAGCTGGTGGTAATTCACGATGACGAGAGCGATGACCGCGACGACGAGACCCATCGTGGGAACGAGCAGCGCGAGATCACCGCTTAGGGCGCGGAGGGCCGCCTCGACCGCGTACGCGACCGACGAGACGGGGTCGGCCATCACGGCGAACGCGAAGGCGAACAGCAACAGCGGCTTGGCAGTGAGAAGACGGGTGGCGGGCGTGCGCGGCCGCGCCGAAGGCGTGGAAGACATGGAATTCCTGTCGTCGGGAATCGCCACCTGGTCGGTGACGAGCCGACCAGACTTCCCGGCACGCCAGACTCGAGCTTAGTCTTGCCCGGAACACCGTAGGCAACCGAGCCGCCGTCCGGAGCCCTGTTGCGGTGGTCGCCCGCTTCTTGGCCTCGAGGCGGCGGCTCAGCGATGCGGGGTGAACGCGATGAGCGGAAGGACCTGGACGAGGCGGCGTCGGGTGGCTTCGGTATCGCGGTAGGGGAACCCGGCGAGTCGGCCGAGCACGGAGCGGATGAGGGGCCGAGCAAGACGCATGCGCCGTTCGTAGTCGCGCAGAGCCTGAGCACCTTCGTCGGCGTCCAGGACTCGGTGGTCGGCGAGCACGGGCCCATGGCCGAAGTTCACCCAGGTGGGGGTGTCGGCGGTGACATTGCGGAACCATCCGCTCTGTCGCCCGAAACCGGACATCACGATCGCCTCACCGGTGATCGGGCTGTACTTCACGACCTCGACGACCACGCGGTACTTCTTTCCGGTGCGTCGCCCGGTGTGGGTCAGTTGCATGAATCGGTGTCCGAAGACGCCCCCGATTCCGCAGGTGTAGAGCACATTCGGTGCGCGGAGCAGATGCTTCAGCCATCGCTGCATCGTGGGCCCTCCTCTCACGATCATGTATCGGCCATGACTTCGTCTCGTTCGGCCTGTCCCGGTCAGCTCGCAGGGGGCAGGGCGGTGTCCAGGCCGTGCAGGACGTAGTCGAGCTCCTCGGTCGTGAACAGGCCCGGGTGCCGGACGAGCACCGTCCCGGTCGGGGACAGCACGACGGTGTACGGCAGTTCGCTGACCCGGAATCGGGCCGCCTGGGTGCCGCCCGGGTCGCGCAGGGTGGGGAACGTGATGCGATCGCGTGCGGTGGTGGCGCGGCCGCTTGCCGGGTCGTCGCCGACATCCACGCCGAGGAACGCGACCGCCTTGCCGAGGCTCTTCGCTTCGGCCTGGTCGTCGGGGAGCTGGATGTTGCAGGCCGTGCACGTGGAAGACCAGAAGTCGATGACCGTGTACCGACCGTGGGCGGAGGCGCTGGTCGTGACCGCGCCGACGAGTGCGGGGCCGGTGACCGGGGCCGGGGTGTCGCCGATGTCGGTGCCGCCGGGCACCACCGTCGACAGGTTGGCGCCGCCGACCACCCCGCGCTGACCGGCGGGCAGCGCGTCGTCGGCGAGTGCGGCCAGGCCGTGTCCGAACGGGACGGTGTCTGCGGACTCGGCGCCGAAGGCGGCCTGCTCGACGATGCGCCCGCCGGGGTCGATGACGAAGATCTGACTGCCGTGCGACACCGACCGGGTGGCCGGGTCGAGCTGGATCGGCACCCCGTAGCTGCGCGCCGAAGCCGCAAGCTGAGCGGGAGTCCCGGTGAGGAAGTACCAGTTCGGCAGGGCGTCGAGCCCGTGCTGGTCCGACCAGGTGCTCACGTCGGCGACCCTCGGGTAGTACGGATTCGCATTGATCGACACGAACGCGATACGCGCTCGAACGGCGGCGGTCAGGTCGTGGTCGGCGGCGATGATGTCGGTCGCGAGCATCGCGCACTGATCGAGGCAGCGGTCGTCGTTGAACGTCAGAACGATGACGCGTCCGCGCAGCGCGCTGCTGTCGATCACCTGCCCGTGCTGGTCTGTCAGGCGGTAGCCGGGGGCGGTCACCGGATCGGTGGGGGTGGGGGACACCCCGAGCAGATCGGCGGTCGCCTGGTTGAGCCCCGCGGGCACCGCGTTCGTGGTCGACGGGGAGGCGATGGGCTTGGCGTTCGCGACTCCGATCGTGACCAGCAGGGCGATGACGATGAGCAGCGCCGCCGAAGACACCCACAGCATCCACCCCGGGACGCCGGGCTTGTCGCGGTCGCTGTTCACGGGTGATGTCACGATGATCCCTTTCTGCGGTGTCGCGCGGCGACGACGAGGGCGGCGAGGACGACCACGACGAGCACAGCCCCGATGGGCAGCCAGGCGTTCTCGACCGCGGATGCCAGGAGGCCCTGCGTCCCGTCGAGGGCGACGGTGACCGGGGCGACCAGATCCGGACCGCCGAGCTGCGCGGTCCAGTAGCCGATCAGGTAGACGCCGACCAGGATGCACAGCGCGCCGCCGACTCGCGGCACCACCGCCAGGACGGGGCGCAGGGAGCGGAACGACGTCGCATCGGCCAGCGACACGGCGACCGCGAGAACGGTCGCGAAGAGTCCCATCCCGAGGCCGTAGGCGACCACCACGGCCGCGACCACCGGCGCGGATCCTGTGGCCAGCGCCCCGCCGACGGCGGCGATGAACACCGGCAGAGAGCAGCTCAGCGATCCGATGGCGTACGCCACGCCGAACCCGGCCATCGCGACGAACCCGCTCCCGGAACGGAACCGGGGCGCGACGGGCAGCGGCAGGCTCCGACCGAGTGCGCCGAGGACGCCGAGCGCCGCGATGACCGCGCCCACGCCGATCATGGCCCAGGGGGCCACTCTCAGCAGGACGGCGTGCACCGACCCGGCCAGCAGCCCCGCGGTGGCGAAGACCGCGAAGAACCCGACGGTGACCGCGATCCCGGCGCGCATCCCGGACAGTGCCCGCGCCACGCGGTCTCGATCGCGGACGCCGACGAACGCGGTGAGGTAGACGGGAAGCAGCGGGAATCCGCACGGGTTGAGCAGTCCCGCCATGCCGAGCATGAACGCGTATCCCACCACCGACCCCGTGGTCATCGTGCGGCGTCGCGGCGTGCGATATCGGCCAGCCGTGCGTTGTACTCGTCGAGTTCGACGTCGCCGTAGCGGGCGGCGTGGCGTTCGGCCGCGGCCGTGCGCCGGGCGTCGCTGCGCTGCCACTGCAGGAACAGCACGAGCAGCACGAGCAGCGTGGGAAGCTCCGTGAATCCCCAGGCGATGCCGCCGGCGGTCTGCTGGTCGCCCAGCGCGGACGCGTCGAGCGACGGCATCGGGGCGGCGTAGTACGACACCATCACGGTGCTCGCCATCATGAGCACGACCCCGAAGAACGCATGGAACGGCACCGGCACCGCCATCTCCGCGATCCGCGCGACCGGGCTGCCGGCCTGCCCCATCAGACCATTCCCGCGACGCGGCGACGGGTCGACGCCCAGGACACCCCAGAAGTACAGCGACCCGATCAGGAGGAAGTGCACGAGCATCAGGTTGTGTCCCCACATCGTGCTCATGAGCACGTCGAAGAGCGGGGTGAAGTAGAGCGCATACAGGCTGAAGAGGAAGAGGATGCCGGTCACGATCGGGTTCGCGATCACCGCCGCAGGGCGGGAGTGCAGCACCCGCAGGATGCCGGTGCGCACCCGTCGCCGGATCGTCCCGCCGCCGGACAGCGCCCGCAGCAGCAGGGTCACCGGCGCGCCGAGGCACAGCAGGATCGGGGCGAGCATGCTCAGCGTCATGTGCTGGATCATGTGGATGCTGAACAGCTCCATGCCGTAGCCGTCGAAACCGGTCGCGGTCATCAGCTCGATCGTCGCGACGCCGAGCAGCCAGCATGCGCTGCGCAGCGGCGGCCAGGCGTCCCCGCGCCGCATCAGCACGACGACTCCGGCGATGTACGCGCAGAGCAGCAGGAGGCCGAGGAGGGGCAGCACCGGAACCGGCTGCGGGTGGACGGCGAACAAGCGCAGGACCGTCAACGGACGGGTCGGCATCCACATCAGCCCGCTCATGTGCGCGGCGCCCCCGGTCGGCGGCATCGGCATGGCGGACAGTCCGGCAGGCATCAGAGCCCGAGGATGAGCAGTTCGGCGACGGAGGGCTCGCCGGCCGCATCCGTGAAGGCGCGCAGCGAGTCGACGAGGCGCCCCCGCTCGGCGGGCGCCATCCTGCCGAGCACGTCCTCGATGAGCTGACGACGGTGATCGGTTACGGACGTCACCAGCCCGAGGCCCTTCTCCGTGGGAGCCAGGATCACTTCCCGCCGGTTGTCGGGGTTGTCCTCGCGCACCGCCCATCCGCCCGCGACCAGCCGATCGGCGGTGCGACTGAAGGTCGACACCGTCACGCCGAGGCGCTCGGCCAATGCTCCCATTCGCAGCGGGCCGGCCGCGGACAGCAGCACCAGCACCCGGAACTGGGGCAGCGACACATCCTCCAGCGCGGGGAGCATCGATCGGGCGATGATCCCCAGCAACGCCCGAGATGCCGTCACCGTCGCGTCGGCTGCCGGGCGGATGTCGTCACCTTTGCTCACGCCGGACCTCGCTTCTCAAGATGATTGTATGAAACCAACGATTGCATGAATACAATGCTTGCGCGACAGCAATGATAGCGCCCGTGTCTCGGTGGTTGCGCAAGAACCGCTATGGCCTGTTCTTCCTCGCTCTCGTCGTCGGCCTCGGCGCCGGACTGGGAGCCCTGCTGTTCCGCGGCCTCGTGTTCGGGATCACGTGGCTGGTCACGGGGCACGTCGAGTTCGGGCAGAACGGCCGCGTGCCCAGCGATCACCTCCCGTGGCTCGGGCTCGGGTTCTACATCGTCCTGCCCGTGATCGGTGGCCTCGTCTACGGTCCGATGGTCTACAGGTGGGCCCGGGAGGCGCGTGGTCACGGGGTTCCGGAGGTCATGGTCGCCGTCGCCGAGGGCGGTGGCAGGATCCGCCCGCGGGTCGCGATCGTGAAGGCTCTGGCCTCGGCGCTCACGATCGGCACCGGCGGCTCGGTGGGTCGCGAGGGACCCATCGTGCAGATCGGGGCCGCCCTCGCCTCCGCCATCGGGCAGGGCACCAGGCAGCCCGAGGGCCGGCTGCGGATCCTCGTCGCGTGCGGCGCCGCCGGCGGAATCGCCGCCACGTTCAACGCCCCGATCACAGGCGTCTTCTTCGGTGCGGAGATCATCCTGCGCGAGATCTCGGCAGGGTCGCTGTTCGCCATCACGCTGTCCGCGATGGTCGCCGACGCCGTCGTGAGACCCATACTCGGCACCGACGCGTTCCTCACCGGTTTCCCGCACGGCGCCACGCTCGGCCACACCGCCGACTTCGTGCTCGTCAGTGTGCTCGCCGTGATCGCCGCGCTCGTCGGCCAGCTGTTCCGGTACGTCCTCTACGCCGTCGAGGACCTCTGCGACACGGTGTGGGGGGAACGCCCGGAATGGGCCCGTCCTGCGGTCGGTGGCGTCCTCCTGGGTGTGCTGCTGCTCGCTGTCCCGGAGCTGTACGGGGTCGGCTATCCCGTCATGTTCCAGGCGCTGCACGGCGACTACGGGTTCTGGCTGCTGCTCTTCTTCGCCCTCGCGAAGATCCTCGCCACGTCCCTCAGTCTCGGCATCGGCGGATCCGGCGGTGTGTTCGCCCCCTCCCTGTTCATCGGCCTGATGCTCGGCACCGCGTACGGCCTCGTCGTGCACCAGCTGTTCGGGGACGCCGCCGGCGACCCTGCCGTGTACGCCGCCATCGGCATGGGTGGGGTGTTCGCCTCCGGCACGCGCGCGCCGTTGACAGCCTTCGCGTCCGTCGTCGAGATGACCGGTGACATGTCCCTGGTCCTGCCGATCATGCTCACGAGCGCGATCGCGACCGTCGTCTCGCGGTCGGTCGCGTACGGCACGATCTACACCACCAAGCTCCTGCGCCGCGGCCAGGACATCGAAAAGCTGCAGGACCGGCAGTACCGCCACCTGCTCGGTGGAGGAAACGACCCGTCCGCGGCCTAGGGACGGCACCTCCCCCTCGCGCGGAAGGCCCTGGAGTGGCACAATGAGACCAGTAGTACGACCACTGGTCTGAAAGAGGGTCGACATGAAGATCCTGATCGTCGGCGCGGGCATCGCCGGCCCCACGCTCGCCTACTGGCTGCAACGGACAGGCCACGAGCCCACCATCGTCGAACACGCGCCGGGGTTGCGGCGGGGGGGATACGCGGTCGATTTCTGGGGCTCCGGGTTCCAGGTCGCGGAGCGGATGGGGCTGGCGCCGCGGCTCCGCCAGGAGGGCTATCGCTTCCGCGAGGCTCGCGAGGTCTCCGACAGCGGCCGGCGGATCGCCCACTTCGATCCCCTCCGGCTCATCGACGGCTACGGCGGGGGCTACGTCACGATCCTGCGTTCCGACCTCGCGGCTGCCATCTGGGACGCGCTGGGCGGCGAGGTGGAGACGGTGTTCGGCGACACCGTTCAGTCCCTCCATGACGACGGAGACCGGGTGCTGGTGGAGTTCGCCCACAGCACCCCGCGCGAGTTCGATCTCGTGATCGGGGCCGACGGCTTGCACTCCCGGGTGCGGACACTCGCCTTCGGTCCGGAACGCGAGTTCGAGCGCGACCTCGGGATCACCGTCGCGGCGTTCGATCTCGAGGGGTACCGTCCGCGCGACGAGCTCGTCGCGGTCACGCATACGGTCGTGGGCTCGCTGACGCTTCGAATCGGATTGCGCGACGACTCCACCATGGTCTGCTTCATGTTCCGCCACGACGGCGAGACACCGCAGGACGACCCGGCCGCGCAGCAGCAGCTGCTGCGCGAACGCCTGCAGAACGTGGGCTGGGAGGTGCCGGCGATCCTGGAGCGGATGCCGCAGGCTCGCACGTTCTTCATGGACCGGGCGAGCCAGATCCTGCTGCCGTCGTGGTCGCGGGGCCGCGTCGGGTTGGTCGGCGACGCCGCCGCCGCCCCGTCGCTGCTGGCCGGGCAAGGTTCCGCGCTCGCGATGGTCGAGGGATACGTCCTCGCCTGTGCGCTGTACGAGGCGGGCGGTGACCACCGGGCCGCGTTCGCCGCATATCAGAGCCGGCTGCAGGGGATCGTGCGGGCGAAGCAGGATGCCGCGATCGGCATGGGGTCCGCGTTCGCGCCGCGCAACCGTGCGCAGGTGCTGCTGCGTGATGTCGTGGTGGGTCTCATGGGGGTTCCCCTGGTGGCGAACCTCGCCATCGGGCGGAGCCTGCGCGACCCGATCGTGCTTCCGCCCGTGCCTGCGGGTTGAATGTCTGCATGGCCCGTCCCCGATTCCACCGGCTGCCCGTCGAGCAACAGGACGCGTTGCTGGATGCGGCACTGCAGGAGTTCGCCGCCCACGGATACGGCGGGGCATCCCTCAACCGGATCATCGCGGCGACGGGGATCTCCAAGGGGGCGATGTACTACTACTTCGACAGCAAGGCAGACCTCTACGCAGAGATCCTCCGCAGACAGGTCGAGGGACTCTTCGAGGACGGACCGCTTCCGGTCCCGGACGTCTCCGACGTGGAAGGTTTCTGGCGGGTCCTCGAGCACCACTATCTGCGGTTGATGCGGCTTCTCCTCGCCACGCCCCGGACCGCCGCCCTGCTGCGCGACTGGCTGACCGGAGCCGCATCCCCGGCCCTGCGCGAAGCGCAGCACACCGCCGAGCAGGCCACCCTGCCCTGGCTGCAGCAGACGCTTGCCGTCGGACAGCGGGTCGGCGCGATACGCACCGACCTTCCCGCCGCGTTCCTCGTCGCGGTCGCCCTCGGCATGGGGCAGGCGATGGATACCTGGCTCATCATCCAACCCCGCACCGAGCCGGAGCTCGCCGCCGATGTCCACGCGCTCATGAGCATGATGCGACGCGCCCTCTCGGCCTAGAGGACATCACGCCGCCGTCGGGTCCGCCCAGGTGCGCCCGCTACCGCTGCGGGGCCGGGCGGGTCGAGGCGCGCCGGCGAAGACGCGCCGAAGTGAGGACGGGGCCCGGCGCCCGCTCACCGCGGATGCGTGCCTGCAGCAGGTCCAGAAGTGCTCGGGCGGTGCCGTCGACGTCGATCTCGATCGCCGTGATCGCGGGTCGGCTGTGGCGGGTGTGTTCCGAGTCGGATGCCGTCGCGATCATGGTCCGGGTTGGGACGGGGACGCCCTGAGCCTGCAATTCGTGCAGAACCCCGACCGCATGGCGGCCGGTGAGCGCGAAGATGCCGTCGGGGAGGCCCTCGGCCGAAATCACCCGCGCCGCCCGGCGCCCGCCGGACTCGCCGTCGCGCTCGGCCGCCGTGTAGACGCGGGGCCGGACGCCGCGACCGGCGCACCAGTCCCGGTAGATCTGCTCGTTCTCGAGGTTCCAGTCGTTCACATCTGTACCCCGCAGAAGCGCGACGCTTCGCGCGCCACGGCCTCCCAGCAGGTCGAGTGCACGAATCGTGGCGGCCGGATCCTCGCCGACCCAGTCGGTGAAGTCCGGGCGGCCGGGATCGCGTCCGAGGGTGACGTAGGGGATCCCGCGCCGCTCGAACAGCGCGACGACCGGATCGTCCAGCACCGGCTGCGCCACGATGTAGCCGTCGAGGGACAGAGCGAGGGGCGGCCGCTCGCCTCGGGTCGGGTCGGGGACGAGCATTGCGCTGAGCCCACGTTCCATGGCCTGCGTCGCCATCGTGGCGATGTATCTGGCGAAGACGTCGACCCCACGCGGCTGGTACTCGCCGAGCGCGTCGAGTGCGCGCATGACGATTCCGACCGCGCCGACGGAGGAGCGGCGCAGACCGCGCGCGAGTGCATCGGCCTGGTAGTCCATCTCGGCCGCCACGGCGCGGACGCGGATGCGGGTGGCTTCGCTGAGCGATCCCGTGCCGTTCAGGGCCATCGAGACGGCTGCGATGGACACGCCCGCGCGGCGTGCGACATCGCGGATCGTCACTCCGCTCGCGCGTGACATGGCGGCGCCTTCCCACGAGCCCGACCGTGAGGAGCCCGTACGCGAATTGTATTAAACGTTTTATGCCTCTAGCTTTCTACGCACCCGTCAGAGCAGACGGTCCGATCCGCATCGTCCGCAACGACGGGTGCGCGATCGGAGCCAGGAACTGGAGTCATCCCCACATGCACATCACACGCACGAGCATGCTGACGGCCGCCGCCGTCGGCATCACCGCCGCGCTCGCCCTGTCGGCGTGTTCCGGCACCGTGAAGAACACCTCGACGACGTCCGTCCCGTCGTCGGAACTCGTGACCGACACTCCTCGAGGGAGCGCCGCGGTCGACAGCGTCACCTGGAACGTCTTCGAAGGCGAGCCGCAGACGATCGACCCGTATCACGGGGCGGACTACACGCCCAACATGATCAACTCGAACATGTGCGAGACGCTTCTCGTACAGACACCGGACTTCACGATCAGACCCAACCTGGCCACCAGGGTCTCCAACCCCGACCCGCTGACCTGGGTGTACGACATCCGCACAGGCGTGAGATTCTGGGACGGCTCACCCATGACGGCGGAGGATGTCGCCTGGAGCCTGCAGCACGGCATCGACGACAAGACCTCGTTCTACGGGTACATCCTCGCCAACGTGAAGACGATCTCGGTGACCGGGGCGAACCAGGTCACCATCAAGCTCGCCAAGCCCGACTACCTGTTCAACGACGAACTGGCCACCTACGCGGGCGTCGTCGTCGAGAAGAAGTTCTCACAGGAGCACGGCGCCGCCGTCGGCACCCCGGGCGTGGGGGT
>NZ_DATEJS010000170.1:0-9603 GCF_035277845.1 Microbacterium sp.
GCCGGTTCACGGCGGCGCAGCGCCGCCGACGGCGCATCTGGATCGGCGTCGGCACCGCCTTCGCCGTGCTGATCGGCGGAAGCCTGGCGGCCGCGTACAGTCCGCTGTTCGCCGTGCAGACCATCGACGTCACGGGGACCCGGACGCTGAACGCGGGCACCGTCGAGCAGGCGCTGTCCAGCCAGCTCGGCCGCCCCTACCCCCTCGTCGACGAGAGCGCGATCAAGGCGGCGCTCGTCCGGTTCCCGATGGTCGAGTCGTACACGGTCGAGGCGGTCCCGCCGCACGACCTCGTCGTGCGGATCGTCGAGCGCACGCCGGTCGGCGCCCTCAAGACCGCTGCCGGCTACACCGTCGTCGATGCCGCCGGAGTCGCGCTGTCGACCACGCCGACGGCGCCGTCGGGTGTGGCGCTGATCACCGTGAACGGCGGCACCGACTCGAAGTCGTTCGCGGCCATCGGCGAGGTCATGCGGGCCCTGCCGGCATCCATCCGCGACAAGGTCACCGCCGTGTCGGCGAAGAGCCCGGATGCCGTCACCTTCACCCTCGGCAAGACCGGCACGACGGTCGTGTGGGGGAGCTCCGACGACATGGTCGCCAAGGTGGTGCGCCTGGAGACCGTCATGAAAGCGCGCCCGCCGTCGGGCGTGCGTCAGTACGACGTGTCCGCCCCCGACGCCGTCGTCGTGCGCTGACGGCCTCCGCGTCGCCGTTCCGGCCCCGGGACTTGCGCGACACGCCCGCGTGTTCGCGGGATTCCGCGCCGTATCCGCATACCTTCAAGGCGTGGGAATTGCATACTCGGCAATTCTTTAAACCTCTAGATGAGGTTGAAGGTTGAAACGGTTCGGGACGAGACGGAGGCCGGGATGAGCCAGAACCAGAACTACCTTGCGGTCATCAAGGTGGTTGGCGTGGGGGGCGGCGGCGTCAACGCCGTCAACCGGATGATCGAGCTGGGTCTGCGCGGGGTGGAGTTCATCGCCATCAACACCGACGCCCAGGCTCTGCTGATGAGCGACGCGGACGTCAAGCTCGACGTCGGGCGCGAGCTCACGCGCGGGCTCGGGGCCGGTGCCGATCCCGAAGTGGGTCGGCGTGCCGCCGAGGACCACGCGGAGGAGATCGAGGAGGCGCTCGCGGGCGCGGACATGGTCTTCGTCACCGCGGGCGAGGGTGGCGGCACGGGCACCGGCGGCGCCCCGGTCGTCGCGAAGATCGCCAAGTCCATCGGCGCGCTCACCATCGGTGTCGTCACCAAGCCCTTCTCGTTCGAGGGCCGTCGCCGTCAGAGCCAGGCGGAAGCCGGCGTCGCCCGCCTGAAGGAAGAGGTCGACACCCTCATCGTGGTGCCGAACGACCGCCTCCTCGAGATCAGCGACCGCGGCATCTCGATGATCGAGGCCTTCGCCACCGCCGACCAGGTGCTGCTCGCCGGTGTCCAGGGCATCACCGACCTCATCACCACCCCCGGTCTCATCAACCTCGACTTCGCGGACGTCAAGTCCGTCATGCAGGGCGCGGGGTCCGCGCTCATGGGCATCGGCTCCGCCCGCGGAGCAGATCGCGCGATCAAGGCGGCGGAGCTCGCCGTCGAGTCCCCGCTGCTGGAAGCCTCGATCGAGGGCGCGCACGGCGTGCTGCTGTCGATCCAGGGTGGGTCGAACCTCGGCATCTTCGAGATCAACGACGCCGCGCAGCTGGTGAAGGAGGCCGCGCACCCCGAGGCCAACATCATCTTCGGCACCGTGATCGACGACACCCTCGGCGACGAGGTGCGCGTCACGGTCATCGCGGCCGGCTTCGACGGTGGCGAGCCGCAGGCCCGCATCGACGTGGTGCCCAGCCGCCGGGTCGAGCCGCAGGAGATCGCCGTCGAGACGAGCAGCGACGAGGAGAGCGTCGTCATCGAGCGCGCCCCGATCGCGCCGGAGGAGAAGCCGCGCGTGACGCAGGCCGCCACCTCGTCGCGCTTCGACTCGGGCTTCGGCGACGACGACCTCGACATCCCCGACTTCCTGAAGTAGCCTCCGGCGGTCCCGCGCACCATGGATCTCGCTTCACGGCTCGCCGACGTCGACGCCCGCATCACGGATGCGGCGCACGCGGCGGGCCGTGACGCGTCCTCCCTCACGCGAATCGTCGTCACGAAGTTCCACCCCACCGACCTCATCCGCGACCTGCACGCGCTGGGCGTGCGCGACGTCGGCGAGAACCGGCTGCAGGAGCTCGCCGGAAAGGTGGATGCCGCCCACGATCTCGACGGTCTCCGCTGGCATTTCATCGGCCAGG
The DNA here is from genome assembly GCF_035277845.1 of Microbacterium sp. Lineage (GTDB taxonomy): Bacteria > Actinomycetota > Actinomycetes > Actinomycetales > Microbacteriaceae > Microbacterium. Next base: position 2,296 of record NZ_DATEJS010000170.1, read on the forward strand.
CGCAGACCAACAAGGTGCGCCTGCTCGCGGAGGTCGCAGCCCGCGTGCCGCTGACCGTCCACTCGCTCGACCGGCCACGGCTGGTGGGCGCCCTGGATCGTGCCCTGCACGACGCCGACGGCCGGCCGCCCGCGGTTCCGGTCGACGTGCTGCTGCAGATCAACCTGACCGACGACGCGGGGCGCGGCGGCGTCGCCCCCGCCGAACTGGAGCAGCTCGCCGAGCTCGCCGCGGCCGCGGCATCCCTGCGCGTGCGCGGGGTGATGGCCGTCGCACCGCTCGACGAAGAGGCAGCCCCCGCCTTCGCCCGCCTCGCCGGCTATGCCGAGCGCGTGCGCGCGGTGGTGCCGGATGCCACCTGGATCTCCGCCGGGATGACCGGCGACTTCGTCGAGGCGATCGCGGCGGGTGCGACACACCTGCGGATCGGCTCGGCAATCACGGGTCCGCGACCCGTGCACGATTAGCCTCGGTACAGACGAGCAAACGGAGGAATGCGATGTCGAACCCGCTCAAGAAGACGATGGTGTACCTCGGCCTCGCCGACGAGGAAGAGATCTATGAAGAGCAGCAGTCGGTCAAGCCGGCGCCGCGCATGTCGCAGCCTGTCGCAGAGAAGCCGGTGGCCCCGGTGACCCCGATCCAGCGACCCGCCGTCGTGCGTCAGCCCGCGCCCTCCGCCGTGAGCGAGATCCTCACGGTGCACCCGAAGCAGTATCGCGACGCGCAGGTGATCGCCGAGAGCTTCCGGGACAACGTCCCCGTCATCATCAACCTGTCGCAGATGAGCGACGCCGATGCCCGGCGCCTCATCGACTTCGCCAGCGGTCTGTCGATGGGCCTCTACGGCCGCATCGAGCGCGTGACCAGCAAGGTCTTCCTGCTGTCGCCCGAGAATGTCACGGTCGCGGGTGACGGGGCCGTCGCGCAGGCGGATCCCGAGGCGACGCCCTTTGCCCAGCAGCGCTGATCCTGACGCGGCGGTGGCCGCGCAGGCTCGGCGCGGCTGCCGTCGCGGCCGGAGCTGATCGTGAGCGTCGTCTCGCTCGTCGCAGGCATCGTCAACCTGCTCCTTCTGCTGTACGTGCTCGTGCTGCTCGCCCGGATGGTCCTCGACTACATCCCGATGTTCAACCACGAGTGGCGCCCGCGCGGATTCGGGCTCATCCTCGCCGAGATCGCCTATACGCTCACCGATCCGCCCATCCGTCTCGTGCGCCGGGTCCTCCGTCCCGTGCGCATCGGACCGGCGTCGATCGACTTCTCGTTCACGGTCGTGCTGCTGGCGTGCTTCGTGCTGCTGGCCGTGACGCGAAGCGTCGCAGGGTGAATGCCGGATCTGCGCGCCCACGGCTATGCTGGCTGAAGACGAACGCGCCTTTTGGCCGTGTCCCGAAATCGACTTGCCGACTCCACCGAAAGAGGAATCACCATGGCATTGACCCCGGATGACGTCGTCACCAAGCAATTCCAGCACGTCCGGTTCAAGGAGGGTTTCGACCCGGACGAGGTCGACGACTTCCTCGACGAGATCGTTGTCGAGTGGCGCAAGGCGCTTGCCGAGAACGAGGAGCTGAAGGCCAAGCTCGCCGAGTACGAGTCCGGTGCGAAGGCCCCCGCGGCTGCCCCCGCTCCGGCTCCCGAGCCCGAGAAGAAGGCGCCGGAGCCCGAGAAGGCGCCGCAGCCCGCTCCGAGCCTCGGCGGTGAGCCCGCCGCCGCGAGCGCCGGCATCATCGAGCTGGCCCAGCGTCTGCACGACGAGCACGTCGCCGAGGGCAAGGCCCAGCGCGACAAGCTCATCTCCGAGGCGCAGGCCCAGGCCGCCTCGATCGTCTCCGAGGCCGAAGCCCGCGGGCGCGAGGAGATGGCCCGCCTCGAGAAGGACCGCACGGTCCTCGAAGGCCGCATCACCGAGCTCCGCCAGTTCGAGCGCGACTACCGCGCGCAGCTGCGCGGCTTCATCGAGGGTCACCTGCGCGACCTCGACTCGACCACGGCTGGATCCAACTCGACGCCGGTCTCGGCCGTCGGTCTGTAGGCCGGTCCTTGGCGGGCCGTGCCCCGCTTCGTGCTGCGGCGGCCGGCATCATCATCGCGATCCTCGCGGTGCTGGTGCTGGCCGCCGATCAGTTCGCGAAGCACCTCGCGCTGACGGATCTGGCCTATGAGCAGCCGGTCCACGTCATCGGGAACTTCCTGACCTTCTACCTGACCAAGAACTCGGGTGCCGCGTTCTCCCTCGGCGCCGGCGTCACCTGGATCTTCACGATCGCCCTCAGCATCGTCGCGGTCATCATCGTCTGGCTCGCGGTCACCCGCGTGCGCTCGCGCGCCTGGGCGATCATCCTCGGCCTGCTGCTCGGCGGCGTGCTCGGCAACCTCGCCGACCGCCTGTTCCGCGAGCCCGGCTTCGCGGTCGGCCACGTGGTCGACTTCATCTTCACGCCGTGGATGATGCCGGCCATCTACAACGTCGCCGACATGTTCATCACGACGATGATGGTGTGCGTCGCCCTGCTCGTGCTGCTCGGCGTGCGGCTCGACGGCAGCCGTGAACGCCGCCGCGGGGCCGTCGCGAGCGACGCATCCGCGCCGAGCGGCGAGCAGCCGGACTCGTCGCGGCACGAGGGCTGACGTGGAGTTCCGTTCCCTGCCCGTGCCGGACGGCCTCGACGGGACGCGGGTGGACGCCGGGCTGGCGAAGCTGCTGGGGTTCTCCCGCACGTTCGCGGCCGAGGTCGCGGACGCCGGCGGAGTGAGCTCGGACGGAGGCGCGCTCGGCAAGTCCGACCGTCTCCGTGCGGGCTCGTGGCTCGAGGTGTCGTGGACGCCCAAGCAGCCGCCGCGGGTCGAGCCGGTCGCGGTCGACGACCTCCGCATCGTGCACGAGGACGCGGACATCGTCGTCGTCGACAAGCCGCTCGGCGTCGCCGCCCACCCGTCGCTCGGCTGGGAGGGGCCGACCGTGCTCGGGGCCCTCGCCGCCGCCGGCGTGCACGTGGCCCGGCTCGGTCCCGTCGAGCGCCAGGGCATCGTGCACCGCCTCGACGCCGGCACCAGCGGACTGATGGTGGTCGCCAAGTCCGACCGGGCGTACGCCGACCTCAAGCAGGCGTTCAAGGACCGCACGGTCGACAAGATCTACCACGCCGTCGTGCAGGGGCATCCGGATCCACTGTCGGGCACCATCGACGCACCCATCGGCCGGCATCCGTCGCATCCGTGGAAGTTCGCCGTGACGCCCGACGGCAAGGACTCCGTGACGCACTACGAGACCCTCGAGGCGTTCCGCGGGGCATCCCTGCTGGAGATCCACCTCGAGACCGGCCGCACCCACCAGATCCGCGTGCACATGGCCGCGCACCGGCATCCGTGCGTGGGCGACCCGCTGTACGGCGCAGACCCGACGCTGTCGGCCCGGCTCGGGCTGGCGCGGCAGTGGCTGCACGCCCACGAGCTCGCGTTCACGCACCCGGGCACGGGGGAGTGGGTGCGCTTCGAGTCCATCTATCCCGCCGACCTGCAGCACGCGCTCGATCTGCTCCGCGAGGAGTAGGCGCACCGGGGCGACGCGGCGCGCCGGTGGGGCGGCGCAGCGTCGGAGGGTCGACATAGGGTGGAGTCGTGGCATCCGACAGCTTCGTTCATCTGCACGTGCACAGCGAGTACTCGATGCTCGACGGAGCGGCCCGCATCGGGCCGCTCGTGCAGGAGGCCGCCCGGCAGGGCATGCCCGCGATCGCCGTGACCGACCACGGCAACACGTTCGCCGCGTACGAGTTCTACAAGACCGCGAAGGATGCCGGCGTCAAGCCGATCATCGGCATCGAGGCGTACGTCACCCCCGGCACGCACCGCTCCGACAAGTCGCGCGTCCGCTGGGGCACGCCCGAGCAGAGCAGCGACGACGTGTCGGGTTCGGGCGCCTACACGCACATGACGCTGCTGTCCGAGACCACGGAGGGCATGCACAACCTGTTCCGGCTCTCGAGCCGGGCGAGCATGGAGGGCTACTACTTCAAGCCCCGCATGGACCGCGAGTTGCTGAACCAGTACGGCAAGGGCATCATCGCGACCACCGGCTGCCCGTCCGGCGAGGTGCAGACGCGTCTGCGCCTCGGCCAGTACGACGCGGCGCGCGCCGCGGCCGCCGAGTTCCAGGACATCTTCGGCAAAGACAACTACTTCGCCGAGATCATGGACCACGGCCTCTCCATCGAGCGGCGCGTGATGGGCGATCTGCTCAAGATCGCGAAGGATCTCGGCATCCCGCTCGTCGGCACCAACGACCTGCACTACACGCATCAGCACGACTCCACCAGCCACTCCGCCCTGCTGTGCGTGCAGTCGGGTTCGACTCTCGACGACCCGAACCGGTTCAAGTTCGACGGCGACGGCTACTACGTCAAGACGCCCGCCGAGATGCGCCAGGTGTTCCGCGACCACCCGGAGGCGTGCGATTCGACGCTGCTCATCGCCGAGCGCTGCAACGTCGAGTTCGACACGTCCGCCAACTACATGCCCCGTTATCCGGTGCCCGAGGGCGAGACCGAGGAGACCTGGTTCCTCAAGGAGGTCGAGAAGGGCCTCCACCTGCGCTACCCGGGCGGCATCCCCGACGCGGTGCAGAAGCAGGCCGACTACGAGTGCGGCGTCATCGCGCAGATGGGGTTCCCGGGCTACTTCCTGGTCGTCGCCGACTTCATCAACTGGGCCAAGAACAACGGCATCCGGGTCGGTCCCGGCCGCGGATCCGGCGCGGGATCCATGGCCGCCTACGCCATGAAGATCACCGACCTCGACCCGCTGCAGCACGGCCTCATCTTCGAGCGCTTCCTCAACCCCGACCGCGTCTCGATGCCCGACTTCGACGTCGACTTCGACGACCGCCGCCGCGCCGAGGTGATCCAGTACGTCACCGAGAAGTACGGCGACGAGCGCGTCGCCCAGATCGTCACGTACGGCACGATCAAGGCCAAGCAGGCGCTGAAGGATGCCGGCCGCGTGCTCGGCTTCCCGTTCAGCATGGGGGAGAAGCTCACCAAGGCCATGCCCCCGGCCGTGATGGGCAAGGACATGCCGCTGGGCGGCATGTTCGACAAGGACCACCCGCGCTACAAGGAGGCGTCCGAGTTCCGGGCCCTCATCGAGAGCGACCCGGAGGCCAAGACCGTCTTCGACACGGCGGTCGGGCTCGAGAACCTGAAGCGGCAGTGGGGCGTGCACGCGGCGGGCGTCATCATGTCGAGCGATCCGCTGCTGGACATCGTGCCGATCATGCGCCGCGAGCAGGACGGGCAGATCGTCACGCAGTTCGACTACCCGGCGTGCGAGTCCCTCGGTCTCATCAAGATGGACTTCCTGGGGCTGCGCAACCTCACCATCATCAACGACGCCCTCGACAACATCGAGGCCAACCGCGGGCATCCGCTCGTGCTCGAGGACCTCCCCCTCGACGACGAGGAGTCCTACGACCTGCTGACCCGGGGCGACACGCTCGGCGTCTTCCAGCTCGACGGCGGACCGATGCGGTCTCTGCTGCGGCTCATGAAGCCCGACAACTTCGAGGACGTGTCCGCCGTCATCGCGCTGTACCGCCCCGGCCCCATGGGCGCGAACTCGCACATCAACTACGCGTTGCGCAAGAACGGGCAGCAGCCGATCACCCCGATCCATCCCGAGTTCGAGGAGTCGCTCAAGGACATCCTCGACATCAGCTACGGCCTGATCATCTATCAGGAGCAGGTCATGGCGATCGCGCAGAAGGTGGCCGGCTTCAGCCTCGGCCAGGCCGACATCCTGCGGCGCGCGATGGGCAAGAAGAAGAAGTCCGAGCTCGACAAGCAGTACGAGGGCTTCCACCAGGGCATGGTCGACCGCGGCTACGGCGAGGCCGCCATCACGGCGCTGTGGGAGATCCTGCTGCCGTTCTCCGACTACGCGTTCAACAAAGCGCACTCTGCCGCGTACGGGCTGGTGTCGTACTGGACCGCGTACCTCAAGGCGCACTATCCGGCCGAGTACATGGCCGCGCTCCTGACGAGCGTCGGCGACTCCAAGGACAAGATGGCCGTCTACCTCAACGAGTGCCGTCGCATGGGCATCAAGGTGCTGCCGCCGGACGTCAACGCGTCGATCCGCTACTTCGCGGCCGTGGGGGAGGACATCCGCTTCGGTCTCGGGGCCGTGCGCAACGTCGGGGCGAACGTGGTCGAGGCGATCGTGGACGCGCGTCGGGAGGCGCCGTTCACGACGTTCCACGACTTCCTCGCCAAGGTGCCGGTGCCGGTCGCCAACAAGCGCACCGTGGAGTCGCTCATCAAGGCCGGGGCGTTCGACGAGTTCGGCGACACCCGCCGCGCCCTCATGGAGATCCACGAGGATGCCACCGAGCAGGCCGTCATCGACAAGCGCCGCGAAGCGAACGGCGAGGTCGGCTTCGACTTCGACAGCCTGTGGGGCGACGACGAGCCGGCCCAGGCGGCGAAGGTGCCGGAACGTCCGGAATGGACGAAGAAGGACCGCCTCGCGTTCGAGCGCGAGATGCTCGGGCTCTACGTGTCCGACCATCCGCTCGCGGGGCTCGAGATGCCGCTTGCGAAGCACGCCTCGACGTCGATCCACGACCTCCTCGCCAGCGAGGACATCGAAGACGGCGCCCAGGTGACCGTCGCCGGTCTCGTGACGAGCGTGCAGCACCGGGTCGCCAAGCAGAGCGGCAACCCGTACGGCATGATCACGGTCGAGGACTTCTCGGGCGAGGTGACGGTCATGTTCATGGGCAAGACGTACACCGAGTTCCAGTCCCTGCTGATCGCGGATTCGATCCTCGTGGTGCGCGGCCGCGTCTCCCGACGCGACGACGGCATGAACCTGCATGCGCAGTCCGCCTTCGCCCCCGACCTCGGGACGATGGATGCCGCCGGCCCCCTGGTGCTCACGATCCCCGAGCACCGCGCCACCGAGGCCCTCGTCGGCGAGCTGGCGCGGATGCTGGAACGTCACCAGGGCGACACCGAGGTGACGCTGCGACTGCATCGGGCCGGCACCGCGAAGGTGTTCGACGTGCCCATGCCGGTGCGCGTCACGGCGGACCTCTACGGCGAGCTCAAGGGGCTGCTCGGCCCCGCATGCCTCAGCTGACGACGAACCGTCCAGGGGATCGGACCACGCCCGCGGGTAGGATCGGGAGCTGTCCACGCCGCGATCCCGGCAGCGGGAGCGACAGAAGGAGACGCTGTGCCTGAGCCGCAGAACGACAACGACAACAACGACGCGGACCGCGTCGGAGACCAGGATGCCGCGCCG
>NZ_DATEJS010000171.1:0-4052 GCF_035277845.1 Microbacterium sp.
GGGGGAGCGCCCGGTCGCTCCCGCTCGCGAGCCGGAGGCCGCCGCCCAGCGGACTCCGATGGGCAACGTCGCGCTCGTGGCATCCGGGATCCTCGGCGGCGTCTATCTGCTGTACGTGATCGGCTGGATCATCGGCGGCCTCCGGGTGACGCGCGTCGCCGGGTATCTCGTCTCGGCGACCGGTGCGCCGTCCGTGACCTGGGCGGGCGGCAACGTCGTCGCCGTGTGGCTCGCGGCCGTCGGGCCCGTGCTGTGGTTCGGCGCGGTCTGGCTTCTCACCCGCCGATCGCGAGCGTGGATGCGCTGGGTGTGGCTGGTCGCCGGCGCGGTGCTGCTCGTTCCGTGGCCGCTGTTCATGCTGGGGGTGCAGAGATGACGGATCCGACCGCCGCTCCGGCGAACCGCGACCGGTCGATGCCGGTGTGGCTGCTGTTCACGATCGCCGGTCTGCTCGGCCTCTTCTACGCGTACGTCGTCTGGAACGCCGTCACGCTGCTCGCCTACCAGGCCGGCGGCCGCCTCGGCCTCAACGGCCTCGGCTGGTTCGTGCTGCTGTTCGCGATCCTCTTCCCGATCGCCGCATATGCGGGCGCCTTCGCCCTCGGGTGGAAGCGGAAGGCGGGGGAGTTCCTGCTCATCCTCGTGACCGGACTCGCGCTCGTGGCCGCTTTCTGGCTCAGCATCCTCGGCTACGCGTACGCCTTCGGCGCCGGGCTTCTCGGGTCGTCATAAACGTCACACGGGGATTTCCGCGTGATGGAAGCCCACCGCGTTCACGGTAGGCTGGCGGGGTCTCGCCCCGATGGCGTGCGGCGCGGCATCCCACCCGCATGTGCACTCCAAAGGGGAGACCTGTGTCCAAGCCCGTCGTCCTGCTCGCTGAACAACTCTCACCCGCGACGATCGATGCTCTCGGTCCCGACTTCGACGTCCGGCACGTGGACGGCACGGATCGCCCCGCCCTGCTGGCGGCCCTCGCAGACGCGGACGCGGTGCTGATCCGTTCGGCGACCAAGATGGATGCCGAGGCGATCGCCGCATCGGCGCGCCTCAAGGTCATCGCACGCGCGGGCGTGGGCCTGGACAACGTCGACATCAAGGCCGCGACCACGGCCGGAGTCATGGTCGTCAACGCCCCCACCTCGAACATCATCTCCGCTGCGGAGCTGACGATCGGCCACATCCTGAGCCTCGCCCGCCGCATCCCGGCCGCGCACGCGTCCCTGGCGGGCGGCGCCTGGAAGCGCAGCTCGTACACCGGCACGGAGCTCTACGAGAAGACAGTCGGCATCATCGGCCTCGGCCGAATCGGCGCGCTGATCACGGCGCGTCTGCAGGCCTTCGACGTGAAGGTCGTCGCGTACGACCCCTACGTCACGAGCGCGCGCGCCCAGCAGCTCGGCGTGCAGCTGGTGTCGCTCGACGAGCTCCTGGAGCAGTCCGACTTCGTCACCATCCACATGCCGAAGACGCCCGAGACGACCGGCATGATCGGCGCCGAGCAGTTCCGCAGGATGAAGTCGTCCGCCTACGTCGTCAACGTCGCGCGCGGTGGGCTCATCGACGAGGAGGCCCTGCACGCCGCCCTCGTCGCAGGCGAGATCGCCGGTGCCGGCCTCGACGTCTTCACCTCCGAGCCGCCTGCCGAAGGCGGCAGCGCCCGCGCCCTCCTGGGGCTCGACAACGTCGTGGTCACCCCGCACCTCGGCGCCAGCACCGACGAGGCGCAGGAGAAGGCGGGCATCTCGGTCGCCCGCTCGGTGCGTCTCGCCCTCGGCGGCGAGCTCGTCCCCGACGCGGTCAACGTCGCCGGCGGCGCCATCGACCCGTACGTGCGCCCCGGCATCCCGCTCGTCGAGAAGCTCGGCCAGATCTTCTCGGCCCTCGGCCAGTCGCCGCTGACCAGCCTCGACGTCGAGGTGCACGGCGAGCTGCAGGACTACGACGTGAGCGTGCTCAAGCTCGCGGCGCTCAAGGGCGTGTTCACGAACATCGTCAGCGAGACCGTCTCGTACGTCAACGCGCCGCTGCTGGCCGAGCAGCGCGGCATCGAGGTGCGACTGATCGTCGACGGCGACAGCCCCGAGTACCGCAACGTGATCACGCTGCGCGGCGCCCTCTCCGACGGCTCGCAGCTGGCCGTGTCGGGAACCCTCACCGGGCCGAAGCAGATCGAGAAGCTGGTCGGCATCAACGACTACGCCGTGGAGCTGCCCATCGAGCGCCACCACCTCGTCATGCTGTACACCGACCGTCCGGGCATCGTCGCCGTGTACGGGCAGCGCTTCGGAGACGCGGGCATCAACATCGCCGGCATGCAGATCGCGCGTCAGACCGCGGGCGGCCAGGCGCTGTCCGTGCTGACCGTCGACTCGCCGGTCGACGAGGTGCTGCTGGACGAGGTGCGCCAGGCGATCGACGCGGACATCTTCGCCCAGATCGCCATCACCGAGGACTGATCCGGAGAATTCGTGCCCGGGCTGTCGATTCCGGCACCCCGGGCACGTCGTATCGGTGTTCCATGAGAAGCGGGCCGACCGGCACCGCACGACGAAGGAGACCGACATGTCCGACGAGTACCTGATCGTCATCCGCGAGCCCGAGTGGGATCCCTCGGCGCTGGCCGCGGAGCAGATCGAGATGGATCTGGCGGGCCACCGCGCCTTCCAGGAGGCGGTGGTCGCGGCGGGTCAGAAGGTGCTCGCCTCCGCCCCGCTGCGCCCGCAGTCCGAGGCGACGCGCATCACGCCGTCCGAGTCCGGCGCCGTCTTCACCGACGGGCCGTTCGGCGAGACCCGGGAGGTGCTCACCGGGTTCTACACGATCACCGCGGAATCCCCCGCCCAAGCGCGGGACCTCGCCGCCCTCGTGCCGACCGGGGGCTGGCTCGAGCTCTACCCGGTGCTCGAACTGCCGAGCGCCTGACGCACCGTTCCCGTGGTGCGCGACCGCGCTGCTTCGCTTGAATGGGGACGTGACCTCCGCCATCGAAGCCGCGTACCGCGAGGATGCCGGACGCATCCTCGGCGCGGTCGCGCACTACACCGGCGATCTGCAACTGGCTGAGGACGCCGTGCACGACGCGTTCCTGCGGGCTCTCGCACAGGAACGCGCCGGGACGGTGCTGCGCAATCCGGCCGCCTGGATCACGACGTCGGCCCGCCGCATCGCGGTGGACTACCTGCGGCGTGCCCAGACCGCTGCCCGCGCGATTCCGGCGCTGGCGGCGCAGGCGCCGCTGGTGGAGGAGACCGAGATGTCGGACTTCGTCTTCACGGGCGACGAACGGCTCGAGCTGATCCTGATGATGTGCCATCCGGAGCTGGCCGAGGAGGCGCGCATCGCCCTGGCCCTGCGGTTCGTGTGCGCGATTCCCACGCGCGAGGTCGCGGCGATGCTGCTCGTGCCGGAGGCGACCATGGCCGCGCGGCTGACGCGGGCGAAGAAGCGCCTGCACGACTCCGAGATCCGATTCGGGATGGACGACGACGCGGACGTCAGCCGCCGCCTGCCGGATGCCCTCACGGTGATCTCGCTCGTCTACACGACGGGGTACGCGGCCCCGGCCGGCGAGTCGAGCGCCCGGCTGCGCGCCGACGCGATCGCGCTCGCCCGCGACGCCGTGCGCATCCGCCCGGGCGACTCGGAGGCATCCGGGCTGCTCGGCCTGCTGCTGCTGACCGAGGCGCGGCAGTCGACCCGGCTCGACCCCGCCGGGGACCTCGTCGAGCTGTCCACCGCGGACCGTTCCGCGTGGGATGCCGCCCTCATCGCGGAGGGGGAGGGCTTCGCGACCCGCGCCCTGCAGAGCGGCACCGGGCGGTTCGCCCTGATGGCGGGGATCGCCGGCCTGCACGCCACGGCGGCCGCGTGGGAGGACACGGACTGGACCACGATCGCCCGGCTCTACGACGGGCTGGTCGCCGCCTGGCCGTCCCCGTCCGCGCGGCTGGCCCGGGTCGTCGCGCGCGGCTACAGTCCGGACGTCGGACCGATCGCCGCCGGTGCGGAGCTCGAGGCCCAACCGGACCTCTTCGCGGGGGTGCTGGCCG
>NZ_DATEJS010000172.1:0-5301 GCF_035277845.1 Microbacterium sp.
GTCTGAGTCGCGGGTGTAGACCTGGACGCAGACCGTGCATCGGGGCGCGGACACGGCCCGGAAGGGAACCCATGAAACGACTCGTCCTCCGCTGCGGCTTCGCGGCGGCCGTCATGGCCGGTGGGATGCTGCTGGCTGCCGCGCCGGCGAATGCCGCTGCCACCGGGCACACGAACTCGCACGACGAGTATTCGATGGCGAACGTCATCCTGCCGTGCGGCGACCACACCCTGGCCGTCACCGGCGGCACCGAGAAGCTCAGCATGCAGAGCCACACGGACGCGCTCGGCGGTTGGCACTACACGCAGACCATCGTCTACCGGAACGTCACCCTCACCGACGAGCTCGGGACCGACTATGTGCTTAGCGGCACGTCGAGCAGCCAGGCGGTCGTGCGCAACGCGATGACGTCGTGGGATCACGGGGGTTCCGTGTTGACGGTGCGATACGCGGACGGCGGGGGAGTCGCCGGCAAGGTGCGCATCTGGAGCTCCGACCTCATCGACGCAGCGGGCGACGTCACCTCGACGTACATCAGCCGGGGATCGTGCTCCGGGTTCGACTGGCCGTAGACCGGCGGTCAGGGGGCCGGCGGTCGGGTGACCGGCGGATGCCGCGGCTCGAGCCCGAGCCGGCTGCTCAGAACGGAGCCGGCTCGGGGTCGGGCGGCGGGATGAACGCGGGGACGCGCCGCTCCGGCTCGACGAGATAGGCGCGACGGGCCGGACTCGTCCACCGGATCGTGCCGTCATCGAGGCGTTCGAGCTTCCACCGGGAGTTGTGTCTCACCACGTGATGGCCTTTGCAGAGCGGGTCGAGATTGGTGACCGAGGTCTCGCCGCCCTCAGCCCATTCGACGCGATGATCCAGCTCGCAGCGGTCTGCGGGCATGCCGCAGCCGGGCGCGATGCATCGTCCTGCCCGCCACCTCACCAGCCTGCGGATCGCGGCGGGCGGCCGGTATCTGTCGCGCCCGACCGAGACCACCATCCCCGTCTCCGGATGGGTGAGGATGCGCATCCAATCGCCGGAGTCCCCGCACAACTCCCGTGCCCGGGTGATGGGGATGGGGCCGACGCCTTCGACCACCGCCGGTTCGGCGCCGGCCGCGTGCGAATCGTCGAGGAGTGACAGCGCCGGGACGGTGACAATGACCTCGGCGCGGATGCCGCGAGCCGCCTCGGGATGCGATGGCGTGGTTCCGTCGATGAGGAGGTCGCCGAGCACGTCGGCGCGGACCTGATCGAGCGTGCGTCCGTCATCCGGCGCACGATCCTGGACCGCATCCGGCTGGGCGGCATCCTTCTGGGCGGCATCCTTCTGCGCGGCGTCCGGCTGAACGGCGTCCGTCGCGCTGCCCGGCTCTGCGTGCGCTGGCTTGCTGCGGAGGACCGCCTTGCTGATGGCCGTGATGCGTCCGTGGATCGCATGCGCCTCGACGGCGGGGAGATACGCGTGCAGCCACGCCATGCCGTCGAGGTCGTCCTCGACGCACACCCGCCGCCGTTTCAGGGCGGCCTCGTGCCGCTCGATGATCGTCGGCGCCTGCGCCTGCTCGACGAGCTGCGCGAGCTTGCGCTTGAACACGCCCACCGGCTCCGTCTCAGCGAGCGCGATCGCGCGCTGCACGACGCGAGTTCGCACCTCGGGGAGCACGCTGTCGAGCACCGTCACCAGGTACGCGGCATGCTGCGTGGTCATGCCCGCGTACGACAGGGACTCCAATGCGGCGGGATAGCGGTGCACGAGCGACTGCGCCCTCACCATGAGTGCTCCGGCGGTGTACTCGGAGACCCGCATCGCGAGGGCGAGCTCCAGCCGCAGCGAGCGCTCCGCGACATCCGGTGACGTCAGGCCGTGGCCGGCCGCCTCGGTGACGGCCTCGAGACGCAGGGCTTCGATGTGCCGCAGGCGCTGCGCCTCGTAGATGCTGAGCATCTTCTCGGTGTCCCGCAGCAGGTCGATGCCGTCCGGCGCCCACTCCACTGGCTCCCACTCCTCTGGGTAGCTGTGCGGATCCGGCTCCATGCGTCGATAATAGAACAAAGCTTTGAGATACACAAGAGGAGCGGCGAACGAATTCCTTCCAAGAATAGAATAAAACGGCGACCGTCCCCTTCCGTCTTCGATGGCCCGGGAAGATGGCACCTGGACGGGTTCTTCGCCCGCCTGAAGGGATGACCCATGACCGCCCCGCTGCATGTGCACCGTGTTCCCGCGACGGATGCGGAATCCGGTCCGCCCGTGCTGTTCGTGCACGGGCTCGCGTCGCGCGGCCGGGTGGACTGGCCGGATGCCGAATGGGCCGGCATCCTGCCCGGCCGCGAGGTGTATCGCGTCGACCTGCCCGCACACGGCACGTCGTTCCGGCCGGACGCCCCGTTCCCGACGAGCGCGATCGTCGATCTGCTGCAGGATGTCGTGACCGCGGCCGGAGGAGTCGTCGACGTCGTCGCGTATTCGCTCGGGTCGCGGCTGTCGTGGGACCTCATCGCGCGGGGCGGGGTGCGCCGCGCGGTCCTCGGAGGCCTCAGCCCGTTCGAGCCGTTCGGGCTCGTCGACCTCGTGTCGGCGCGCGGCGCGCTCGCGACCGGGGACGCCCCGGCCGATCCGTACACCGGCATGATCCTCGGCATGGTGCGGCTGCCCGGGCTCGAGCCGGTCGCCGTGCTGAACCTCATCGAGGGGCTGGCATCCGAACCGTTCGATCCCACCGTGAGGGTGCCGGACGTGCCGGTGCTCTTCATCCGCGGCCGGGACGACGAGCTGACCACGGGTCTCGGGGACCTCGCGGCCACGGTGCCCGACGCCCGGTTCGTCGAGGTTCCCGGCGATCACCTGCGGGCACTGCACACCCCGGAGTTCCGTGCCGCGGTGCGGGAGTTCCTGGACGCGTGAGGGCGAGGCGTTTCGTCTCGCTTCGCTCCCTCAACGAGCGGGGGTGGGCGAGGGTGGATGTCGGGGGCCTGTGCAAGACTCCGGGAATGGATGCCGTCGCCGAGTCCCGACCCGTGAGTGCACCGGGGGTGCAGGCCCGGCTCGCTGAGCTGCGGCTGCGATCGCACCGGCTCACGGCGCCCGCGCGGACCCTGGCGGAAGCCGCGGACCACATGCTCGCCGTGCAGAGCCAGGAGTTCTGGGGTGGCCGGTGGGCGCTGGCATCCCGCACGGCGGGGAGCCCGACGATCCGCGACGTCGACGCGCTGTTCGACGACGGGACGATCGTGCGGTCGTGGACGATGCGGGGCACGCTGCACATCATCCCGGCCCGGGATCTGCGCTGGGTGGTCGGCATCACGGGCGACCGCCAGTACCGGCAGGCCGCGCCCCAGTACCGCCGGCTCGGGCTCGACGGGGCGACGCTCGCCCGATGCGAGGCCGCGGTGCGGGCGGCGCTCGCCGGCGGCGGACGTCTCACCCGGGCGGAGCTGTTCGACGTGCTGCGCGGGATCGGCGTCGACCCCGCCGACCAGCGCGGCGGCAACGTGCTGTACGGGCTGGCGGTGCACGGGGTCGTCTGCCAGGGGCCCGTCGTGCCGCGCGGGAGCGGGGTCACGCGGGAGCAGTACGTGGTGCTCGTCGACGATTGGGTGACGCAGAGCGCTCCGACGCCGTCCGATCCGGTGGCGGCCCTGTTCCGGCGGTTCGTCGCCGCGCACGGACCCGCGACCGCGGAGGATTTCGCGTGGTGGGCGGGGCTTGCGCTCACCCCGGCGCGCGCGGCCGCGGAATCCGCCGCCGCGCACCTGGTCGAGGTCGACCAGGGCGTCTTCGTCGCACCCGAGGTCGCGCAGGCGGATCCGGATGCCCCGGCCGTCTTCGCGCTGCCGTCGTTCGAGGAGTACTACATCTCCTACGCCGACCGCGACGCGCTGTGCGCGCCCGAGTTCCGGGCGCCGATCGGGCCCGGCAAGAACGGCATGGTGCGGCCGATCCTGGTGGCGCACGGCCAGGTGGTGGGGTCCTGGGTGGCGTCGACGGCCGTCGGTCGTCACGGCGATGAGCCGGTGCCCGAGCTGCTCGCCCCCGGTGCGGCGACGGCCTCCGAGATCGGCGCTGCGCTCGAGCGCTACCGCGCCTTCGTCACCGGCTGACGCGGTGCGCGCATCGCCGGCGGAAGCGATTGTGCGCTGCCGAGCGCATCCGATTTCCGGTCCGGGGATGCATGCCGCTCGGACCATGGACGCGGCGGCGTCCGAAGGTGAGTGGGCTCTGCAACCGATGACGCCGGAGGATTCCGCGACTTCGACCCGATCCGATGCGACCGCTCCCATTCCGTCAGCGGCATATGCTCCCGAGTCGCGGATTCACGCGGGACAATCGCCCGATGAACGCCGGAAAAATCTTGGCCGGCGGGTATTGACGACGGCCGACGAGCAGGAGTAGACCCGCATCTGTCGCGATTTCGGCGCGACATGTCACCAGCATTTCGGGGGCTTGGGGGCTCTGGTGCACGCGTACACGGCTGCAGGCAAGCCGCGTCCAACGGGTCGGACGCGGTCGGTGCTGACGCATCGCCTGCACACTCGTGTCACGGCGATCCTCGTCGCCTGCGTGACCGCGCTCGCACTGTCGCTGCCGACCGTGGCGGTCGCCGCACCTCTGCGGCCGGCCGCTCGTCCCGCCGCGACGGCGACCGGCGCGACCCCGGCGGACATCGCCCAGTTCCACACGTATGTCGCGGCCGAGCTCGCGTGGCAGAAGGCGGTCGCCGACCGCACGAAGTACCTCGCCGCCTACCGCGAGTACCTCCGCCAGAAGGCGATCTACGACGCCAAGGTGCGCGAGGCGAAGCTCCAGGCGCAGCGCAACGCCGCCCTGGTCGCCCGACAGCAGGCCGCCGCCCGCGCCGCCGCCTCGGTCACGCACACCACCGTCATCCGGACGACGACGCCGGCCAAGACGACGACAAAGACCCCGAGCACGACACCGACCACGAGCTCGCAGATGCACTGCGTGCGCTCCGCCGACGGCAACTCGGTCACCTGCACGTCGGGCACGACCTCGAAGGCCGGCACCGGTTCCACGGGTTCGACCGGGTCGACGGGTTCGACCGGCGCGACGGGTTCCACCGGCTCGACGGGTTCCACCGGTTCGACCGGGTCGACGGGTTCGACCGGATCGACGGGCGCCACCGGCTCGACGGGTTCCACGGGCTCAACCGGTGACACCGGATCCACGGGTTCGACGGGGTCCACCGGCGGCACGGGTTCCACCGGATCCACCGGTGGCTCGACGGACTCGACCGGCGGTGACGCGGGCACGACACCGCAGCCGCTGATGGCGGCCGCCCTGCCGGCC
>NZ_DATEJS010000173.1:0-7836 GCF_035277845.1 Microbacterium sp.
GCGCTGCGCGGCGAGCTCGAGAGCCACGATGCCGCCCTCGCCGACATCGAGCGACAGCTCACCGCGATCGACGCGGATGCCGCCGCCCTCGCGGGTCGCGCGCACGCGCTCGCGGCTCTCGAGCAGTATCCGAACTGGCCCGCCCTCGACGTCATGACGGCGGCGGCGCAGCTGGCCACCCTCGAAGGCGAACGGCAGACGCTGATCGCCGGCTCCAGCAGGCTCGCGGCCATCGACGAGCAGTTGGCGGGACTCGACGCCGAAGACGAGCGGCTGCGCAACGAGTACGAGGATGCGATCAGCAGGATCAGTGCGCTGCGCACGACTCGCGAGGGGCTCGAGGCCCGGCGGGATCGCGAGCGCGACACGCTCGCGGCACTCGACGAGCGGATGCTCGGGCGGGCGCGTGCACTGTACGTGAGATTGTCCGAACGTGCGGGTCGGCGGGACATCCGCACCATCGAGGGCTGCGACCGCCTCGCGCAGACGCTCGTCACCGGCCTCAACAGCGGGATCGACGCCGCGCAGCGCGAGATGAACGGCTACACCACCAGCATCCAGCAGCAGATGGCGGAGTTCCTGCGCAAGTGGCCGGCTCTGCGCGACGAGATGGATGCCGACATCCGGGCGATCGACGAGTTCCGGGCTCTGCACGACCGGGTGCAGCGCGACGACCTGCCGCGGTTCGAGAGCGAGTTCCGGCACCAGCTGAAGACCAACGCGGTGCGTGAACTCGTCGGGTTCCACGCCTGGCTGCGCAAGCAGGCCGACGAGATCCGCCTGCGCATCGAGACGATCAACCAGGCGCTGCGCGCCATCGACTACAACCCCGGGCGCATCATCGTGCTGACCGCCGAGCCGACCGTGAACCAGGATGTGCGTCAGTTCCGTGCGGATCTGCGCGATGCGACGAGCGATGCACTCGCGGCGGAGGGCGGCGATCCCGAGCGTCAGTTCACCGAGATCCGTGCGCTCATCGAGCGCCTCAAGGGTCGGGAGGGGCACGCCGACAGCGACCGTGCCTGGACGCGTCGAGTGACCGACGTGCGCACCTGGTTCACCTTCGCCGCGAGCGAGCAGGACCGCGAGACCGGCGAGGAGTTCGAGCACTACACCGACTCCGACGGCAAATCCGGCGGTCAGAAGGAGAAGCTCGCGTACACGATCCTCGCGGCCTCGCTCGCCTACCAGTTCAAGCTGCAATGGGGTGCGGCGGCATCCCGCGACTTCCGGTTCGTCGTGATCGACGAGGCATTCGGGCGAGGGTCGGATGCCTCGACGCGCTACGCACTCGAGCTGTTCGCGAAGCTGGGACTGCAGCTGCTGATCGTCACGCCGCTGCAGAAGGTCCACGTGATCGAGCCGTACGTGCGGGCGATCGGCTTCGTCGACAATCCCACCGGCGCGGCATCTCGGGTGCAGACCCTGTCGATCGAGGAGTTCCGCGAACAGCAGCGGGCTGCCGCACTCGCGGCCGTGGCGGCGCGATCGTGACCGATCCCGCGCGGTGGACCGGCCTCGACGGCATCCGCGACGCGGTGCGCCGGCGCTGGGTCGACGGCACCCTCCCGCGGGCGTTCGCCGTCGGGGATCCCTTTCCGACCATCGACGTTCCGCTACGGCATCCCTCCGCAGCCGACCTCGGCGAGCATTTCGATGCGGCGCGCGGCTGGGTGGATGCCGTCGTCCACGGATCCCGCGAGGGCCGCGCGTACGCGGTGCAGTCCATGCGGATCGGCGGGCGTCTCGTCGGGGCGACCCAGGTGCCCGCCCGGGCGGTCGTCTCGACCTACGCCCAGGCCTGGCAGCTGCTCGGCACCGCGGCATCCGCCGAGCTGCTCCGCGAGCTCGTCGCAATGTCGGCCGGCGACCCCGTGCCGCGCGACTGGGCTCTTGCACATCCGCAGGACGCGATCGCCGTCGCCGACGAATGGGCCGCGATGCTCGCCGCCCACCGATGGCTGGTCGGCGCGCGGGGGACGGGGCAGTACCTCCGGCAGGTGGCCGCGCCGCGCGTCGACACCAAGTTCATCGAACGCCACCGCGGGCCGCTCGCCGAGATGCTCGGGGTTTCCGCGACCGCTACCGGATTCACGCGTGACCTCGGACTCACAGCCAAACCGCAGATGGTGCGGATGCGGTTCGATCCGGCGGTGTTCGGGTTTCCGCCGGCTCTCAGCGAGATGTCGCTGCGTGTCGACGAACTGCAGGCGGTCTCGGCCCGTCCCGCCGACGTCCTCATCGTCGAGAACGAGATCACGTACCTCAGCGTTCCGGTGCGTCCGCGGGGAGTGGTGCTGTGGGGCAAGGGGTACGACGCCGACCAGCCGGCGTCGCTGCCGTGGCTCGCCGACGTTCCGGTGCGGTACTGGGGCGACCTCGACACGCACGGTTTCGGAATCCTGAACCGGGTGCGCGCCTGGCTGCCGCATGCTCGTTCGATCCTCATGGACCGCGAGACTCTGCTCCGCCACCGTGCGCGGTGGGTCGCGGAGGGCACACCGACGAATGCGGCGCTGCCGCGACTGGATGCCGCCGAGCAGAGCCTGTACGACGACCTCGTCACTGATCGCTTCGGCCCGGCCGTGCGACTCGAGCAGGAGCGGATCGACTGGGAGTGGGCGCTCGAACGGCTC
The DNA here is from genome assembly GCF_035277845.1 of Microbacterium sp. Taxonomy (GTDB): domain Bacteria; phylum Actinomycetota; class Actinomycetes; order Actinomycetales; family Microbacteriaceae; genus Microbacterium. The sequence continues at coordinate 2,637 of NZ_DATEJS010000173.1, forward strand.
GGCTGAGACGTCAGCCCGGACGAGCGGCTGCGCTGGCCGGCCGGCGACCTCACCGCGTTCACAGGAGTGGGCAGGGTGCGGGTCGCCGCATCCTGCCCACTCCAGCTGCCGCGTTCAGCCGAACTGGTTCATCGTGTTGTGCTGACCGCCGGCCTTGAGGGCGGCGTCGCCGGCGAAGTACTCCTTGTGGTTGTCGCCGATGTCGCTGCCGGCCATGTTCTGGTGCTTGACCGTGGCGATGCCCTCGCGGATCTCGCGACGCTGCACACCACGCACGTAGGCGAGCATGCCCTCGTCCCCGAAGTACCCCTTGGCGAGATCGTCGGTCGACAGGGCGGCCGTGTGGTACGTCGGCAGGGTGATGAGGTGGTGGAAGATCCCCGCCCGGGCGGAGCCGTCGCGCTGGAAGGTGCGGATCTTCTCGTCGGCGAGGCGTGCCAGCTCCGTGTCGTCGTACTCGACGCTCATCAGGTCGCTGCGGTCGTACGCCGACACATCCTGACCCTGCTCGGCCAGCGCGTCGTACGCCTGCTGGCGGAAGTTGAGCGTCCAGTTGAACGACGGGCTGTTGTTGTAGACGAGCTTCGCATTCGGGATCTCCGCGCGGATCGCATCGACCATGCCGGCGATCTGCTCGACGTGCGGCTTCTCGGTCTCGATCCAGAGGAGGTCGGCGCCGTTGCGCAGCGACGTGATGCAGTCCAGGACGACGCGCTCCTCGCCGGTGCCGGGGCGGAACTGGTACAGGTTGCTCGCGAGACGCTTGGGGCGCAGCAGTCTGCCGTCGCGCTTGATGACGACGTCGCCGTCACCGAGGTCGGCCTCGGAGATCTCCTCGACGTCGAGGAACGAGTTGTACCGGTCGCCGAGGTCGCCGGGATGATGCGTGACGGCGAGCTTCTGCGTGAGGCCGGCGCCGAGCGAGTCGGTGCGGGCGACGATGACGCCGTTCTCGATGCCGAGCTCGAGGAACGCGTACCGGACGGCGTTGAGCTTCGCGATGAAGTCCTCGTGCGGAACCGTGACCTTGCCGTCCTGGTGACCGCACTGCTTCTCGTCCGAGACCTGGTTCTCGATCTGGATGGCGCAGGCGCCCGCCTCGATCATCTTCTTGGCCAGCAGATACGTGGCCTCGGGGTTGCCGAAGCCGGCGTCGATGTCGGCGATGATCGGAACCACGTGGGTCTCGTGGTTGTCGATCTGCGACTGGATGAACTCCGCTCCCGTCTCGTCTCCGGCCGCGCGCGCCCGGTCGAGCTGGGTGAACAGCAGATCCAGCTCGCGTGCGTCCGCCTGGCGCAGGAACGTGTACAGCTCCTCGATGAGCGCCGGCACCGCGGTCTTCTCGTGCATCGACTGGTCGGGAAGGGGGCCGAAGTCCGAGCGGAGGGCGGCGACCATCCACCCGGACAGGTAGAGGTAGCGCTTGTTCGTCGACTTCAGGTGCTTCTTGATCGAGATGAGCTTCTGCTGCCCGATGAACCCGTGCCACACGCCGAGCGACTGGGTGTACACCGACGAGTCCGCGTCGTACTCGGCCATGTCGCGGCGCATGATGTCGGCCGTGTACTGGGCGATCTCGAGCCCGGTGCGGAAGCGGTTCTGCGCCCGCATGCGGGCGACCGACTCGGGGTCGATGGCGTCCCAGCCGGAGCCGTTCTGTTCCTTGAGCGTGCGGATGTCGTCGATGTCGTCGTTGTAAGCGGTCATTGCTTCTCTCCTTCGTCTTGCCGGGATGTCGTTCGGGGTCCGGTCACTCGGACGCGATCAGGTAGCGGTCGTAGGCGGCGAGCGTCAGGAACGCCGGGAAGTCGTCGCCGAGGGCGACCTCGCGGAAGATCTCGACCGCGTCCGAGTAGCGGTCGGACGGATGCCGTGCGACCTCGCGCAGCACCTGGTCGATGGTCCGCTCGATGTACCCGCGGGTGATCGGGGTGCCGTCCTGCGTGCTCTGGCCCTGGTGCACCCACTGCCACACCTGCGCCCGCGAGATCTCGGCGATGGACGCGTCCTCGAGCTGGCCGTCGATGACGACCGAGCCGACGCCGCGCAGCCATGACTCCAGGTACCGGATGGTGGTGGACACGTTGTCGTGCACGCCCGCCGTGGTGATCGGCCGGCCGATGCGCACGTCGATCAGCTGGTGGGCGGTCACCTCGACGTCGCCGCGCTGGCGGTCCCGCTGGCTCGGGTCGGCGCCCAGCACGGCGTCGAACTCGGCTTCGGCGGCCGGCACGAGCCGGGGGTTCGCGACCCAGGTGCCGTCGAAGCCCTCCTCGGCCTCGCGGCGCTTGTCGGCGGCGATGCGGTCGAGCTCGCCCGCGGCATCCCGCCCGTCGAGCACCGCGGTCGTGAGGCCCCCGATCGCGTGCGCCCCGCGCCGGTGGCACGTCTGCACCAGCAGCTCGGTGTACGCGTGCAGGAACGGCACGGATGCGGTGACCTCGTTGCGGTCGGGCAGCACGAACCGGGCACTGCGGCCGCGGTACGCGCGGATGATCGAGAACAGGTAGTCCCAGCGGCCTGCGGTGAGGCCCGCACAGTAGTCGCGCAGTGCGAAGAGGATCTCCTCCATCTCGAACGCGGCCGGGAGGGTCTCGATGAGCACCATGGCGCGGATGGTGCCGTGCGGCATCCCGAGCCGCTCCTCGGTGAACGCGAACACGTCGTTCCACAGGCGCGCCTCCTCGGCGCCCTCGATCTTCGGCAGCGAGAAGTACGGCCCGCGGCCCGCGGCGATGAGAGCCTGCGCGTTGTGGTGCACGTATAGGCCGAAGTCGACGAGGGCGCCGGATGCGTCGCGCCGGATGCCGGCCCGGTCCGTGTACTGCACGTGGCGCTCCGGCATGTGCCAGCCGCGCGGGCGCAGCACGATCGTCGGGCTGCCGTCGCCGGGCTGCTGGTGGCGGATCGCGGCGGCCAGGGTCGACTGCGCCCCGGCGAGGTTGCGCCAGGTGGGGGAGGTGCCGTCTTCGAGGTCGGCAAGCCACACCTTGGCGCCCGAGGTCAGGGCGCGGCGGGTGGATGCCGTGTCGACCGGTCCGCTGATGATCACGCGGCGGTCTTCGAGGCCCGGGCCGGGACCGGCGACCTGCCACGAGGCATCCTGGCGGATGTGGTCGGTGTCGTCCGGGAAGGCCGGGTCGTGGCCGTTGCCGATGCGGAAATTCTGCCGCAGGCGGTCGGCGAGGCGATCGCGGCGGCGCCGGTCGAACCGGTCGTGCAGCTCGGCGACGAACGCGAGGGCGTCGGGGGTGAGGATGTGCGGGTGGTCTGCTGCGTTCGCACCCGCCAGCTCGATGGTCGGGGAGTCGATGAGAAGAGTCATGATCGGGGTCCTTTGCTGAGCCCCGGTCGTTGAGTGAGGAGCGAAGCGACGAGACGAAACGCAGTGAGCCGACGCGTTTCGTCACCGCTTCGCTCGCTCAACGACCGAGGATGGGTGGCTTGAGACCACGATGAGTGAAGAATCCGACCCGAAAAGACCAGATCGACTGTGAAGAGTTGCCGATCTTCTGTTTCTGAGGAACAATCGCCTCCATGACGGACCTCGACGAAGAGCTCGACGCCCTGGCGCTCGGCCGCCGCATCCGGGGCCTGCGCACCGCGCGCGGCATGACCCTCGACGAGCTCGCAGCGGCGATCGGCCGCGCGCCGAGCCAGCTGTCGATGATCGAGACCGGCAAGCGCGAGCCGAAGCTGACCCTGTTGCAGGCGATCGCCCGGGCGCTGGGCGCGAGCCTCGACGACGTGCTCGAGGCGCAGCCGCTCGACGAGCGCGGCGAGGCGGAGCTGGCGCTCGAGCGCGCCATGAAGGGTCAGACCTTCCAGGCGCTCGGCATCGCGCCGTTCCGCATCGGCAAGGCCGTGCCGACCGAGGCCCTGCGGGCGATGCTGGCGCTGCACGCCGAGATCGACCGGCTGCGCGACGAGCGGGCGGCGACGCCCGAGGAGGCCCGGCGCGCGAACGTCGAGCTGCGCCGGCTGATGCGCACGAGGGACAACTACTTCGAGGACCTCGAGGCGCAGGCCCGCGGCATCCTCGACGCGATCGACCACCCGGGCGGCCCGTTGACCCAGCGCGGGGCGTCCGACATCGCCGCGCACCTGGGGTTCTCGATCCACTACGTGCCCGACCTGCCGCAGACCACCCGCAGCGTCGCCGATCTGCGCAACGGACGGCTCTACCTGTCGAGTCGGCTGACGACCCACGGCGACCCGCGCACCGCGGTGCTGCAGGCGCTCGCGAGCCAGATCCTGGGGCACGCGGAGCCGACGAGCTACGCCGACTTCCTGCGGCAGCGAGTGGAGACCAACTACCTCGCCGGCGCCCTGCTGATGCCCGAGGCCCACGTCGTGCCCGTGCTGCAGGATGCCAAGAAAGACCGGGCGATCTCGATCGAGGACCTCCGCGACACGTACGCCGTGTCGTACGAGACGGCGGCGCACCGGTTCACGAACCTCGCGACGCGCCACCTGGGTCTGCGCGTGCACTTCCTGAAGGTGCACGAGTCGGGCACCATCACGAAGGCGTACGAGAACGACGACGTGAACTTCCCGACCGACCGCCTCGGCGCGATCGAGGGGCAGCTGTGCTGCCGCAAGTGGACGTCCCGCGTGGTGTTCGACACCCCCGACAAGTTCAACCCGTACTACCAGTACACCGACACCGGAAACGGCACTTACTGGTGCACCGCCCGCGTGGAGATGTCGAGCGAGGGCGCGCACTCCGTGTCCGTCGGGGTGCGGTTCGACGACACGAAGTGGTTCCTCGGACGCGACACCCCCAACCGCGGCGTCTCCAAGCACGCCGACGAAGTGTGCTGCCGCCGCGCCCCCGCGGAGCTCGAGAACGCCTGGCGCGCCGCCTCCTGGCCGAACGTGCGCACCCCGCGCACGCTGCTCGCGACCCTGCCCACCGGCGCGTTCCCCGGCGTGGACGCCACCGACGTCTACGAGTTCCTGCAGTCCCACGCCCCCGCCTGACGCCCCGGCGTCCCTCTTCCCCCGGTCGTTGAGCGAGCGAAGCGAGCCGAAACGCAGCATCCTGTCGCGCGTCCTCTTCCCCCGGTCGTTGAGCGAGCGCAGCGAGCCGAAACGCGGTCACTTCCGCGCGTCCCTCTTCCCCCGGTCGTTGAGCGAGCGAAGCGAGCCGAAACGCAGCATCCTGTCGCGCGTCCCTCTTCCCCCGGTCGTTGAG
>NZ_DATEJS010000174.1:0-29126 GCF_035277845.1 Microbacterium sp.
GCGATGAGCCTCACCAGTGTGCACGATCCGCAGATGATCTGTCAATGGCATTGACTATTCAGGTCCCAGCGCGACCTTCGGCCCCGGCCACCGCCTCGTGATCGACGCGCTGGGGCGCGAGCACGGCATCAGCTCCGTGCCGTGGCGCGACCCGCTGCGTTTCAGCGGCCTGAACCGGACGTTCCACGAGCTCATCTGCTCGCACTGCGACGACGGGCGCCTGAGCGAGCTCGTGCAGGCGGAGTGGACGCGTCTGGAGCTCATCCGCCGGTCGGGCATCTGGTACGCCCCCGGACGCGCGGTGATCTCCATCGCCGAGCACGACGCGATCCTCGACCTCATCGAGGCCGGAGCCGACCCCGAGCTCATCGAATCGACCGCGTGCCGGCACGAGCTGAACACGCTCGCCGCCGTCACCGCCTACGAGGAATCCCTGGAGCGGGGTATCCGCCGCTGACGGCGATGAGGGGATCGGCTCAGTCCTCGGCCGCGTCCGGGGAGTCGGAGTCCATCAGCTGCTCGCTGCGCACGACGACGGCGAGGGCCGCCTCGCCCGCGGCATCCGGACGCCGGTCGGCGATCGCCTGCAGCAGCGCCTTGTGCCGGTCGGCGGGCGTGCCGTCGATCAGCATCGACGGCGCCGCGTTGCTCATCACGGCGGTGTGCAGGGACGCGTCGAAGCTCGCGTAGATGCCGGCCAGCAGCGTGTTGTGGGATGCCGCGACCACGCCGATGTGGAACGCGACGTCGTGCCGGGTGAACGCCGCACTGTCGCCACGCTCCGCCGCGGCGCTGCGCGCACGCAGCTGCGCGGTGAGATGCGCGACGTCGTCGTCGGTGCGGTTGCGCGCGGCCTCGCGGGCGGCGAGCGCGTCGAGGGCCTGGCGCACGCGCATGACCTCCCGCGCATCGGCGCCGGTGAGGGCGCGGCGCAGCGCGACCTGGGTGGGATCTTTCGCCACGACGTAGGTGCCGTCGCCCTGCCGGGTCTCGAGCAGCCCGAGCTGCACGAGCGACCGCACGCCCTCGCGCACGGAGGATCGGCTGACGCCGAGCTGGGCGACGAGCTCCGCCTCGGTGGGGATGCGGTCGTCGATGTCCCACTCCCCCGTCACGATCTGGGTTTGGAGCGCGCTGACGACTGTGTCTACGAGCGATCGCCGCTCGATCGGTTTCATGCTTGCCATTCTCGTCCTCGAGTGATGTAAGGTGATCATATAGTCAGATGTCTGATGTTCAATGAAGAACAGACAGAAATCGGCACCGAAGCCGAAGAAGGGCCCCTCGCATGGCAGCCGCACCCACCCCGCTGATCGCCGCGGGACTCGTCGATGCGCACATCCACCCCGACAAGTCGAGCTGGTCGGACCCCTGGATGAAACGCCGCCCCGCAGAGACCCTCGCCGACCTCATCGGCAACAACATCAAGGCGCTGAGCGAGTACACCCACTCCGTCGAGGAGCGCGCGTTCGCGCTGCTCAGCCACGCGCACCGCAACGGCACCCTCGCCATGCGCGCGCACGTGGACGTCGGCACCGAGGTGGGGCTCGCCCACATCGAAGGCGTGCGCGCCGCGGCCGAGCGCATCCCCACCCTCGACGTGCAGATCGTCTGCTTCCCCCAGTTCGGCCTGCTCACCAACCCGGGCACCGCCGACCTGATGGCGGCATCGCTGCACGCCGGCGCCGACATCGTGGGCGGCATCGACCCGATCGGGCTCGAGGACGACCTGCACGGTCACCTCGACGCCGTGTTCGGAATGGCGCAGGATGCCTCCCGCGACCTCGACATCCACCTGCACGACGGCGGCGAGCAGGGTCTCGCCGAGATCCGCGAGATCGCCGCCCGAACCAAGGCCGCCGGGATGCAGGGACACGTCACCATCCCGCACGCCTTCGCCCTGTGCGACGGCTCGCTGCCGAGCCTGCGCGAGACCCTCGACGCGGTCGCCGACGCCGGGGTCTGGATCGCCACCTGCGCGCTCGGACCCGACCCCGTGCCGGACCTCGCCCTGCTCGAGGCGCACGGCGTGCGGGTGGCCGCCGGCTCCGACGGGGTGCGCGACAGCTGGAGCCCCTACGGCACGGGGTCGATGGTCGACCGAGCGCACCTGCTCGGCTACCGCACCGGCGCCATCACCGACCCCGACCTCGAACGCTGCTGGCGCATCGCCTCGGTCGAGGGCGCCCGGATGCTCGGCATCGCCGACATCGCCTCCGACGTGACGGCCACAAGCCCGACCCGTCTCGAATTCGACGTGCCGACGATCGCACAGCTCGTCGTCGACCGTCCCGCTCCCACTCGCGTCGTGCGCCACGGCCACGACATCCGCTGATCCTCCCCCGATCCCCACCCACACCCAACCCACCCGACCACACAGCACACAGGAGTTCTCGTGGTTTCCAAGCTCACCAAAGCCGGCATCGCGGTCGTCGCGGTCGCCGGCCTCGCCCTCACCGGCTGCTCCGGCAAGTCCCCGGCGTCCGCCCCGTCGGCCACGGCCGTCAACATGAACGACCTCGCCGCCGGCACGCCCGCCGGCACGACCGAGATCGCCAACGTCAACTGGAACCTGCCGTACGAGCCGTCGTCCATCGACCCGCAGTTCACCTGGAACTACGCGGAGAACACCGCCACGGCGAACATGTGCGAGAGCCTCATCCGCATGAAGCCCGACCTGTCCACCGAGCCGGGTCTCGCCACGAACGTGCAGACCTCCGACGGCGACAAGACGATCGTCTACACGATCCGCCCGAACGTGAAGTTCTGGGACGGCAAGACGATGACCGCCGAGGACGTCGCCTACTCGCTCGAGCGCCAGGTCGGCCCGACCGCCAAGACCTACTGGTCGGACTACTTCCACAATGTGACCTCGGTGAAGGCCACCGGGCCCTTGCAGGTGACCGTGACCCTCAAGCAGCCCGACGTGCTGTTCACGCAGGCCATGGCATCCGCCGCCGGCGCCGTCGTCGAGAAGGCGGCCGCCGTCAAGGGCGGCCAGGCGTTCGGCACCCCGACCGGGGGCGTCATGTGCACCGGCCCGTTCAAGTTCGGGTCGTGGAGCTCCGGCAAGAGCCTCACGCTCGAGCGCAACGACGACTACTGGGACTCGACGATCAAGCCCAAGGTGAAGCAGATCACCTTCAGCTTCATCGCCGACGAGTCGACCGCGGTCAACGCGCTTCGCAGCGGCAACGTCGACGGCCAGTTCTTCTACCTGCCTCCGGCGGGCCTCGCGCAGCTCGAGAAGAGCAGCAACGTGACCACCACGTTCGGCAAGTCGTTCGTGTTCTGGACGCTCGCGGCGATCAACCCGAACGGCGTCATGGGCGACCAGAAGATCCGTGAGGCCCTGTCGCTCGCGATCGACCGCACCGCGCTCACCAAGGTCGTCTTCCAGGGCGCCGGCATCCCTGCGCCGACCCTCGCCGGCCCGGCCACGTGGGGCTACGCGAAGGACACGTTCGCCGCGGCCTACAAGTCCTTCAGCGTCTCGCCCGACATCGCCAAGGCCAAGAAGCTCGTCGAGGAGGCCGGATCCCCCAAGGCTCCGATCGTGCTCGCCGTCCAGGGCAGCTCGGCCGTGCACGAGCAGACCGCCAGCCTCATCCAGGCCGCCGGGCAGGCGATCGGCCTGAACGTGCAGACCAACGTGATCCCGGTCGAGCAGTTCGGCAACCTCTACTTCGACAAGACCGCGCGCAAGGGCCTCGACGGGTTCTTCACGACGAACTACTCGGACTTCGCCGACCCGCTGAACATCTACAGCTTCTTCCAGTCCGGAAACAGCCACGACTACATCAACTGGAACGACGCCGACTCCGAGATCGCGCAGGCCCTGCAGACCACCGATGAGACGCAGCGCGCGAACCTGACGGTGGAGATCCAGAAGAAGGTCACGGCCGGCCTGCCGTGGATCCCGCTGGCGTTCGAGCCGACGACCCTCATCCAGAACAAGCGCATCTCCGGTGCGACGGCATCCTTCGCCTACCTGTACGGCCCGTGGGCCGCTGCGCTCGGCGGCACCAAGTAGGAACGATGTCTCTCGGCTCTTACGTTCTGCGCCGCTTCGGGGGGCTGCTCCTGGTACTGCTGGTGACCTCGTTCCTCGTGTTCGGGTTGCTGTACCTGGCGCCGGGCAGCCCCCTGGCGTACATCCTCGGGCCACGCGGCGGCAGCCCTGCACAGGTTGCCGCCGTCACCCGGGAGTACCACCTCGACGACCCGTTCATCGTGCGCTACGTCAGCTGGCTCGGCGACGTACTGCACGGGAACCTCGGCTACTCGATCGTGTACCGCATGCCGGTGTCGAACCTCATCGACACCCGCGCGAGCACCACGATCGGGCTCGTGGCCCTGTCCGCGGTCATCATCGCCGTGGTGGGCGTCGTGTTCGGCACCATCGCCGCCCTGCGCGGCGGCTGGGTCGACCAGGTCATCTCGTCGCTCGCGGCGGTCGGCCTGTCCGCCCCGGTGTTCGTCATCGGCGTCGCCCTGATCAGCCTCTTCGCGGTCAGCCTCGGCTGGTTCCCGACGTTCGGCGTCGGCGGCGGAGGCCTCGACACGCTCTGGCATCTGACGCTTCCCGCGATCACGCTGAGCGTGGCATCCGCCGCCTATCTCATCCGCATCACCAAGGCCGCCGTCAACGAGGAGCAGGTGCGCGAGCACGTGCAGACCGCCACCGTGCGCGGCCTGTCGACCGGGGTCATCATCCGCCGGCACGTGCTGCGCAACGCCCTGATCCCCATCACCACGGTGCTGGGCCTGACCATCGCGACCCTCATCGCCGGCGCCGTCGTCGTCGAGAACGTGTTCGCGCTCGACGGTCTCGGCTCGCTGCTGGTGAAGGCGATCCTGCAGCGCGACTTCGCCGTCGTGCAGGCCGTGGTGCTGGTGCTGGTCGTCGCGTTCGTGGTGATCAACGCGATCGTGGACGTGCTGTACACGTTCATCGACCCGCGCATCTCGCTGGGGAGCAGGAAATGAGCCTGAAGACGACGACCCTCGCCGTCGCGAAGGATGCCTCGCAGCGCCGCACGCTCGTGTGGTGGCAGCGCTACATCGACCGGTTCGGCGTGCTCGGCAGCATCGCCTGCGTGATCCTCGCGATCATCGTGCTCGCCGCCGTGTTCGCCCCGCTCCTCGCACCGTACGACCCGGACTTCCCCGACCTGAACTACGCGCTCTCGGGTCCGGGTGCCGCGCACCTGCTCGGCGCCGACGCCCTCGGCCGCGACATCCTGTCCCGGCTCATGTACGGCGCGCGGATCACCCTCGTCGGACCGGCGCTCGTGATCCTGCTCTCGACCGTCGTCGGCACGATCCTCGCGCTCGTCGCGGCGTGGCGCGGCCGCAAGACGGATGCCGTCATCGTGTGGGTGCTCGACATCCTGTTCTCGGTGCCCGGCATCGTCTTCGGCCTCATCGCGGTGGCGCTGTGGGGCCCGAGCCTGTTCACCGTCGTCGGCGGTCTCGCGGTCGCCTACGTGCCGTACGTCGCCCGCGTGGTGCGCGGCGCAGCCCTGCGCGAGCGGAACATGCCGTACGTGTCGGCCGCCTGGCTGCAGGGGCACTCGGGCGTCGCGATCACGACCACGCAGATCCTGCCGAACGTGCAGCCGATCGTCATCGCGCAGGCGGTGTCGTCGCTCGGGTTCGCGGTGATCGACCTCGCCGCGGTCTCGTTCCTCGGTCTCGGCGTGCAGCCGCCCGCCGCGGACCTCGGCCTCATGGTCAAGAGCGGCTTCGACTCGGCCCTGCGCGGGTACCCGGGCGAGGCGATCTACTCCGGCATCCTGATCGTGCTGATCGTCTGGTGCGTCACCGTCATCGGCGACCGCCTCCTGTCGAATGCGAGGGCCATGTGATGAACGCGCCTCTTCTGAAGCTCGACGACGTGAGGGCGACGCTGGAGCTCAAGCGCAGCTCGCAGGTGCTGCTCAACGGCGTCTCTTTCGAGATCGCCCCCGGCGAGGCCCTGGGCCTCGTGGGCGAGTCCGGCTCGGGCAAGTCGCTGACCACGCGGGCGATCACCCGCATGCTCGACCGGGCGTTCCGGGTGGAGGGCTCGATCACGTTCGACGGCACCCCGGTGCTCGGGATGAACGCGCGGGCGCTGCGCCGCTACCGGCAGACCGACGTGGGCATGATCTTCCAGGATCCCCGCGCCCACATCAACCCGGTGCACACGGTCGGCGACTTCCTCACCGAGGCGCTGTGCCGCGACCGCGGCGTGACCCGGCAGGATGCCGAGAGGCGTGCGGTGCAGCTGCTCGACGAGGTGGGCGTGCGCAACGCCGAAGCCCGCCTGCGGCAGTACCCGCACGAGCTGTCCGGCGGTCTGCTGCAGCGTGTCATGATCGCGAGCGTGCTGCTCGCCGAGCCCCGGCTCATCCTCGCCGACGAGCCCACCACGGCCCTGGACGTCACCGCCCAGTCCGACGTGATGGCCATCATCGAGGAGCAGCGCAAGGCCCGCGGGATGTCCCTGCTGTTCATCACCCACGACCTGGAGCTCGCGGCGGCGTGCACCGACCGCCTCGCGGTCATGTACGCGGGCGAGATCGTGGAGCAGGGGGCGCACGTGTACACCGCGCCGACGCATCCCTACACGATCGAGCTGCTGGGGGCCCGCCCGAGCATCGACGAGCGCGCCGAGCGCCTGCCGGTGCTCACCTACAACCGCGAGCTGCACGAACAACTGAAGGCGGAGGCCCTCGCATGAGCTCCACGAGCATGGGCACGCGCACGGGCGCAGCCACGAGCCCGATCATCGTCGCGAACAACCTGCACAAGATCTTCCCCGCCCCCCGCGGTGTGAAGAAGGCGCAGCCGATCGTCGCCGTCGACGACGTCTCGTTCGAGCTGCACCCCGACGAGTGCCTCGCGATCGTGGGCGAGTCGGGTTCCGGCAAGACGACGGTCGCGCGGATGCTGGTGGGGCTCGAGACCCTCACCGGCGGGGAGCTCACCGTCAACGGCGAGTCGCGGGTCAGGGGCGTCCGGCACCTGTCCGACCGGCGCCGCTGGGCCCGCGAGGTGCAGTACGTGTTCCAGGACCCGTACTCCTCGCTGAACGGCCGCCAGCGGATCATCGACACGATCGCGTCGTCGGTCGCGCTGCACGCCGACGGTGCGGGGCGGAGCGCGGGCAGCGCGAAGAAGACCGCGCAGGACATCCTGCAGAGCGTCGGGCTCGGTCCCCAGTTCTGGCAGAAGTTCCCGCACCAGCTCTCCGGCGGACAGCGGCAGCGCGTCGCCATCGCCCGGGCTCTCGCCGCGAATCCGTCGGTGATCGTGCTCGACGAGGCCGTGGCCGCGCTCGACGTGTCGATCCAGGCGCAGATCCTGAACCTGCTCGGCGACATCAAGCGCCAGCGCAAGGTCAGCTACCTGTTCATCTCGCACGATCTGGCCGTGGTCAACCAGATCTCGGACCGCATGATCGTGATGGAGAACGGCCAGGTGGTGGATGCCGGAGTCACCGCGGAGATCCTCGCCAACCCCGTCCAGCCGTACACCCGGGCTCTGCGTGCCGCCGTCCCGCGCGCGGGGTGGAAACCGGTGCGGCGCGAAAGGCTCGCGTCATGACGACCCTTCTGACCGCGGACCATGTGCTCGCGTCCCGGGACGGCGCCCTCTCGCTGCTGCGGGACGGCGCCGTGCTGGTGGACGGCGACGCGATCGCGTGGGTCGGCGTGGCATCCGACGCGCCCCCCGCCGACGAGCGCGTCGACCTGGGCCAGGCGCTGCTGATGCCGGGCCTCATCGACCTCGAAGGCCTCGCCGACATCGACCACCTGCAGCTGGACTCGTGGGGCGACGACGACTCGTCGCCCCACCTGCGCTGGTCGCGGGCGCACGCGTCCCACCCGGTGAGCGCGCTCAGCGACGAAGACCGCACGATCATGCGCCGGTACGCCGTCGCGCAGCTGGCCCTGCACGGCGTGACGAGCTTCATGCCGATCGCGTCCGAGATCCACACCGCGTGGGCCGAGACGCACGACGACCTCGTCGACATCGCGCACGCCGCGCAGGAGTTCGGCCTCCGCGCGTTCCTCGGCCCGTCGTACCGGTCCGGAGTGCACGTCACCGACGACGACGGCGCGTCCGGGATCTTCTGGGACGACGCGCGCGGTGAGGCGGGCTTCGCGGACGCCGTCCGGTTCCTCGACACCGTCGCCGCGTGGGACGACCCGCTCATCACCGGCGTGCTGGCCCCGTGCCGCATCGAGACGCTCCGCGAGAGCCTCATCGCCGAGACCGGCCGGGTCGCCGCCGAGCGCAATGCCCTGGTCCGGGTGCACGCCTTCCAGTGGCTCGGCGAGCGGGCGCACTTCCGCCGCGAGTCGGATGCCACCCAGCTCGAGGTGCTGGCCCGCTGCAACCTGCTCAACGACCGCCTCATCATCGCGCACGGCTCGTATCTCGACCTGCATTCCGCGGTGGACGGCGTCGACGGCGGGGAGCTCGCCACGGTCGCGGCATCCGGCGCGTCCATCGTGCACTGCCCGCTCACCAACGCGCGATACGCGATGTGGCTCGAGGACTTCGCGCTCTACCGGGATGCCGGGGTCAACTTCGCGCTCGGGTCGGACTCGTTCCCGCCCGACATGATCCGCTCCATCGACCAGGGAGTGTCGCTGGCCAAGGCGCAGCGCCCCGACCGCCCGACCGGCTCGCTGGCGGAGTACATCGAGGCCGCCACGCTCGGCGGGGCTCGCGCCCTGCACCGTCCGGACCTCGGCCGGGTCGAGGCCGGCGCCGCGGCGGACCTCGTGGCGTTCGCGCTGGACGACATCCGCATGGGCGCCGTCGAGGACCCGATCCGCACCCTGGTGCTGGCCGGCACCGCGCGGGACGCCGTGTTCTCGATGGTCGCGGGCCGGGTCGTCATGCGCGACGGCACGCTGCCCGGGGTGGATCTCGAGCAGCTGCGCCGCGACGGCCAGCGGATCTTCGACCGCCTGCGCGCCTCGTACGCCGAGCGCACCTATGCCGGGCTGAGCGAGGACGAGCTCTTCCCGCCGGTGTTCCCGAGTCGGGGCGGCGCGTAACCTCGAGACCATGACTGCTGCCGACGTCGTCCCCGAGAAGTTCCGCCGCCTGCTCGAACTGCCCCTGTTCGGGCACCTGGGCACGATCCGCCCCGACGACACGGTGCAGGTGACGCCCATGTGGTACGAGTTCGACGGCGAGCACATCCGGTTCACGCACACGAACAAGCGGCAGAAGTACCGCAACCTGCAGCACAACCCGTCGATGGCGCTGTCGATCACCGACCCGGATCAGCCGACCAGCTACCTCGAGGTCGCCGGGCGCCTCGTCGAGGTCGTGCCGGATCCGGAGGGCGCCTTCTACGTGCGGCTGCAGAACCGCTACGGCGACCCGAGCCAGACGCCTCCCGCAAACAAGGCCGACCGGGTCATCCTCGTGATGTCGGTCGAGCGCTCCACCCACCAGTGAGCCGCGTCGCGATCGTCGGCACGTGAGCGGCGGCTCCGCCGGCCGGGTCGCTCCCGAGCGTCCCGTGATGACCCGCGGGATGCTGCTGGTGCTCGTCGCGCTGACGGCATCCGCCCCGTTGTCGGTCGACGTGTACACCCCGTCACTGCCGGCGATCGAGGCGCAGCTCGGCGGCGGTGCCGCCTTCGCGGAGGGGACGGTCACGGCGTGCCTGCTCGGCATCGCGGTCGGGCAGCTGGTGTGGGGCCCGCTGTCCGACCGGATCGGGCGCCGCCCCGTCGTGCTGTGGGGCGCGATCGGGTGGACGGTGGCCTCCCTGCTGTCCGCGGTGAGCGTCTCGGGCGGGATGCTGCTCGGCGCACGCGTCCTGTCCGGCCTGTGCGGCGCAGCGGGCATCGTCGTGGCCCGCAGCATCGTGCGAGACGTGGCCCGCTCCGCGCACGACATCTCGTCCACCGTCGGGCTGCTCGCCATGGCGACGGCGATCGCCCCGATCGTCGCGCCGGTCATCGGCACCGGCATCGCCCTGCTCTGGGGGTGGCGGGCGGACTTCGTCGCGCTCACCGTCGCGGGCGCCGCGATGATCGCCGGCGTGCTGCTGCTCGTCCCGGAGACCATCGCCCAGCGGTATCCGTCCCCGATCAACCCGGTGCCCGCACTGCGCGACCGGCAGGTGCGTGCCGCCGCCCTGTCGATCGGCGTGTTCTCGCTCGGCTTCTACGCGTACGTCTCGTCGGCGTCGTTCATCGTGGAGCGGCAGTACGGGCTGCCGTCGGGCATGTTCGCGCTCGCCTTCGGCACGAACGCCGCGGCGATGCTGGCGTCGAACGCGGTGTTCCGGCGGATCTCGCGCACCCGGCATCCCTCGTTCGCCCTGCGGCTGGGCCTTGCGATCGCGGCGTGCGGGGGCGCCGGGATGGCGGTGTTCAGTGCGGTCGGGATGCCGCGCTGGACGGTGTGGATCGCGTCGACCGCGTTCACCGCGGGAGCGGGTCTCGTGATGCCGTCCGCTCACAGCTGGGCGCAGCTGACCCCGGTCGCCGCGGGCGCCGCGTCAGCCGCAACCGGCGCCCTGCAGTTCGTCGGCGGCGTGCTGGGATCGCCGGTCACCGGACTCGTCGGGGTGTCGGCCGCGGCGCTCGGCATCCTCATCGTCGTCGGAGCCGTGCTCGGCCTGGGGGCGGCGAGCGCCCGCCACGCGCCACGCTGACCGGCGGTCGAGCGCCGCGATCCGGACTTGCGCGCAAAAACCTATTCCGAGTAGGTTTCAGTCACCACAGAAGCGGGTCCGGCACGACTCCCCACGTGCGACCCCTCATCCGCCAAAGGAGGCAGGCATGAGTTCCGTCAGCGGTTCCGCCGCGGGAAACCCGTCAGGGATGACCACGGCCAGCAGAACACTCGGTGAGCACGAACACCACTGGTTCAAAGAACCGACCGAACCCGCGAAGAAGGGATTCGTGGCGTGGCTCATCATCGCCCAGCTCATCTTCTTCGTCGCGCTCCTCGGCCCGGCCATCGTCGGCGTCGGGATGAAGATCCAGTCGCTGATCGACGCCGGCGCGATCGAGCAGAACGGGGCCAACGCCGCCTCGGCCGTGCTCGGCGGCGTCGGCGCGCTGTTCGCGACGATCGCGAACGTCGTGTTCGGCCGCCTCTCCGACCGGACGACCAGCCGGTGGGGCCGCCGGCGCATCTGGATCGTGCTGGGCACCGTCATCATGACGGTGGGCTTCGTGGTCATGGCGACGGGGCCCGACCTGGCGATGGCGACCGTCGGCTGGGCGATCGCGCAGCTCGGCGCCAACATGACCCTGGCCCCGTTCATCGCGACGATCTCCGACCAGGTGCCCAAATTCCAGCGCGGCAGCATCACCGCCGGTCTCGGCATCGCGCAGAACGTCGGCATCGTCGGCGGCGTCTACGTGGCGAGCTGGTTCAGCTTCAGCCTCTTCGTGGTCTTCGTGGTGCCGGCGCTGCTCGCGATCGTCGCCATGATCGTGTTCGTGGTCGTGCTGCCGGACAAGGTGCTGCCGGTCAAGCCCGACCGCGCGACGTTCTACGACTGGTGGAACACCTTCTGGGTGAGCCCGCGCAAGTACCCGGACTTCGCGCTGGCGTGGTGGTCCCGGTTCCTCATCACGTTCGCGAGCTTCGGCTTCACCGCCTTCCGGTTCTTCTACCTCATCTTCCACGTCGGCGTGCCGCAGAAGGATGTCGCGGGCCTGATCGCCAGCACCACGCTCGTGTACACCGGCGCCCTCATCGTCACGGCCTGGATCGCCGGCAAGATCTCCGACAAGATCGGACGCCGCAAGGTCTTCGTGTGGACCTCGACCGCCCTGTTCGCCGTGGGCACGGTCGCCCTGATGTTCATCCACGACGTCGGCTCGTACTACGTGCTGGAGCTGTTCATGGGCGCCGCATACGGGATCTACGTGGGCGTCGACCTCGCCCTCGTCGTCGACGTGCTGCCGAACCCGGACGATGCGGGCAAGGATCTCGGCGTGCTGAACATGGCCAACGCCCTGCCGCAGACGATCGCCCCCGCGGTCGGCGGCGCGCTGCTCTACATCGGCTCCGCCCAGGGCACGAACTACACGCTCTGGTTCTCGATCTGCGGCATCGCCGCCTTGATCGGCGCGCTCGTGATCTTCCCGATCAAGAAGGTCCGCTAGCCCGATCGTCCACGGCCACGGCCGTCCCAGGCGGTGCCGTCGCAGTCCCGGCGACGGCGCCGCCTTTCCAGCTCACGGCGTTCGTGAAGTGCCTTCGCGCCCGGCGACGCGGATCGAGTTCGCACTTTCGGCAGGGGACCTTACCATTGTGGATGCGGAGGGCCGTCGCGTCGTGGAGCCTGGGGAATTCGAGCTGCACGTGGAACGGTCCAGCCGCAGCCGCGACCTGATCGGGTCGTCCTTCGTCATCACGGAATGAGCACATGGCACGAGCCGGCACCTACGCCAAGGGCGTCGCACGGCGTGAAGAGATCCTCACCAAGGCTCTCGACGTCGTCGGGCGCTCGGGCCCGAGCGCTGCCTACGTGAAGGACATCGCGGATGCCGTCGGCCTCACGCCCGCGGGCCTGCTGCACTACTTCGACAGCAAGGACGAGCTGTTCGCGGAGATCCTGCGCCGCCGCAACGAGGTCAACGTCGAGAAGTACTGGCCGACCGCGGCCGAAGCCGACTGTCTCGAGAATCTGCGTCGCGGCTACCTCGACACGATCATGCACAACTCGACCGTGCCCGGCCTGGTGCAGCTCTTCATGCGCGTGGCCGCGGACTCGCCGGCGCCGGATCACCCCGCACATGCGTTCTTCCGCGCGCACGGCGAGGAGCTGCGCGGGTACTTCGTCCGCGGCATCAAGCGTGTGCAGGAGGAGGGCGAGCTCGATCCGGGCATCGACCCCGAGATGCTGGCGCGTGTGCTTCAAGCGGTGGCGGACGGGCTGCAGATGCAGTGGATGCTCGAGCCCGACGTCGACATGGCGGCCGGCGTCGACACCCTGTTCTCGCTGCTCACGTCCTCGACGACGCCCGGGACGTCATCCCCTGCGGACTGACCGCCGATCGTCGCCCGCTCAGCGCCCCTGCGGACGCTGGGCGAGCTCGACGAACTCCACCATGTCGTCGTGCGGCAGCGGGAAGCCGTCGAGCCGGCCCACCGGGAAGTTCCCGAGCAGCCGCAGCATGCCGTCGGCCTGCTCCCGGCCGAACCGCTCGTCGATGACGGCACGCAGATCGGGGCCCGCCGTGGGGTCGGCGAGCAGCTCCTCGATCGACGAGTCGAGCGAGATCGGGATCCGCACGGCGTCGCCGTCGAGCGCGATCGACGTCGTCGAGCGGATGTCCCGGCTGGAGGCGCCGACCTGGACCCCGTACGTGCCGCGCTCGAGCACCCAGTCGTCGACGCGGACGTCCCAGTAGGCGAGATCGGCGCGGCGGAGGACCACCTCGACCGTGGCGGTCTCGCCGGGCTCCAGCGCGACCACCGCGAATCCCTTCAGCTCGCGCGGGGCCCGGTGCACCACGGAAGCACCGTCGAACGAGGTGTACACCTGCACCACCTCGCGACCGGAGACTCGACCCGTGTTGGTGACCGGTACCCTCACCACGACGTCGCCGGCCGCGTCGACGGCGGCTTCGGCATCCCCGTACGCGAAGGTCGTGTACGAGAGGCCGTGCCCGAACGGGAAGGCGACGTGCAGCTTCTTGACGTCGTACCAGCGGTAGCCGACGAACACGCCCTCGCCGTAGCGCACATGGCCGAGTTCGCCGGCGTACGTGCCGAACGCGGAATTGTCCTCGAGGCGCAGCGGGATGGTCTCGGTGAGCTTGCCGGACGGGTTGACGGCGCCGAACAGCACGTCGGCGGTCGCCATTCCACCCGCCTGGCCGAGCAGCCAGCCCTCGATGATCGCCGGCACGGTGCCGGCGAACGGGATCACGACCGCACCGCCGTTGGAGAGCACGACGACGGTGTTCGGGTTGACGGCCAGCACGTCCTCGATGAGCTCGAGCTGCGCGGTGGGCAGGTTCATGTGCTCGCGGTCGAAGCCCTCGGACTCCTCCTCCGCGGGGACGCCGGCGAAGATGACCGCGACCTCCGCGTCGGCGGCCAGGGCGACGGCCTCGGCGTGGAGGGCGGCCGCATCCCCGCCGGCTCCCGCGGCCCCGTCCGCACCGGGCTCGTCGGCGGAGCCGAGGACGAAGCCGGGGGCGAAGGGCACGTCTGCGCCGGCCACGGCCCGGATGGCGTCGAGCGCATTCTCGAGACGGGTCGGGTTGATCTGCGAGGAGCCGGCACCCTGGTAGCGAGGGCTGCGGGCGAACTCGCCGATCACCGCGATGCGCTGGTCGGGTGAGAGCGGAAGCAGCTCGCCCTGGTTGCGCAACAGCACGATGCCACGGCCGGCGGCCTCGCGGGCGAGGGCGTGGTGCGCGTCGACGTCGAGCGGGCCGGATGCCGCGGGGCGCGCCTGCGCCTTGCGGATCAGCTCCAGCACCCGGTTCGCGGCCACGTCGAGGGAGGCCTCGTCGAGTGCGCCCTCCTGCACTGCGGCGACCAGCTGCCGGTCGGTGCGGCCGCCGGAGGCCGGCATCTCGAGGTCGAGTCCGGCCGGGAGGCCGAGCACCCGGTCGTGCACCGCACCCCAGTCCGAGACGACGAGGCCTTCGAAGCCCCATTCGCCGCGCAGCACCTGGGTGAGCAGCCACGGGTCCTCCGACGTCCAGACGCCGTTCAGCCGGTTGTACGAGCACATCACGGTCCACGGCTGCGCATCCTTGACCACGCGTTCGAAGCCGCGCAGGTAGATCTCGCGCAGCGGCCGGGGATCGACGTCGCTCGAGGAGCGCAGCCGGTCGGTCTCCTGCTGGTTGGCGGCGAAGTGCTTGAGCGAGGCACCGACCCCTTGCGACTGGATACCTCGCACCAGCCCGGCGCCCATCACGCCCGAGACGATCGGGTCCTCGGAGAAGTACTCGAAGTTCCGCCCGCACAGGGGCGACCGCTTGATGTTGATCCCGGGGCCGAGGATGACCGCGACATCCTCGATCGCCGACTCCACCCCCAGCGCGACGCCGATGCGCTCGGCCAGGGCGGCATCCCACGACGACCCGAGTGCGACGGCGGGCGGGAAGCAGGTGGCCGGGATACTGGCAGCGAGCCCGAGGTGGTCGGTGGATCCGCCCTGCTTGCGCAGGCCGTGCGGCCCGTCGGTCACCATGATCTGCGCGAGGCCGAGACGTTCCACGCCCTTCAGGTGCCAGAAGTCCGCACCGCTGGTGAGCGACGCCTTCTCCTCCAGGGTGAGATCCGAAGCATTCACGTCGGCCATGCGCCGCCCTCTCGTCGTCTGCGCGGTCATCGTCGACCGCACGTCTGCGAATACCTTATTGGCGAAGGTATTTCGCGGACAAGCCTGAGGGGCGAGTGATCCGATGGTGCCCGCTCGGACGCGCTCCGCCCCCGGCGGCGGCCCGCGCGCGGCAGGATGGACCCATGACGGATGCCCCCATCGACACGGTCGTCGTCGGCGGCGGGGTGGCCGGCCTCACCGCCGCCCGCCTGGTCCACGGCGCCGGGCGACGGGTGGTCGTGCTCGAAGCGCGCGACCGCGTCGGGGGACGCCTGCACTCCGACCGCACCGGGGCCGCCGTCACGGATCTCGGCGCGTCGTGGATCCACGGCGTGGACGGCAACCCGCTCGCCGACGCCGTGCGCGCGTTCGGGATGCGCGAGGTGGAGTTCACGGTCGGCAGCTACCAGCCCGACGGACGCCCGATCGCGTACTACGGTCCGGATGCCGTGCGGCTGACCCCCGCTGCGGCATCCGCCTTCGCGGACGACGTCCACGCGTTCGACGCGCAGCTCGCGAGGACGATCGCGGCGTCGGCGCCGGGCGAGTCCTACGAGCAGGTCGTCGACCGCACGCTGGTGCGGCTCGGATGGGCGCCGCACCGCGCGGCGCGGGTGCGCGAGTTCCTGCTGCACCGGTCGGAGGAACAGTACGGCGTGCACGCCGGCGGGCTGGACGCCCACGGCCTCGACGACGACCGGATCGACGGCATCGAGGTGGTGTTCCCCGACGGCTACGACGCCCTGGCGACGCATCTGGCGGAGGGGCTCGACGTGCGCCTCGGCCAGGAGGTCTCCCGCGTGGAATGGTCGGATGCCGGTGCCGCGGTGACCGTCGCCGGCACGGTGCTGCGGGCCGAGCACGTGATCGTCACGGTTCCTGTCGGCGTGCTGAAGTCGGAGGCGTTCGCGATCGAGCCGCCGCTGCCGTCACCGGTGGCCGAGGCGCTCCAGGGCCTGGAGATGAACGCCTTCGAGAAGGTGTTCCTGCGGTTCGACGAGGCGTTCTGGGATGACGACGTGTACGCCGTCCGCCGGCAGGGCGACGGCGCGCTGTGGTGGCACTCGTGGTACGACCTGACCGGCCTGCACGGCATGCCCACCCTGCTCACGTTCGCGGCCGGGCCGGCGGCGATCGAGACGCGCACATGGGACGACGAAGCGATCGCGGCATCCGTGCTGGCGGCCCTCGGCGAACTCTACGGCGACCGGGTGCCCGCGCCGACCTCCGTGGTGGTCACCCGCTGGCAGGACGACCCGTTCGCGCGCGGCTCGTACGCGTACCTGACGCCGGGAGCGACGACCGCCGACCACGACCTGCTCGCCACGCCGATCGGCGGCGGTGTGCTGCACCTCGCCGGGGAGGCGACGTGGACGGATGACCCGGCGACCGTGACCGCGGCGCTGCGTTCCGGCCACCGCGCGGCGGAGCGCGTGCTGGGACGGGAGATCTCGTTCGGCGAGCTGTGGGCGTAGTCAGGCGGCGTCAGCGGCGCGGCGGTAGTCGTAGCGCCGCCGCCCACCGAGGCGCGGGGTGCGTGACGAGTCGATGTGCGCAGGTGGGACGAACCACACATCGGGCCCCGAGACCCGGATCTCCCACTCGTCTTTGTGGATGCGGTGGTGACAACTGCTGCACAGCAGCACCAGATTGTCCAGAGAGGTTCTGCCGCCATGCGACCACCATCGGAGGTGGTGGGCTTCTGCGATGCCGGGCGGAGCGCCGCAGCCGGCGCATCCGCCGTCGCGCTCGATCACTGCGAGCCGCTGCGCTGCCGTGAACAACCGGCGCGATCGGCCGCAGTCGAGTACCTCGCTCTCGGCGCCGAGCACCAGTGGGATGATCTCGGCGTCAGCGGCCATCCGGCGCACGGTGCCGACGTCGACCGGCTGCTGGATGCCGTCGATGGTCGCGACCCCGGTACCCGAAGTCAGGGCATCGAGCGGAATCCGCACCACGACCGTCGTGTTCGCGAGCGGAAGCACGGTCTCGGTGCACGACAGCACGTGCTTGCACAGTTCGGCCAGAGCGTCGGCCTGCAGCTGCTGGATCGTGCGTTGCTCGAGGTGGCGGGACATGTCGGCCCGATCCGACCAGGTCCACTCGCCCGCACCGCCTCCCTCGCCCTCGCCCTCGCCGGGGCGGTTGCTCCCGCGCAGGGCGCGGATCTGCGCCGTCACCAGCGCCTCGATCGCCGCCTTCACCGGGGCTCCGGTCGCAGGGTCGAGCCGCCCGTCGAAGATGATCATGCCGGAGGCGTCCTCGCGGATCTTGAGCGACCGTTCCAAGCGGAGGTCCTCGATCTTCGGTTCCAGGCCGTCCGGATCGAGGTACGCCTCCGCCCGGCGCAGGATCACCTGCACGTCGGAGAGCGGCAGACCGACCGCCTGCTCGACCAGGGCCTCTTCGGCCTCCGCGAGCGCCGCACGATCGAGGCGGAAGGCGACTTTGTCGAGGAGCCGGGTGATCAGACTGGCGGCTGCCACGTGCACGTCGCCGGCCTCGAGGGCAGCCGTGACATGTGGATGCCGGGACGGGGCGCGCTCACCAGTGAACGTCATCCGCCCGGCTGTGGCATCCCCCACCTGGATCAACCGCTGCGCATCGGCCGGATGACCGCCGGTCGACGCTGCGATCAGCTTCGCCGGAGACTTGTAGCCCGCCTTGCGGGAGAGCCCGTCGCTGCCGAGCTCGGGCGCCGACCGCTTGCTGATGCCGTTCGCGATGCGGGCGTGCAGAGCCTGACAGTGACGCTCGACCGCGGCGAGAGCATCGTTCACGGCGAGCATGCCGTCGTCGGACATCGCGTCCACATCGTCGTCGATCACCGCACTCGGGTGCAGTCCGCCGAGGGCTCTCAGCCACCGATCATCCACGGCGTCGAGCGCCTGCACCAGCGGTGCGAGGTGTTCGACGGTGATTGCGACCATACTCGATCATGGCACATATTCGAACACACCTCAAGCCCCAGCATCGAACTTTTTCTAAAGTGTCTTGCCACCGGCTTGGGCGTATGCCGGAATCCGCTAGAACGTTTCGAACATAGAAGCAGTGCTAGATTCGAACATTCGCCGCCTCAATACCTACCGGTTCAGCGCCTCGGTGAGGGCGTCGATCTTCGCCTCGAGCGACTGGATGTGGGCCACGGTGGCGGCATTCTTCATCTCGAGCGCCTGGATATGCGCGACGGTCGCCGCGTTCTTCGTCTCGTCGCGCTCGACGATCCGCTCGATGATCCACGAAGCGAGGGTCGCGGTGACGAGACCGATGAGGGCGACCCCGCCGATCATGAGGCCCACGGCGATGAGCCTGCCCTCGACCGTGATCGGGGTGAAGTCGCCGAACCCCACCGTGGTGACGGTCTCGAACGCCCACCAGAGCGCGTCGCCGAACGAGGTGATGTGCGCGCCCGGTGTCGGACGCTCGACGTCGAGAACGGCGAGGGATGCGACGAACACCAGCAGCGAGGCGGCCGACGCGACATAGACGAGGATGCGTCCGCGCAGCGCCGCGCCCGCCGTGCGCTGCAGCACCCGCAGCAGGGTCACGAGGCGCAGGATGCGCAGCGGCCTCAGCATCGGCAGCACGACGATCGCGAGGTCGAATAGATGCGTCGAGAACCAATGCAATCGGCGCGGCGCGAGCACCAGGTTCACCACGTAGTCCAGGAGGAAGATCGCCCACGTGATCGCGATGACGCTCTCGCTCGCCACGACCGCGGGCCCCTGCAGGTCGGCGATGACCTCCCACGCGTACGCGACGAGGAAGATCGCGGAAGCCGCGATGAGCGGCCATTCGGTGAGGCGCTGCCAACGTTCCTGGTTCATGGCGCCGATCGTAGTGACGCGGCGACCCGCCGGGACCGGATGCGGGGAATTCCCAATGAGGGACCGTCTCGGGAAGAATCGAGCCTATGCGCATCGGCATCGTCATCCTCCCCGAACTGCCCTGGACCGAGCAGGCCGACCTCTGGCGCCGCGCGGAGCGATACGGCTTCGACCACGCCTGGACGTACGACCACCTGTCGTGGTACGGACTCGCCGACAGCCCGTGGGGCGCGACGATCCCGACCCTCACGGCGGCCGCGACGGTGACCTCGACGATTCGGCTCGGCACGTTCGTGGCGTCGCCGAACTATCGGCATCCCGTCCCGTTCGCGAAGGAGGTCGCGACGGTCGACGAGATCTCGGGCGGACGTCTCATCCTGGGCGTGGGGGCGGGTGCCGGCGGCTCGGGACTCGATGCGACCGTGCTGGGCACGCCCGTGCTGACACCCCGTGAGCGACACGAGCGATTCGTGGAGTTCACCCGCGACCTCGACCGGCTGCTGCGATTCGAGGAGCCGGGCTCCGACGGAATCAGCTTCACCGGCGACTGGTTCACGGGCGACCGGGCACGCATGGTCGGCGAGCCCGCCCAGCGTCCGCGTGTGCCGCTGGCGGTCGCCGCCGACGGGCCCCGCGGCATCCGGTTCGCCGCCGAGATCGCGGATGCGTGGATCACCCTGGGCCATCACGCCGACTCCGAATCCGAGTGGTGGGACGGGGTGTCACAGCTCATCGCCCGCTCGCAGGACGCCGAGGCCGCCGTGGGACGCGAACGCCCCTTGGACCGGATCCTGTCGCTCGACGCGGGGCCGGGCTATTCGCTGGCCAGCGCCGCGAAGTTCGAGGACTGCGTGGGCCGCGCCGCCGAGCTCGGATTCACCGATGTGGTGACGCACTGGCCGCGCCCGGACGGCGTCTACGCGGGCGACGAACGCGTGCTCGACGAGATCGCACCGGCCGCCCACTGAGAGACGACCCGGCCGGGCCGGCGTCGGCACGTAGGCTGAACATCCGGGGAGCGGGGAGGCGACGTGGGCGACGAACAGCGGGATGCCGCATCTCGCCGGCCGACGATGCGCGACGTGGCCCGCGCCGCCGGGGTCTCCAGCACCGCCGTCTCGTTCGTGCTGAACGACCGCGAGGGCGCGCGCATCGCACCGGAGACGCGCGCCCGCATCCTCGCCGCCGCCGAGCGGCTCGGGTTCCGCCCGAATCTGACCGCCCGCCAGCTGCGGCTGCAGCAGACGCAGTCGATCGGCATGCTCACCGACGGCATCGCCTCGTCGCCGTTCGCCGGCCAGATCATCCGGGCCGTTCAGGATGCCGCATGGGAATCCGGGCGGCTGGTGCTGCTCGTGAACACCGACGGCCACACCGACGTCGGGCGGTCCGCCGTGCGCGAGCTGCTGGACCGTCGGGTCGACGGTCTGATCTTCGCGTCCACGGTCACCCGTGAACTGGCGCCGCTTCCGGAGCTCGCCGCGGTGCCGTCGGTGCTCATCAACTGCTTCCCCGCAGCCGACGGCCCGCAACTCCCGGCCGTCTACCCCGCGGAGCACGCCGGCGGCGGGCTCGCGGCCCAGCGACTCATCGACGCCGGCCACCGCGAGATCGTCTACCTGGCCGGCGACGGCGACTGGCCCGCTCTGCAGCGCACCGCCGCATTCCGGGAGCGGATGCAGGATGCCCGCCTGCCCGTCGACGCCGGGGCGGTGGTGCCGGGCCCGTACACGATCGACTCGGGCTACGAGCGCGCCCGGTCGATCCTGCAACGACCGGACCGGCCCACCGCCCTGCTGTGCGGCAACGACCGCATCGCCCTCGGCGCGCTGCTGGCCGCCCAGGCGCTCGGCCTCACCGTTCCGGAGGACCTGTCGCTCGTCGGCTACGACGACCAGGAGGAGCTCGCCGGGAGTGTGCACCCCCGCCTCACGACGGTCAGCCTTCCGTTCTACGAACTGGGTCGCCAGGGTGCCGAGACGCTGCTGTCGGTCATCGCCGGGGAGCCCGTCGCGGCCCGCCGGGAAGTCGTCGGCGAACTCGTCGAGCGAGACTCCGTCGCCGCGCCGCGGCATCCCTGATCCGTTTCGGCTCTTGCGCTCCACCGCGAACGGGTCCAAACTGTGCGAGGCGTGCTAAATCGAATTATCACGTGTCATCCCGAACGAGGAGGTTCCCCGATGTCCCCTGCACGTTGGCGACGCAGAGCGGTGGCGGCGGCATCCGTCATCGCGGCTGCAGCACTCGCAGTGCCCGCCCTGACGGCGGCCGCGGCCACGCCCACCCCGGGTGCATCCGGCACATCCGGCTACGACGAGCCGTATCGGCCGCAGTTCCACTACAGCCTGCCGACCGGGTGGATCGGCGACCCGAACGGTCTCGTGTACGACGCCGGGCAGTACTACCTGTTCAGCTTCGGCACGTGGCAGGGCGCGACGAGCACCGACCTCGTGCACTGGAAGAACATCCCGGTCACCGGTCCCGCGCACGACGACGGCAGCAGCACGTTCTTCTCCGGCAGCGCCGTCTTGGACACCGGAAACACGAGCGGCTTCGGCACCGCGAAGAACCCGCCGATGGTCGCGATGTACACGAGCGTGCAGGACGGCACGAACGTCGAGAAGCAGTCCATCGCCTACAGCACCGACAAGGGGCGCACCTGGACCCGGTACTCCGGCAACCCGGTGCTGGACCTCGACTCCGTGAACTTCCGCGACCCGAAGGTGTTCTGGTACGCGCCGGCGCACAGCTGGCGCATGGTCATCAGCCTCTCCGACCAGCACAAGGTGGCGATCTACTCGTCACCCGACCTCAAGACCTGGACGCACCTCAGCGACTTCGGTCCCGGCGGCTCCACGAGCGGCGTGTGGGAGATGCCCGACCTGTACCAGATGCCCGTCGACGGCGACGCCCACCACACGAAGTGGGTGATGAGCGTCAGCGTCGGCAGCACCGGCGTGCAGTACTTCGTCGGCGACTTCGACGGCACCACGTTCACCTCCGACGACCCGCCCACGTACACCCCTCCGGCGGGCACTCCGCTCGACGCGTTCGACTCGGGCAGCTACGGCGACTGGACGACCACGGGCACGGCGTTCGGGGATGCCCCGGCCACCGGAGCTCTGCCCGATCAGCAGGCGGTCACCGGCTTCGACGGCACGCACCTCGTGAACAGCTTCAACGGCGGCGACGGCTCCACCGGCACCCTCACCTCGCCCTCCTTCACGATCGACAAGCAGCATCTGAACTTCCAGGTCGGCGGTGGCGACAACCCGTACGTCGCGGATGCCGTTCCGGCCGGCACGCTGCCGACGCACACTCTGTTCACCGACTTCTCGACTCCCGGAACCACCTCGTACGCCGACCTCGGCTGGACGGCGACCGGCGACTTCGCGAGCTCGGGACCGTCGACCGAGCAGCTGGGCGGCCAGCTGGCGGCGAAGGCGCTCGACACCTGGGCACCCGCCGGCGACCAGGGCGAGGGCACGATCACGTCGCCCGCGTTCACCGTCTCGAGCCCGGACATCGACCTGCAGATCGCCGGCGGCGAGCACCCCTGGGGCCAGGCGAACCCGACCGCTGTCAACCTGCTCGTCGACGGCCAGGTGGTGGCATCCGCCACCGGCAACGGCACCGGATCGCTCACCTGGACGAACTGGGACGTGACCGCGTACCAGGGCCGGCAGGCGCAGATCCAGGTGGTCGACCAGAACGACGGCTCCGGCGGCTGGGGCCACCTGATGGTGGGCGACATCCTGTTCGCGGACTCCGCCGTGCAGCCGTGGGACACCCGCACGAGCGTCGACCTGCTCGTGGACGGGCAGGTGGTGCGGTCGGCGACGGGCGCGAACAGCGAGCACCTCGACTGGACCAGCTGGGACCTCAGCGACCTGCAGGGCAAGCAGGCGCAGATCCAGATCGTCGACCACAGCTCGGGCGGCTGGGGCCACGTGCTCGCGGACGACTTCAGCCTGAGCGACGAGCCCGCGCTGAGCGCGAACCAGCGCGCGCACTGGGTCGACTTCGGCTCCGACTTCTACGCGTTCAACACGTGGAACGGCGCGCCGCAGGGTCAGCGGATCGGCGTCGCGTGGATGAGCAACTGGGCGTACGCCGGCCAGGTGCCCACCAGCCCGTGGCAGGGCGCCGAGACGCTCCCGCGCACGATGAAGCTCGCCACGATCGACGGCACGGTGCAGCTCGTGCAGCAGCCGGTCGCCGCGATCGCGTCGCTGCGCACCGCGCCGCCCGTGAAGATCGCAGGGGTCGCGGCATCCGACGGGTCCGTGCCGCTGAAGCTGACCGGATCGACGCTGGACCTCACCGCGCACCTGACGGCGGGCACGGCGAAGACCTTCGGTCTGAACGTGCGCACCGGCACGGGAGCCGACGGCGCCGCTCAGTACACGCGGATCGGCTACGACACGCACACCGGGCAGCTGTTCCTCGACCGCACGCACTCCGGGAACGTCGGGTTCAGCTCCGCCTTCCCGGACGTGAAGTCGGCACCGCTCCCGCTCGACCACGGCGGCGTCACCCTGCGGGTGCTCGTCGACCGCGACTCCGTGGAGGTGTACGCCGACGAGGGGCAGGTGACGCTCACCGACCAGGTGTTCCCCGACCCCGCGAGCACGGGCGTGAGCGTGTTCGCGACCGGCGGCACCGCGAAGCTCGACAGTCTGAGCGCCTGGCACCTCGCGTCCAGCTGGCGATAGGACACCGTGCGATCGCCGCCCGGCCGGGGGTTCTCGGCCAGGCGGCGATCGTGTGTCGCCGCCCGGGGGTCATGATGGAGGGATGACCCCCGAGGATGCCGCCGCGCGGGCGCCGTCCCGCGACGACGCGGTGCTCGCGCTGCTGCGCGCGGTGCGCGACTTCGGCGACGCGCACGACCGTATGAACGGCGCCCTCAAGCACGGCATGGACATGAACCTCACCGATCTCGCGACGCTGCGCCTGCTGATCATGCGCGAGGAGCAGGGGCGCCCGGTGACCCCGGCCGACATCGCACGGCATCTGCGCATCTCGACGGCCTCCACGACCAAGCTGCTCGACCGCCTCACCGCTGCCGGGCACGTGGCCCGGTCGAAGCATCCCACCGACGGCCGGGCGCTGGTCGTCGGGCTGACAGACCACGCACGGGCGGAGTTCTTCCGGCTGTTCGGCGACCGACTGGCCGCGATGCGCGCCGCGTTCGGGTCATTCAGCGACGACGAGCTGCGCGCCGCCGCGCGGGTGCTCGACGCCACGGCGGCCGCGATCGACACCGAGTAGCGGCATCCTCACCCGCGCTCCCAGTCGGCGACGCCGCCGGGGACGACGCGGAAGAGCGGATGCGGGCGCGGTTCCGACGCCCGCCAGCGACGGGCATCGTCCGGGCTGCGCGCCTCGAGCTTCCGGCCGAGGTGCGCCCACTCGTGCCCCAGCTGGCCGTCGGTGACCGCCAGCTCGGGGCGCGGGTCCGCGGGCGCCACGATGCGGCCGCGGTCGAACCGGTAGCCGCGCCGGTCCGCCTCGTCGGCGAGCCCGGTCAGGTACGCCCCGATCACCTCAACCGGGTCGAGCTCGGCGCGGAATCGCTCGAGCTGCGGGTGGCGGCGGTAGCCGCGGGTGGCGCCGACGAGCACCGCCTGGGCGAGCAGGGTCTCCCGCCAGCACGCGACGAGTCCGGCGCGGTCGAGGCTGCCGGGATGCAGCGACCAGATCCTCATCCCGCGACGCGCTCCGGCAGCGGCTCGGCGGGCGTGCGGTCCGGCTGCTCGCCGGCGGGCCGGGCGAGGCGGGAGGGCCACCAGATCGCTCGGCCGATGTCGTACGACAGCGCCGGCACCAGCAGCGAGCGGACGAGGAAGGTGTCGAGCAGCACGCCGAGCGCGACGATGAACGCGATCTGCACGAGGAACAGGATCGGGATGACGGCGAGCGCGGCGAACGTCGATGCGAGCACGATGCCGGCCGACGTGATCACCCCGCCGGTGATGACGAGTCCGTGCAGCACGCCCCGGCGGGTGCCGTGCCGACGCGATTCCTCGCGCACGCGGGTCATGAGGAAGATGTTGTAGTCCACGCCCAGCGCCACGAGGAAGACGAACGCGAAGAGGGGCACGGCCGGGTCGGCACCGGGGAACCGGAACGCGTGGTCGAAGACAAGGGCCGAGACCCCGAGCGCACTTGCGAACGACAGCACCGTGGTGAGCACGAGCAGCACCGGTGCGACGATCGCCCGAAGCAGCAGCATGAGGATGACGAGGATGACGCCGAGCACGATGGGGATGATGAGCGAGCGGTCGTGGATGGAGGCGGCATCCGTATCGATCGCCGTCGCGGTGACGCCGCCGACCTTCGCCCCGGTCGCCGCCAGGTCGTGCCGCATCGTGCGCACCGTGTCGGCCGCGGCCGCGGAATCGGCAGGATGCGTGAGCGTCGCCTGGAGAAGCACGCGTCCGTCGACGACGGTGGGCGCCGGAGCGGGCGTCCCCGGCGGTCCGAACGCGACGATTCCGTCCCGCGTGATGGTCGCGGTGCCGCTCGGGCTGTCGGCCGACGTGACGGAGACCGTGCCGATGCCGGGCTCGGTGAGCAGCACGTCGGCGGCATCCTGCATCCGGCTCTCGCCGACGAGCACGAAGGCGGGGCTCCCCGACCCGGCCGGGAAGTGCGCGCCGAGCGCCTGCTGCCCGTCGCGGGCTTCCGAGTGGCCGAGCACCAGGTCGGATTGCGCGACACCGCCGGCCTGCAGCTGGGTGACTCCGGCGGCCGCCGCGAGCAGCACCACGGTGGCGGTGATCCACATGAGCCGCGGTCGGCGCCGAACCCCGCCTGCCACCTTCTGCCAGGGGCCCCGACGCCGGAGGATGCCGTCGGGTGTGGCATCCGGCTCGAACGGCGGACGCCGCGGCCAGAATACGGCGCGCCCGAACGCGAACAGGAACGCCGGCAGCAGGGTCAGGGCCGAGAGCATCGCGAACACGATGCCGATCGCGGCCACCGGGCCGAGCGTGCTGTTGGACTTCAGGTCGCTGAGCAGCAGGCACAGCAGCCCCGCGATGACCGTGCCGCCGGCGGCGAGGATCGGCTCGAACGCCCCGCGCCAGGCACGCCGCACCGCCGTCCAGCGGTCGCGGGTGGTGTGCAGCTCCTCGCGGAAGCGGGCGACGAGCAGCAGCGAGTAGTCGGTGGCCGCGCCGATCACGAGGATGAAGAGGATGCCCTGCGTCTGGCCGCTGAGCAGCAGCACACCGTCCTTCGCGAGCCACCAGACCACGAGCAGCGCCACGCAGAGCGCGAACATGCTGGTGAGCAGCACGACGACCGGCAGCAGCAGCGACCGGTACACGGCGATGAGGATGAGGAACACCGCAAGCAGCGCGGCGCCGAGCAGCAGCCCGTCGATGCCGGCGAACGCTCCGACGAGATCGGCGGTGAATCCGGCGGGTCCGGTGATGAAGACCCGGATGCCGGCAGGCACGTCGGCACGGAGCCGCTCGGCGAGGTGCGACACGATCGTGCCGACGTCGCCGGACGCGTCGATCGGCACGAACGCCTCGGCCGCCGTCCGATCCTTCGAGACGATGACCGGGGATGCCTCGCCCGCGATGCCGTCCGTCGTGGCGGCCTTCGTGACGGCCTCGCCGAGCGCGGTGTGCGTGGCAGTGTCGATCGGGCCGCTGGATTCGAAGACGACGACCGCGGGGATGGAGTCCGCCCCGAGGAACCCGGCGAGGCTGTGCTGCACCTCGGTGGCATCCGCAGACGAGGGCAGGTACGCGGTCGGCTCGTTCGAGGACACCTCGTCGACCCTGCCGAACAGCGGCCCGCCGAGCCCCGCCGCGATCAGCCAGACGAGGATCAGGATGCCGGCGAGGACGCCGCGCAGCATCCGTCCCCCACGGGATGCCGCGCGTGCGGGTGCGGTGGCGGTCATCGTTCCTCCCGGGCGCGGCCATTCGCTAGAAAAGCAAGCGAATTCACGCTAGCACGAACACCACCGCGCCGGGCCGTGGCGGTCCGGGGTCAGCCGGCTCGAGTCGACCTCTCGGCGTGGACAGCGGCACGCACCCCGAGAGCGACGGCCAGGAACATCGGAGGCATGCCGTAGGCGGGACTGAGGACCATTGCCGGCACGGCCGCACCGACGACGACGATCGCGATGACAGCGAGGACCCGCGCGCGGGTGCCCAGCCTGGCGATCCCCGTGGCAGCGACCAGTACGGCGATCAGAACGACGGCGATGCTCGCGGCCAGCGCCCAGCCGACGACATAGTGCCCTGGCTCATAGACGGGCGTCTTGCCGACCTCGGCCGCGTTCTCGAAGAGCGTGTCGTGCCTGTTCGCCCACACGGCGTAAGGACCGGCCGCCCAGATCGTGGTGAACACCGCGATCGTCCCGATCGCCAGACTTCCGATCCGGATGCCGAGCCGGTGAGCAGCCGACTCCCCTGCGGCGTGCGCACCCGCGGTTTCAGCCTTCGTCATCTCAGCGCCCACGTCAGACCGTCGCGGTCCAGGGGCGGGTGAACGCGCTCACCCGGGTGCCGTCGAGATCCGCGAGCGAGACCCCGGCGAACCGGGATGCCGCCTCGGATGTCTGCCAGCGGAACCGGGACTCGTCCGACAGCGCGGCATCCGCGATCGCCGCGCCGGCGTCTTGCGGGGACTGCGCGTTCGCGAACGCCCCGGCCGTGCGCGAGACGTAGGCGTCCAGCAGCGGCTGGTAGGCACCGGCATCACCCGGGCGCTCCACGTTCGCCACGAAATCGCTCGACACGGCGGCGGGCTCGATGACCCGCACGTGCACGCCGAAGTGCTCGGCGGTGGCGGCGAGCGACTGCATGAACCCCTCCACGGCGAACTTCGCGCCGCAGTACGCGTCGGCGAAGGGCTGGCCGACCGTGCCGCCGACGCTCGTGACGGTGAGGATGCTGCCGTGCCCGCGTTCGCGCATGCCGGGCAGCACGAGCTTCGTGAGGTTCACCGGAGCGAGGTAGTTGACGTCGAGCTGGGCCTGGATCTGCCCCATCGTCAGCAGCTCGGCGGTTGCGACGCTCCCCCGGCCGGCGTTGTTGACGAGCACGTCGATGCGGCCATGGTCGGCCGTGATCTCGTCGACCAGACGGGCGGCGGCGGCGTGGTCGACGACGTCGAGGGCGCGGATGTCGACCGTGACGCCGGCATCCGCTGCGGCCTCGTGCAGCCGATCGGCGCGGGCGGTGTCCCGCATGGTGGCGACCACCTGGAGTCCGCGGCGGGCGAGCTCGACCGCCGCGTGCATTCCCATCCCGGACGACGTGCCGGTGACGAGCGCGATTTGTGTCATGCGCTCACGGTAGCCCTCTACTTGTAGAACCCCTCGCGCAGGTTGATTCCGTGCTCGACCCACATCTTGAGGGCCGCCAGCATGCCGGTCCAGCCCTCGCAATTGCCGAATGCGGCCTTGGCACCGCCGGTGCTGGCTCGCCAGGCGCCCTCGGTGATGGTCACGAGAGTCCGGGCGCCGTCGCCGATCGGCTCGAACTCGAACGTGGTGACAGTGGTGGCGTCGTCGGATGCGGCATCCTGCGCGCCCCAGCGCATGACGATCCGGCGCGGGGCATCCGCCTCGAGGACTGTCACCGGGAACCGTCCCGGGAAGTCTGCGAAGTCCCACGTGACGTCGCCGCCCGCCTCGAGGCGGCCCTGGGCGCCGCCGGTGGTGAAGTACCGCGACAGCTGCGCCGGATCGGCGACCGCCTCGTACACCTCGGCGACCGGGCGCGCGATGCGGCCCGACACGGTGAAGGAGAGCGCACCACCGTGCTGCAGCACCTGTGCGTGCTGGAGACCGCGGGGCTCGTCGCCGGGCGCAAGGCCGGACGGGAGCGCCTGCTCACCCTGTCACCGCTTCCGATCAAGCGCATCCACGACCGCTGGATCGGCGAGTACGCGCGCGCGGCCGTCGACCTGCTGGCCCGCCTGGACGATGCCGCGAA
>NZ_DATEJS010000175.1:0-7961 GCF_035277845.1 Microbacterium sp.
CTTGCGAATCGGTGACGTCGGGCCCGGTGTCCAGACAAGCGGTGTCGGAAGTCCGGGATAGAGTGGACGAGTCGTCGTCAGGGGAGGAGTGTTTCACGTGAAACGACCCGGGAACAAGGATGCTGCGGCATCCGGACCGCTCGATTTCGCCGATACACCCTTGGCGCGTGAACTCGCAGACCTGTCGGCGCGACGCCGCGCCCTGGCTGAGGTCGAGATCGCGTTCAGCGGTCGAACGCGCATCATCACGGTGTCGAACCAGAAGGGTGGCGTCGGCAAGACGACCACGGCCGTGAATCTGGCTGCGGCTCTCGCCGACCTCGGTGCGCACGTGCTCGTGGTCGACCTCGACCCGCAGGGGAACGCCTCGACGGCCCTCGGTGTCGCGCACACGGCCGACACGCTCAGCATCTACGACGTGCTGATCGACGAGCTGCCGCTCGCTGAGATCGTGCAGACGAGCCCCGAGTCGGATCGACTCGCCTGCGCACCCAGCACCATCCACCTGGCCGGTGCCGAGATCGAGCTCGTCAGCCAGGAATCGCGCGAGCACCGGCTGCACACGGCGATCGCCGACTATCTGATCGAGGCCGACCAGGCGCCCGACTTCATCATCATCGACTGCCCTCCGTCGCTCGGTCTGCTCACGATCAACGCCTTCACGGCGGCCGACGAGGTGCTCATCCCCATCCAGTGCGAGTACTACGCGCTCGAGGGGCTCAGCCAGCTGCTCGGCAATGTCAGCATGATCCAGCAGCACCTGAATCCCCGCATCCACGTATCGACGATCGTGCTCACGATGTTCGACGGACGCACGCGGCTCGCCCAGCAGGTGGCCGACGAGGTGCGCACCCACTTCCCGCAGCAGGTGCTCGAGACCGTGATCCCGCGGTCCGTGCGCGTCTCGGAGGCACCGAGCTTCGGACAGACCGTGATCGCTTACGACGGTCAGTCGGCGGGCGCGGTCGCCTACCGTGAAGCAGCGGTCGAGATCGCGCGGCGCGAGAGCACCGGGGAGCCTGCAGCGGCGAATTCCACACAATACGGCGAGAGGAGCGTCTGATGGCGGCCAAGCGAACAGGACTGGGACGAGGCATCGGCGCGCTGATCCCCACGTCGGAGAGCAGTGAGCGTCCGGTGGACGTCTTCTTCCCCGGGGCCTCGCGATCCGCCGCCGGTGCGGAGGCATCCTCCCTCGCCAGCGATGTCGCGGTGCTGACGGCCGAGCGGCCCGTGGACGCCGAGTCCACCGCCCGCGGCAAGCGCAAGCCCAAAGCCGAGACCTCGGAGGGCGTCGACGACGCCGCGCCCGTGGCGGACGAGTCCGACGACGTCGACGCGGCCATCGAAGCCGAGCTGCTCGCCGTTCCCGGTGCGCGCCTGGTGCACATCGACCCGCACTCGATCGTCCCGAACCACCGCCAGCCTCGCAGCGTCTTCGACGCCGACGATCTCGCCGAGCTGGTGCACTCCGTCCGCGAGTTCGGCGTGCTGCAGCCCGTCGTGGTGCGCGATGCCGGCGACGGCACGTACGAGCTCATCATGGGTGAGCGTCGCACGCGCGCCGCCCGCGAGGCCGGCCTCACCGAGATCCCCGCCGTGGTGCGCGACACCGCCGACGAGGACATGCTGCGCGACGCGCTGCTGGAGAACCTGCACCGCTCACAGCTGAACCCGCTCGAAGAGGCGTCCGCCTATCAGCAGCTGCTCGACGACTTCGGGATCACCCAGGAGGAGCTCGCCGGTCGCATCGGACGGTCGCGTCCGCAGATCAGCAACACGATCCGCCTGCTGAAGCTTCCCATGCCGGTGCAGCAGCGCGTCGCCGCCGGGGTGCTCAGCGCCGGCCACGCACGGGCGATCCTCTCGGTCGACAACGTCGAGGGCATGCAGCGCCTCGCGGACAAGATCGTCAACGAGGACCTCTCGGTGCGCGCCGCCGAAGTCGCCGCGAAGAACATCGACTCACGATCGATGCACCGTGCAACTGTTCGGGCGGGAAAGCACCGCGACCACCTGGACGACGTCGCCGACCACCTCGGCGACCGTCTGAACACGCGGGTGAAGCTCAGCCTCGGAGCGCGGAAGGGCCAGATCGTCATCGATTTCGCGACGATCCAGGATCTCAACCGCATCCTCGCGGAGCTGGGCGAACCGGACTACGCGTCGCACCTGTGACATGACGGGCACGCGCGTGGAGGCGCGGCTCGGCGGGCGCCCACGAGGTGGCGCGTAGGCTGGAGGGGTGAGTCATCCTCATCCTGCGGAACACGTGCCGCGCCGCTCCAGCCTCGAAGTGCTGCGAGCCGAGGCGGCCGACGAGCGCGCCGTGCTCGTCGAGGAGCGGTTGCGCCTCGGGGAGGACCCCTGGGAATTCATGGAGGAGCTGCCGAGCGTCGACGAGCTCGTCGTCATCATGCTGCGCGCCGAGAACATCGCCGCCAACGACGGTGCACGACCGAACCCGACGCGGCACTACCGGGTGCTGCGGCAGATCGCCCTGCAGTACCCCGAGCTGACGTCGACGGTCTGGCACATGCTGGGAAACGACGGCAGCAATCGCCTGTGGGATGAGATGGTGCGCGCGGACGTCAGCTGAGGCATCCGAACCCGGACATGCAGAAGGCCCGGGACGGCAGACGATCCGGAGGGATCGTGCGTCCCGGGCCTTCGTGCCGGGGGAAGCGGACTCAGCCGAGGAAGGCGGCGAGATCCTGCTCGAGGGCGAACTTCGGCTTGGCGCCGATGATGGTCGTCTTGACCTCTCCGCCCTCGAAGACCTTCATCGCCGGGATCGACGTGATCTGGTACTTCATGGCCAGGTCGGGGTTCTCGTCGACGTTGAGCTTCAGGATGGTGATCTTGCCTGCGTTCTCAGCCTGGATCTGGTCGAGGACGGGCGAGACCATGCGACACGGGCCGCACCATTCCGCCCAGAAGTCGACGAGCACAGGCCCGTTCGCCTGCAGGACGTCCTGCTCGAACGTGGCAGAGGTGGTGGCCTTCGCGGTCATGGGTTATCTCCTTCGTGGAAGTCTGTGGGGTGAAACGCCCGAGAGCAGGCGATTGTTCCCGGACGTTCGGGACGCCTCGCCTCGCCGGACGATCGGCGCGGGTCAGACCGCGGCGGCGGCGGCGTGGGTCGGCTCGGCGAGGGCGGCGAGGAAGTGCTCGGCGTCGAGGGCCGCGACGGTTCCGGATGCCGCGGCGGTGACCGCCTGACGGTACGTCGGGTCGACGACGTCGCCGGCGGCGAAGACGCCCTCCGCCGAGGTGAGCGACGAGCGACCGGCGACCTGGATCGTGCCCTCGGCGGTCAGGTCGAGCTTGTGGTGCACCAGGTGCGTGCGCGGGTCGTTGCCGATCGCGACGAAGACGCCGTCGAGGGCCAGCTCACGCGTGGATCCGTCGACGGTGTCGCGGAGAACCACGGCGTTGACGGCATCCTCACCGAGGATGTCGACGACCTCGCTGTTCCAGATGAACTCGATCTTGTCGTTGTTGAAGGCGCGCTCCTGCATGATCTTGGAGGCGCGCAGGCTGTCGCGACGGTGGATGACGTACACCTTCGAGGCGAACCGGGTGAGGAACGTCGCCTCCTCCATCGCGGAGTCGCCGCCGCCGACCACGGCGATCGCCTTCTCGCGGAAGAAGAAGCCGTCGCACGTGGCGCACCACGACACACCGCGGCCGGAGAGGCGCTCTTCGCCCTCGATGCCGATCTTGCGGTAGGCCGAGCCGGTCGCGAAGATCACCGCGGACGCCTCTTCGACCTTGCCGCTACCGAGCTTGACGGTCTTGACCGGGCCGTCGACGTGCAGCTCCACGACGTCGTCGTAGATGACCTCGGCACCGAACTTCTCGGCCTGCTCCTGCAGCTTGCCCATGAGCTCGGGGCCCTGGATGCCCTCCGGGAAGCCGGGGAAGTTCTCGACCTCGGTGGTGTTCATCAGCTCACCGCCGGCATCGACCGAGCTGGCAACGACCAGCGGCTGCAGGTTCGCGCGGGCCGCGTAGATCGCAGCCGTGTAACCGGCAGGTCCGGAACCGATGATGATGAGCTGACGCACGTTTTCTCCTTCGACACGGATGTCTGGCATCCGATCCGTTCAACACATGGTATCGGGGCGACATTCCCGCATCCCTTGTGAGTCCTGGGCGAGGACGTCACAGAACGGCGGGAGCGGTCAGCGCCGGCCGGGCAGGAACCGCCGGGCGATCGCGAGAGCCGGTGAGAGCTCGGGCGCGCGGAGCAGCGCCAGCATCCCGACGTAGACGACGAGGCTCACGGTGCCGATGACGGCCGTGCCGACGGCGCCCAGCAGCTGCCCGGAGACCATCCAGCCGGATGCACCGCCGGACAGCAGGAAAACCCCGAAGCCGACGGCCGCAGCCGGGATCGCCGCCACGACGAAGCGGCCGACGGCCAGCATCCAGCTCGCCGTTCCGAGCGCGCCGATCTTGCGGTGCAGCAGCCACGTGGCGAGGACGGTCTGCACGACCGCGGCGATCGCCTGACCGAGCGCGACGCCCGTGGCGCGCCACTCGACCGGCACCCACAGGACTGCGACGACGGCGGTGAGCATCACGACCGCCGTCTGCACGACCGTGAAGAAGAACGGTGTGCGGGTGTCGTTGTAGGCGTAATAGGTGCGCTGGATCGAGAAGATCACCGTGTTCGGGATGAGGCTCACGAGGTACGCGATCAGCAGCGGTGCGGTCACGAGCGCCGTCGCGGGGCTGTTCGTGAAGATGCGGGCCGCGGGGACGGCAGCGGCGGCCATCGCGAACGCCGCGATCACGATGAAGACGCTCAGGGTGCGGATGCTGCGGCCGATGTCGGCACGGACCTCTTCGAGGCGTCCGGCGTGCGCGTGCTCGCTGAGCCGGGTGAAATACGGGGTGCCGATCGAGATGACGATGATCGAGTACGGGAGCATGTACAGCAGCCACATGTTCTGCGACGCCGCGATGCCGACGCTTCCCGTCGCCGTGGAGAGCACCCGCGACTGCACGAGCCCGCCGAGCTGCCCGAGCACCACCATCAGGAACGTCCAGCCGGCGAGGCGCCCGATCTGGCCGAGCCCCATCCCGCGCCAGCGGAAGTCCGGGCGCACGCCGATGCCGACGCCGCGCCAGAAGACGAGCAGCAGCAGGGCCTGCAGCGCGATGCCGAGGGTCGCCGTGCCGCCGACCAGCGCGAC
This sequence comes from Microbacterium sp., assembly GCF_035277845.1. GTDB lineage: Bacteria > Actinomycetota > Actinomycetes > Actinomycetales > Microbacteriaceae > Microbacterium. Next base: position 5,205 of record NZ_DATEJS010000175.1, read on the forward strand.
CATGCCGGGCGTCCACCGGACGGCATCCGTCCTGAGCCCGAACAGCAGGAAGAACGCACCGAATCCGATGATCGAGACGACGTTGTTCACGATCGGCGTCAACGTGTACGGGCCGTACACGTTCCGGGCGTGCATGGTCTCGCCGAGCAGGGCATACAACCCGTAGAAGAGGATCTGCGGCAGGCACCAGAAGGCGAACGCGGTGGCCAGGGCGAGCTGTTCCGGCGTGAAACCCGGCGCGTACAGCGACACCAGCCACGGCGCCAGCACGACGGCGACGGCCGTCGCACCCAGCAGCACCACGGTCCCGAGGGTGAACAGCTTCGAGACGAACGCCTTCCCGCCGTCATCCTGCGTCGACGCCTTCACGATCTGCGGCACGATCACGGCCGTCAGGATGCCCGTCGAGATGATCGCGTAGATGTTGTTCGGCAGCTGGTTGGCGGCACCGAACGCGTCGGCGGCGCGGCTGCCGGTGGAGCCGATGGCCGCGACCAGCACGATGGTGCGGAGGAAGCCGGTCAGGCGCGACAGGATCGTGCCGGCGCCGATCATCATGCTCGCCCGGGCGATGCTCGGACTCATACGTCGTCGCCCTTCGGGTCGAGGGGAGGCGGCGGCACCGCTGTCACCGCCGGGACGGCCGGGACGGCGTGCCGGACGGCATCCGCGGCCGGTCCCGCGCCGGCCTCCTGACGCGTGCGGCGCCGCCTGCTGAAGACCATGCGCGCGGCCCCGGCGACGAGGAGCACGATCACGATGGCGCCGAGGATGACGAGGCCGGCCAGCTCCCAGTCGGCGTGCATGCTGACCTGGACCTTCTGCGCGTCGCCGATCGTGACGCCGGAGCGGCTGCGCAGCTGCAGCGTGAGGGCGGCATTCCCGTTGGTGATCTTCGCGCGCACGGGCAGCTCGACGCGTGTGTTGCTCGACGCGGTCGCGATGACGGTCGTCGTGGGCGGCACCTCGAACCGCGAGTCGTCCGTGCTCGCTGCCATGGTGACGCGCACCGGCCAGGGCAGGTCGTTGCGCACCCAGAAACGCAGCGTGGCACCCGTCCCGGCGATGTTCACCGTGCTCAGCGGCAGGATGCCGACCGAGGAGAGCGTCGTCTGCGTGGCAGTGGCGTGGTCGCGCAATGCCGTCCGCCACGTGTCGTCGCCGAGCCAGCCACCGCCGACGAGCTGCAGCATCTGCGCCCGCTCCGGGCCGGTCAGGACGGTGGGGTCGGTGAGGATCGACGCGAACCGGGTGAGCTGCTGCTCGCCGAGTCCGAGCGCCGTGACGGCGTTGACGCGTGCGCCGTCCTTGACGGTGGCCTTGACCGACCGGGATGCCGCTGCCGAGCTGTCGAAGTCGGAGAGGCTCGCGGCATCCACCGACGGGGCCGTGGTGACGGCGAGGATCGCGGCCCGCAGCCCGGACTCGCTGATCGTGCGGCTGCGGTCGACCACAGTGAGCAGGGAGGACCCGTCGGCCGACTGGACCGCGAGCTGCAGCTGCGCGGCTGCCGCGGTGAGCGAAGCGCCCTGAGTGGCATCCGTCGGATCCTGCGCCGCCTCGGTGAGGTCGGACGACACGGCCGAGTCGTACACGAGCACGGCCCGCCCGGAGGCGCGGGCCTCCGCGGACACCGTGGCCGTGGCATCCGCCGTCGACGACGACGCGACGAGCGTCTCGGCCGGCGTCGCGGTGTCGCCGAGCGCGCCGAGGGTCTTCACGGTGGTGCCCGACGCGGTGCCGGTGAACGGCCAGAACACGTTCGATCGGGCCGGGCCGATGTCGAGGAGCTCGTGGAGGCCGGGCAGGTGCACCCCGCCGGAGGCACTCGGCGACGGGCTCGGGCTCGGTGAGCCGGCGCCTCCCGCCGGCGGAGTGGACCGCTGCGCGCCCTGATCGCCCGCGAAGTTGTCCGGATCGAGGTAGGCCTGCAGGGACGTGGGCTGCATCAGGCCGCCGGTCGCGCCGATCTGCGCGGCGGTGTCCGCGTCGCCGAACTGCAGGGCGAAGCGCGTGTTCGGCAACGACAGGAGGTGCTGAAGCCATTGGCGCGCAGACGCCGGAGCGGTCGAGCCCAGCGCGCGGATGGCCGCCGGGATCGCCGGATCCACCGCGAGGATCGCCTCGGTGCCGTCGACCGCGTTCAGGCGCGCGGTGAGGTCCCCGTCCGGGGCGGTGAGAGTGGTCAGCTGTTCGGCGGTGAGAAGGCCGGTGCCGAGCCCCGGAGCCGTGATCGGCACCACGACGCCCACGGCGGCGCGGGTCTGCGCGGCATCCGGCACGATCATCACGCTGAGGGAGACGACATCGCCGCCGCTCGTCGACGCGACGGCCTGCAGCGGATAGATGCCGGGCTTCCGGGACTTCAGCGCCTTGCTCTCGGCCGACACGATCACGAGGGACTGCCCGGTCGCACCGGAGGCCACCGGGGCGACCGTGCCCTTGCCGACCGACGCGAGGCCCGTCGCGGCGGCCGTGCCGGCCAGCCAGGTCGTCAGCGCCTTGCGCGTGGTGAGCGGTTTCGAGCCCAGCTGCAGGGTCACCGTGGTCTTCGTGAGCGCAGCCGGCGTGCCGTTCTGCAGCGACACCCAGGCGTTCAGCGGGTCGCCGGGATGCACGATGCCCTCGGAGACAGGCGCGAGGGTGGCCGTCACCACACCCGACAGCGGCGTCGCGCTCGGAGAGGGGCTCGGCGAGGCGTCGGCGGGCACCGGGGCCGCCGCCGGGCGGGTCGCCGCGTCGGCCGTGCCCGCTGCG
>NZ_DATEJS010000176.1:0-8264 GCF_035277845.1 Microbacterium sp.
ACGGGAACGGGTCCACGAAGTCGGTCTCGCCGACGCCGGACCGGCGTCTGTCGTCCAGGGGCACCACGACCCGCGTCGCGGCACCGAAAGCCGGCGCCGGATGCTCGGCGCGCGCTCGCGCCTCGAGCACGGCCAGTCGTGTCCGCGCCGCGACGTCGCCGTCGATGTCGGCATCGGGACCGTACGCCCGCTGCCGGAGCGCGGCCAGCTCAGCGAGCTCCTCGTCGCTCATGACGGCACGGTACCGCGCGATGCTCCGAGCCGGATGCGCGGGTCAGCGCGCGACGAATCCGGCGATCGCAGCCGCCGCCGGCGCCGGGGTCTCGTAGTGGATGAGATGCCCGACGTCGGGGATCTCGACGAGCCGCGCATCCGGGAACAGGTGCACGAGTTCGCGTTCCTTCTCGATCGGCGTGATGTCGTCGAGCTGCGCGGCGATGAGCAGCGTCGGCACTGCGACGCGGGGCGCGAACTCGGTCACGTCGTGCGACACCGAGGTGACGAACGCGTCGCGCAGCACGTCGCGATCGGCGAACTGCGAGAAGTAGAGGTCGTGCTGCTCGTGCACGAAGCGGCGCAGCGCGGGATCCTTCGTCTTGGCCATCGCGATCGACATGACCCGCACGATCACGCGATTGCGCAGCAGCGCCTCGCCGAGGGACGCCGGCAGCTTCGCGCCCGCCCAGTAGTAGAAGATCGCGAGCCTCGTCAGCACGCCGCGCGGGCCTTCGAGCGCCGGGGCGCCGATCGGGTTGATGAGCACCAGCTGCGGGGTGTCGAGCCCGGTCGCGACGGCGGCGGACGAGACGATCGAGCCGAAGCTGTGCCCGACGACCACTGATCCCGGGCAGACCGCGGCGACGAACTCCCGCAGCCACTGCGCGTACAGCTCGAGGTCGTGCACCCGGTCCGGGATCGGCGCGGTCTCCCCGAAGCCGGGCAGGTCGGGAGAGATCACCCGGTAGCCGGGCAGCTGGGCGATCACCGGCGCGAGGCCGTGGTGCTCGCCGCGGAAGCCGTGCACCGTGACGAGGGTGGGGGCGTCCGCCTCGGCGATCCCGGCGACGGGTTCGTCCACCCAGTAGGCGGTGGTGCCGCCCAAGACAGAGACCTCGCGCCGCTGCGGCATGAGTCGCTGCGGCACGAGGTCTCGGAAAGCGGACAGCGCGATTACTTCGCGGAGCCGCCGAAGTTCTTGAAGCGCTGGTTGAACTTCTCGACGCGACCGGCCGAGTCGAGGATGCGCTGCTTGCCCGTGTAGAACGGGTGCGACGCGGACGAGATCTCGACGTCGATGACCGGGTACTCGACGCCGTCGAGCTCGATGGTCTTGTCGCTCGTCGCGGTCGAACGCGTGAGGAAGGTGTCACCCGAGCCCAGGTCGCGGAACACGACGGCGCGGTAGTCGGGGTGGATGTCGGTCTTCATGGTGATCCTCTAGGGAGTCGTGCCCTGGATTGTGCCAGGACGGCCAAGTCTGCGGTGCAGGCGCACCAAAGGACGATTCTAACAGACGCGCGAGGTCACGCCGTCGCGCGGGCCGCGTACCGGCCGCCGTCCTGCGACAGCACGATCGGCATGCCGAAGGTCTCGGTGAGCGCATCGGCCGTGAGCGTCTCGGCGATCGGGCCGGATGCCACGACCTGCCCCTCGCGCAGCAGCAGCACGTGGGTGAACCCGACCGGGATCTCCTCGACGTGGTGGGTGACCATCACCATCGCCGGCGTGGTGGGCACGGCTGCGTACCGCCCGAGGAGGTCGAGGAGCTCCTCGCGGGCGCCGAGGTCGAGGCTCGCGGTGGGCTCGTCGAGCAGCAGCAGCTCGGGGTCGGTCATCACGGCGCGGGCGATCTGGACGCGCTTCTGCTCGCCGTCGGACAGCGTGCCGAAGGTGCGGTCGGCGAGGTGCTCGAGCTTCCATTCGGCGAGTACGCGCATCGCCCGCCGCTCGTCGATGCCCTCGTACGACTCGTTCCAGCGGCCGAGCACCGAGAACGCCGCGGTGAGCACGACGTTGATCACCGTCTCCTCCGGCGGCACGCGCCGGGCCATCGCCGACGACGCGAACCCGATGCGCGGGCGCAGCTCGAACACGTCGGTGCGGCCCAGGCGCTCGTCGAGGATCGTCACCGTTCCCGACGTCGGATGCAGCAGCGTGTCGGCGAGCTGCAGCAGCGTCGTCTTGCCCGCTCCGTTCGGCCCGAGCACCACCCAGCGCTCGTCGTCCTGCACGGACCAGTCGATGTGATCGACGATGTTTCGGGCATTGCGGCGAACGACGACATCGGCGAAATCGAGGACCTCAGGCATGTCTCCAGCCTATCGACCGGATGCGGCGACCTCCGCATACAGGGCGGCGGTCTCGTCGGCGATCGCCTTCCAGCTGAAGTCGGTGGCTGCGCGCCGGCGGCCGGCATCCCCGTACGCGCGGGCGCGCTCGCGATCGGAGACCACCTCGGTGAGCACGGCCGCGAGATCCGCGACGTACCGGTCGGGATGCGTGGGCGTTCCGGTGCCGTCCTGCAGCTGCTCGATCGGCACCAGGCGCCCGGTGACGCCGTCGACGACGACCTCGGGGATGCCGCCGGTCGCGGTGCCGACGACGGCCGCGCCGCACGCCATGGCCTCGAGGTTGACGATGCCGAGCGGCTCGTAGATCGACGGGCAGACGAACGTGGTGGCCGCGCTGAGGATCGCGCACAGCTCGTCGCGCGGCAGCATCCGGTCGATCCAGATCACGCCGTCGCGGGTCTGCTGCAGCCCCCGCACGAGCTCTTCGACCTCGGCCATGATCTCGGGGGTGTCGGGCGCCCCGGCGCACAGCACCAGCTGCACGTCGGGCGGCAGCAGGGCGGCGGCGCGAAGGAGGTACGGCAGGCCCTTCTGCCGCGTGATGCGCCCGACGAACACGACCGACGGCCGGTCGGGATCGATCCCCTCGTCGGCGAGGAAGCCCGGGTTCGAGACGGGACGCCAGGCCTCGACGTCGATGCCGTTGTAGATGACGCGCACCTTGGCCGGGTCGAGGTCCGGGTAGCTGCGCAGGATGTCGTTGCGCATGCCGTCGCTGACGGCGACGATCGCCGCGGCCCCCTCGTAGGCGGTCTTCTCGATGTAGCTCGACACCGCGTATCCGCCGCCCAGCTGCTCGGCCTTCCACGGGCGCAGCGGCTCGAGGCTGTGGGCGGTGACGACGTGCGGGATGCCGTACAGCAGGGATGCCACGTGCCCGGCGAAGTTCGCGTACCAGGTGTGGCTGTGCACCACGTCGGCGCCGGCGACGCCGCCGACGATCTCGAGGTCGGTGCCGAGCGTCTGGATCGCGGCGTTCGCGTCGGAGAGCTCGGCGGGCACCCCGTACGAGAACGTGCCGCCCTCGTCACGATCCGCGCCGAAGGCCTGCACGTGCACCTCGAGGGTCTCGCGCAGGGCCTTGACGAGCTCGGTGACGTGCACGCCGGCACCTCCGTAGATGGTCGGCGGGTACTCCTTGGTGACGATGTCGACGCGCATGTCGAAACGCTAGTACAACCGGCGCCCGGGGCCATAGGGTGTTCCCATGTCAGCAGCACCGAAGGTCTTCGGAATCATCCTCGCCGGCGGCGAGGGCAAGCGGCTCATGCCCTTGACGGCTGACCGGGCAAAACCTGCCGTGCCCTTCGGGGGTCAGTACCGCCTGATCGATTTCGCGATCTCGAACCTCATCAACTCGTCCCTGCGGCAGATCGTCGTGCTCACGCAGTACAAGTCGCACAGCCTCGACCGCCACATCTCGCAGACGTGGCGGATGTCGGCCCTGCTCAACTCGTACGTGGCATCCGTTCCCGCCCAGCAGCGCCTCGGCAAACGCTGGTTCTCCGGCTCGGCGGACGCCATCCTGCAGAGCCTCAACCTCATCAACGACGAGAAGCCGGACATCGTCATCGTGATCGGCGCCGACCACGTCTACCGCATGGACTTCCGGCAGATGCTCGACGCGCACATCGCCTCGGGGGCGCGGGCGACGGTCGCGGGAATCCGGCAGCCGCGGTCGCAGGCCCACCAGTTCGGCGTCATCGACGTCGAGCCGGAGGACGTCACGCGCATCCGCGAGTTCGTCGAGAAGCCGCCGAACCCGGTCGGCCTCCCGGACTCCCCCGAAGAGGTGCTGGCGTCGATGGGCAACTACATCTTCGACACCGACGCGCTCATCGAGGCCGTGACCGCCGACGGCGAGATCCCGACCTCGAATCACGACATGGGCGGCGACATCATCCCCTACTTCGTGAATCGCGGCGAGGCGGGCGTCTACGACTTCAAGCGCAACGAGGTGCCGGGGTCCAACGAGCGCGACCGCGACTACTGGCGCGACGTGGGCACGATCGAGTCGTACTTCGACGCCCACCTGGACCTCATCTCGACCCTGCCCATCTTCAACCTGTACAACTCGGACTGGCCCATCCATTCCCAGGCGCTGAACTCCCCGCCGGCGAAGTTCGTGCGCGACCGGGTGGGGCGCATGGGCAACGCGATCGACTCGATCGTGTCGCTCGGCTCGGTGCTGTCGGGGACCCACCTGGAGCGCAGCGTTGTCGGACCGTGGACGCTGTCCGGCGGCGGTTCGACGATCGTCGACTCGGTGCTGTTCGACAACGTGCGGGTGGGCGTCGGCGCCCGCGTGCACCGTGCGATCCTCGACAAGAACGTGGTGCTCGACGACGGCGCCACCGTCGGGGTGGACCGCGAGCTCGACCTGTCCCGCGGCTTCACCATCAGCGACAGCGGCATCACCATCGTCGGCAAGAACGTGCACGTGCACCGCTGAGCGGCCGTCTGTGAAGGGGCATCCTCCCACGTTCGATAGCGTGGGAGGATGCCCCTTCTTGTCGTGCTCGACGCCGATTCCACCCTGATCCGCAACGAGGTCATCGAGCTCATCGCCGACGAGGTGGGACGCGGTGCCGAGGTGGCCGCCGCCACCGAGGCGGCGATGCGCGGCGAGGTCGACTTCGCGACCAGTCTGCGCACCCGCGTGCAGGCCCTCGCGGGCGTTCCGGTCGCCGCGTTCGAGCGGGTGATCGCCCGCGTCGAGCCGACACCCGGGGTGCGCGAGCTCATCGACGCGGTCCACGCGAAGGGCGGCACCGTCGGCGTCGTCTCCGGCGGGTTCCACGAGGTGCTCGACCGCATCGCACCCGCGCTCGGCGTCGACCGCTGGCGCGCGAACCGCCTCGTCGCCGCAGACGGCGTGCTCACCGGCGAGGTGGACGGCGGGATCGTGGATGCCGCCGTCAAGGCGGAGTCGCTGCAGGCGTGGGCGGCGGAGCTCGGCATCGCGGCCTCCGCCACCGTCGCGATCGGCGACGGTGCCAACGACCTCAAGATGATGGATGCCGCCGGTCTCGGGCTCGCGTTCAACGCGAAGCCGGCCGTGCGCGCGCAGGCCGACCTCGTGATCGGCGACGTGGACCTGGCGCAGGTCATCCCGCTGCTGCCCTAGCCCGGGGCAGGCGGGATCGGCGCGTCGCGCGCCGTTCGGGTCAGTGGCCCATGCCGAGTCCGCCGTCGACCGGGATCACGGCACCGGAGATGTAGGCGGCGTCGTCCGAGGCGAGCCAGGCCACGACGCCGGCGACCTCGTCGGGCTGCGCGAAGCGGCCCGCCGGGATGCTCTTCCGGTATTCGGCCTGGGTCTCGTCGGAGAGCTCCGCCGTCATGTCGGTCTCGATGAATCCGGGGGCGACGACGTTCGCGGTGATGCCGCGCCCGCCGAGCTCGCGGGTGAGCGACCGGGCGAAGCCCACCATCCCGCTCTTGGAGCTCGAGTAGTTGATCTGCCCGGCCGAGCCGTACAGGCCGACGACGCTGGAGATGAGGATGACCCGGCCCCAGCGGGCGCGGAGCATCCCCTTCGACGCACGCTTGACCACGCGGAACGAACCGCCGAGGTTCGTCGCGACCACGCTGTCGAAGTCGTCCTCGCTCATGCGCAGCAGCAGGGTGTCCTTCGTGATGCCGGCGTTGGCGACGAGCACCTCCACCGGGCCGAGCTGCTGCTCGACCTCCGTGAACGCGGCGTCGACGCTCGCGGCATCCGTCACGTCCGCCCGCACCGTGAGCGTCCCCGCGGGGCCCTCGCCCGACCGGGCGGTGACGGCGACCTTGGTGTAGCCGGCCGCGAGGAAGCGCTCGGCGATGGCGCGGCCGATGCCGCGGTTGCCGCCGGTGACGAGGACGACGCGATCAGTGGACATGGGCACTCCTGGGGGCCGGGAATCGGATGTCCCCAGCCTACCGGCGCCGCTTGACAGTCTGGGAGAGCGCTGGGAGCCTGGAGAGAGCCTTCCGAGGGAGATCCATGACCGACCCATACGCACCGCAGCCGCCGCAGCAGCCGGTGCCCCCGCAGCCGCCCGTGCCGCCGCAGCCCGTCTACTACGCGCCCGGCACGCCGGTCTACATGGCGCCCGTCGTCGCACCTCCGACGAACGCACTCTCGGTCGTGTCCCTGGTCGCGGGCATCGTGGCGTGGGTCGTCTTCCCGGTGATCGGTGCGATCGCCGCGGTGATCACGGGACACATGGCGCTCGGCCAGATCAAGCGCTCCCACGAGGGCGGCCGGGGAATGGCGCTCGCGGGCGTCATCCTGGGCTGGGTCCAGCTCGGCCTGACCGCTCTGGTCATCGTCATCTGGGTCATCATCGCGCTCGTCGCGCTCGGCGCCGTGGCCGGCTCCGGCGGCCTCAACTCCTGACCCGTCGAAGCCTTCGAAAACGGTTCCCGGCCTGCGCCACGCGCGTAGGCTGGAAGCACCGTGAAGCACCACAGCACCCAGTCCGCCACCTCGATCCCGGCATCGCCCGAGGAAGAGGTGGATCGGCGATCGACGCGATACCTGATCATGATGGGCATCCGCGTGGCCTGCTTCGCGCTCGCCGTGCTGGTGCATCCCTACAGCTGGTACACCTGGCTGTTCCTGATCGCGGCCGTCGTGCTGCCCTATATCGCGGTGGTGCTCGCCAACGTCGGTCAGGAGTCCAAGACGCCGAACGCGGTGGTGCCCGAGCAGGCGCTGCCGGCGACGCCGACGCCCGACCCGCATCCCCACACGGGCCCGTCCGTGATCCGCGTCACCGAGAGCACGCGCTCGCTCCCCCACACCGCAGAGCCCGCCGCGGCCGACGGCGACACCCCGCCCGAGCCTCCCGACCAGCGCGAGAGCGGCAGCGCCGGATGACGACGTCCGATCCGGATGCCGCGGCATCCGTCTGCTCCCGCGCGGGATGCCGCGCCCCCGCGACCACGCAGATCGTGTGGCGCAACCCCCGGATCCACACGCCCGATCGCCGCAAGATCTGGCTCGCGTGCGACGAGCACGCCGCGTTCCTGCACGATTATCTCGCCGCGCGCGACTTCCCCGTGACCTCCGAGCCGTTCTCGGCGTCCGCCGAGCCGCCCACGGCAGAATCGTCCTGATGTCCACCCTCGCCGAACGCCGCCGCACCGCCCCCGCCGTCGTGCGCTGGACCGCCTACATCGGGATCGCGATCGTCTTCGCGATCGCCTGCGCCTTCCTGTCCCACTGGCAGCTGACCAAGAACGCGGACCGCAGCGAGCAGCTCGCGATCATCTCGGCGAACTACGACGCGAAGCCCGTGCCGATCGGCGAGGTGCTGCCGGCCGGCCGCACGCTGGCGGCGACGGACCAGTGGCGCCCCGTCGCCCTCACCGGCTCCTACCTCGCCGACCGGCGGATCCTCGCCCGCAACCGCGTGCACAGCGGCACGGCGGCCTACGAGATCCTGGTGCCGTTCCGCCTCACCGACGGACGCGTGGTGCTCGTCGACCGCGGCTGGGAGCCGCCGGGCAACACGCAGTCGCTGCCGGACAGCATCCCCGCCCCGCCGACCGGGACCGTGACGGTGGTCGTGCGCCTGCAGCCGTCCGAGCCGATCCCGCCGAACGGCCCGGACGCGCCCCGCGGCCAGGTGCCCTCCATCAATCTGCCGCTCGTGGCGCACAAGGCGGGCGTCGCCGCACTCGACACCGGCGCCTACGGCACCCTGGTGTCCGAATCCCCCGCCCCGGCGACCGCACCCCAGGCGATGGAGTCGCCGTCCGACGACCCCGGCCCCTACCTGTCGTACGGCGTGCAGTGGATCCTGTTCGCGATCATGGCGTTCGCGTTCCTCTGGTACGTGATCCGGTTCGAACGCCGCGCGCGCCGCGAGGAGGCCGAGGATGCCGCCGCCGTGGCCGAGCTCGCCCGCACCGATGCCGCCGCCG
>NZ_DATEJS010000177.1:0-4543 GCF_035277845.1 Microbacterium sp.
CATCAGGACGTCGAGCCAATGCCGGTTGATCGACGCCTCCCGACTGCCGTAGAACGTGAAGGTCAGAGAGATGCTGGGCGTCACCCAGATGCTCGTCCGACCGCCTCCCGTGGACCCGTTCTCCGTCCACGTGAAGTGGAAAGGCTCGCCGCGCCGGAGCTTGCTGGCGATCACGATCTGCAGGTGTGCGAGCGCGCGATCGTCGATCTCGACGGACACCACCCCGTCATAGTTCAGCCGACCCATGGTGGCAGCTCCGTTCGCATCGTCCCCTCTCAGGATGCGGTGCGCGCGCGGGATCGCCGATTTCAGCGGACAACGGCGGCCGGACAGCGAAGCGGTTGTCCTGCGAGCGTCGGAGAGCATACCGGGATCCTCCCCCGGCGGCGCCCGGCGCGCGACGGGGTTGACAGCGGCCGGAACGCGTTCCACGGTCGAGAAGTGGATGCCGGCGAGGTGCGGATCGGGACGTCGGGGTGGAGCTACGACCACTGGAAGGACGTGCTCTACCCGCCGCGTACGCCCGCGGCGCGGCGCCTGGATGTCTATGCCGCCGAGTTCGACACCGTCGAGCTGAACGCGAGCTTCTACCACTGGCCGCGGGCGGAGACCTTCGCCGGATGGAGCGCGCGGGTGCCCGAGGGATTCCGGTTCGCCGTGAAGGCTCCGCGCGGGCTCACCCATGCCCGGCGGCTGCGCGATCCCGAGGTGTGGATGCCGCGCCTCGCGGAGGGCATGGCGGCGCTCGGGGACCGGGCCGGGTTCCTCCTCTTCCAGCTGCCGGCCGCCGTCGAACGCGACGACGAACGCCTCGACGCCCTGCTGCGGCTGCTGCCGGCGGGTATCCGCGCTGCGGTCGAGCTGCGGCATCCGTCCTGGGACAGCGAGGAGGTGTTCGCGCTGCTCGAGCGGCGCAACGCGACCTACTGCGTCATGAGCGGCGCGGGCATGCCGTGCGTGCTGCGGGCCACGACGGATGCCGTCTACCTGCGGTTCCACGGGCCCGGAATGCAGCTCTACACCGGGTCGTACCCGGACGCGCAGCTGCGGCGGTGGGCCGAGCTGATCGGCCGCTGGCGCGAATCGCATCGGGTGGTCGCGTACTTCAACAACGACGGCGGGGGTGCCGCGGTGCGGGACGCACGGCGGCTGCGTGCCCTCACGGCGGCGGATCGGGGGTCGGATGTCCGCTGACGCCCTGGTGGTGGGGGCCGGGCCGGCGGTGCTGGCGTACGCGGCATCCCGCTCATCGCCGGCAGGCACACCCTTCCCGCCGCGCCCGGTCTGCGGTTCGTGGGTCTGCACAACCCGCTGAAGGGTCAGCTGCTGCAGATCGGGCTGGATGCGCGCGCGGCCGCGCGGGCGATCTCAAGGGAGCTCCGTGCCGGGCCGGTCACCGGGTCCGGTGACGGCGCGCGCTGAGGATGCCGATCACGACGAGCACCAGTCCGACGACGAGGACGATGGGTCCGACGGTCGCCCACAGCGGCGACCCGCTCATCACCGATCCGCCCAGCACGTCGACGCCCTGCAGGGTCCACACCACTCCGAGGACGGCCAGGATCACGCCTGCGCCGACGAACCACCACATTCGCTTCACAGTCCAATTGTGCGCGTTCTGCCGCGCCCCGGGGCGGCTCGCGGAGCACGGGCGCCCTCCGATGTCAACCCTCGTGCCGAGTCCCGCCGCACCCCGTACGTTCTGAGTGGTCGGTGGCCGAACACCGTGCCGGAAAGGGTGATCGCATATGCAGACGTCGGAGGAGGCGACAGCCGCGCTGCTCGACGGGCGCTACCAGCTGGGCGAGCGGATCGGGACGGGCGGGATGGCCGAGGTCTACCGGGCCGAGGACCTGCTGCTCGGCCGCACCGTGGCCGTGAAGGTGATGCGCGGGGACAGCATCCTGCTGGCGTCGGCCGACCGGGCCCGCGTGGAGTCGACCGCGCTCGCGTCGCTGAGCCACCCCGGCCTCGTCACCCTGCTCGACGCCCGCGTCGATCCCGGGCACGCGGCGTACCTCGTGATGGAGTTCGTCGACGGCCCCACTCTGGCGCAGCGCATCGGCAGCGGTCCGCTGTCCGACCCGGATGCGGCCCGGCTCGCCGCTCAGCTGGCCTCGGCGCTGCACGCCGTGCACTGCGCCGGCATCGTGCACCGGGATGTGAAGCCGTCCAACGTGCTGCTGGCCGGCGGCGTGGCGCCCGACGGCGGATTCCACGCGAAGCTCACCGATTTCGGAGCGGCGCGGATGACGGATACCAGCGGCGTCACCTCGCCGGGCGTGATCATCGGCACCGCCGCCTACCTCGCGCCGGAGCAGGTGCGCGACCGCACCGCCACGTCGGCATCCGACATCTACGCGCTCGGACTCGTGCTGCTGGAGGCACTCACCGGCCGGCGCGCGTTCGCGCAGACGACCGACATCGACGCGATCCTGGCGAGGATCTCCGAAGACCCGGTGATCCCCCCGGAGATCGGTGACGGCTGGGCGGATCTGCTCCGCCGGATGACGGATGCCGACCCCGCCGCGCGTCCGACGGCCGCCCAGGTGGTGCGGGAGGTCGCGGACCTCGGCTTCCTCGCCCCGGACGACGCGGATGCCGAACCCACGTGGGGCGAGCCGGTGCCCGCAAGACCTGACCCGGAGACGACGCCGACCGCGGTGCTCGCTCCCCCGCCTCCGCGACGCCGGTTCGCGCGGGCCAAGGTGGCAGCGCTGTCCGCCGTCATCGGCGTGGGTGCGATCGCGGGCTTCGTCGCCTGGCCGATGCTCGACGCCCCGACAGCGTCGACGGTCACGACGCCACCGGCCGCGGCCGCGCCGGCTCCGTCGATCGCGGCACCCCGCATCTCCCCGCGGGCGGTCGACACCGTGTCGGTGTCGCAGAACAGCACCCCGCGGGTCGCCTCCGTCGGGCACCAGCAGACGACCAAGCAGCCGAAGGCCACGACCACCCACGGCCACAAGGGAACGCCCGGAAAGGGAAAGGGCCGCTGACCAGGTCTTGGCACGATCGGATGCCGTCTGTCAATCCCCTTGGTGTTCACCCGTCGTGGACGAATGCTGGCCTGAGGCAAGCGGAGCTTGCGCAGGTTCGGAAAGGAGCTCTCTCATGAGCATCGGAACAGGAATCGTGCTTTTCGTCATCGGCGCCGTTCTCACATTCGCGCTGAAGGTGCAGGTCGCCTGGGTCGACCTTCACATGGTCGGGTACATCCTGATGATCGCGGGTGTCGTGATCTTCCTGATCGGCATCGTGCTGCTCGTCCGCCGCCGTCGCATCGACACCGTGAACCGCACGGCCGTGGACCCCGCCACCGGCGATCGCGTGACGCGCCGCTCGACGGCCGCTCCCGACGACGAGGTCGGCCTCTGACCACAGGCGAAAAGAAGAATCCCCGGTAGCACCGGGGATTTTCTTCTCGTAGCAGGAGCGGGGCTTGAACCCGCGACCTCACGATCATGAGTCAGATCCGGGCTGACGGCGAGCGCTGGTTGGTCGGGAATGCGGTCGCGTGCGGGTGCCCACACGACGCGGTCGCGGAGGTAGTCGGCTTCGCTGAGCCCGCCGATGAAGACACCGATACGAATGCACGCCTGACGCACATCCCACAGCAGCGTGAGAGCTTCAGGCCGTATAGAGATCCTCAGCGGTCGCGAGCACTCGCTCCCGGAAGTGAGGGTTGCGGATGGCGTCCGCCATCACCAGATCGACCGGGCGGGCGAAGAGCGCTTCCAGATCCTCCTTCAACGCGAAGTACGCATCAAAAGGGTCGTCGACATCGGGATCGAGTTCGACGAGGAGGTCAACGTCGCTCTTCGTCGCATCAAACTTCCCCGAGACCGCCGACCCGAAGACCTGAAGCCGACGGACATCGTGGGCACGCGCGATACGCGCGACCTCATCCCTGTCCACGACGATGCTCTGCGGCATGGCCTCAGCCTAGAACACGCCCCGGGATGAGGTGTGGCTGCAAGCGAGTCTGCCCGAACCAGTCGCTGATAGCCTGCCTCTATCGCGCATCTCACTGCGCAGGGCTTATGCACATCGGTCGGATCTGGGTTCGTCGGGCAGAACCGCACGAGCGGATGTCCGGAAGGCGACCGCCATCGTGCGGCGTTGCACCGAGAACGTCCCCTGGTACCGTCATGTCGCGACATTCTGCGAGGAGGACCCGATGGGCGTCAGTACCGGAGCCCTGGTCGCCGTCTTCGCTACTCTGTTCGTTGTCCTAGTGGTGGTATTCCTCATCGTTCGACGCAGGCGGTAGTTTCCCGTCCGCTCGCAAAGGGACCGGCATCCGTTCAAGATGCTCGTATTCACACGCTCGATACATCGACCGCTTCGAATCGCTAGCGATCCGCGTGTCACCAAAGCGAAGTGGCGCGGTCGGGTCGATAATCCGAGAAGAATTGAGGGGACTGTGCACGTGGCAGAGACCAATAGTGACGCGAAGGTCACATATCCATACTTGTCGTCCAACCAGTGGTACGCGGTCCGCAACAAGATGAAGCAGTCGCCGCCGAAGGCCATCGACATC
>NZ_DATEJS010000178.1:0-2212 GCF_035277845.1 Microbacterium sp.
CGGCTCATGCTGGCATCCGAACCCGCGCTGTCCGCGGTCGGGCCGGAGGCCGTGCAGGCGCTCGCCGACCAGCTCGCCGCCGAGGCGGAGTCCGGACGGTTCCGCGCCGTGCTCGTCGAGCAGATCACCGAGTTCACCGGCACCGAGGCGGAGATGGCCGTCGACACGCTCGTGAAGGCGGCGATCCGCGCCGAGCTGCTGGTCGTGGGCGAGGCGGAGACCTCGACGTGGAGCTCGGCGTGGCAGCTGGGACAGCCGTTCAAGTCGGCCCGCCGCGGCCTGCTGCTGACGCCGTCCGAGGGTGACAGCGACTCCATGTTCGGCACCCCGACCGGCCGGATCAAGCGCTCGGATTTCCCCGCCGGCCGGGGCTTCCTCATCGATCGCGGGCGTGCCCGCAAGGTGCAGGTGGCGCTCGCCGACGCGCCCCGGTAGGCATGGGGATTCCTCCCCATCGACGTGTCCGAAGGGTGCGGGATAGTTTCATAGCACCACCAAGACCACCCCGTTCGGGGGGAACGGAAAGAGAGAGAACCATGGCGAACAACACGCTCGGAATGAACCCGGACGAGGTCAAGGCCTTCGCCCAGCTGCTCAACCAGAAGGCGGACGAGCTCAACTCGACCGTGTCGCAGCTGACCAGCAAGCTCGGCTCGACCAGCTGGACGGGCCCGGACGCCACCAAGTTCCGCGGCGACTGGTCGTCGATGCACGCCAACGCGCTTCGCAAGGTCGCCGAGGACCTCAAGCACACGGCCACCCAGGCGAACAAGAACGCCGACCAGCAGATCAGCACGTCGAACGCGCTCTGATCGCCGATCGATCATGCCTGTGATGAGGGCGGCCCGCTCGCGGGCCGCCCTCATCGGCGTCTGACCCACATTCCGCCCGGAAAGGCACCCCATGGTCACTGCATCCTTCCCCAGCGCCGAAGCTCCGGCCCTCCCGTCGATCTCGGTCGAGCTGCCCCAGGCGTGGCAGCAGCGCACGGCGCCCGACATGCTCCTCGCGGTCATCGAGGACCGCGGCCCCGACGCGTTCTCCCCGAACGTCGTCATCGGCGTCACCCGTCAGCCCGCCGGACACACCCTGCAGTCGGCCCAGCGCGCGGCCGACGAGTACGTGCAGGGCCTGCGCGAGGTGGCGCTCCTCGACCGCGCGGAGGTCGACCTCGGCGGGCGCACCTGGTACGTCATCGAGTTCGCGCACATCACCGACGTCGCCGGCACCGTCGCCCAGGTCGTCGCCGTCACCGTCGTCGACAACGGCCCGGTCTCCGACATGGTGCGGGTCACGGGCACGGTCGCGGGCGACCGCACCGAGCAGGACCTTCCCGGTGTGCGCGAGGTCATCGCCAGCACCCGCGTCGCGGAGGCCGGCTGATGGGCGAGCTGACGCTGGGGATGAACCCCGCGGAGGTCCGCGATTTCGCCAAGGCGGTCGACGCCGCGGCCCAGAGCCTCGGCGAGATCCGCACGACGCTCACCGGCAAGCTCGGAAGCACGACGTGGGACGGGCAGGATGCCGCCTCCTTCCGGTCCGCCTGGTCGTCGTCGCACGCGCCGTCGATCGCATCGGCCGTGCAGGCGCTCGAAGCGGCGGCCACCACCGCCCGCAGCAACGCCGACGCGCAGGAGCGCACGAGTGCCGGCGACGACGGCTCGGCCGGGACGGCGAACGGCGCCAACGGCGCGGACGGCGGCGGGGTGACCGGTGGGCGCGTCGGCTCGTCGCTGCCCGTCAACCGGACGCACCTGGGCGGGTGGACCGAGAACACGTTCCAGAACGGGAAGGGCACCGCCGAGGCGGGCTGGGGAGCGGACGCGAAGTACGGCACGTCGGGAACGCTCGGCACCGCGAACTACAGCGCCTCCGGCGAGAGCGGGGCGGGCGGGAAGGCCTGGGTGAGCGCCGATTACGGCTTGAGCGCCGGCAACGTCACGAGCAACGACCCGCTCGCCCAGCGCGACGCCAGCCAGCTGTACGACAAGCGGCGCGATGCCGACGACGGGAACGTGGCCGTCAGCAAGCAGGGCCTCCACGCCAACGTCGGGGCCGGAGCCGAGGTGGGCGCCTGGTCGAAGGGACAGGCATCCATCCACAACGGCGGGTTCGTGCCCACGAGCGCCGCGGCGAACTACGACGCCCTCGTCGGTGCGCGGGCGCAGGGTGCGGCGGGCGGGGCGCTGTCGTGGGACGGCGCCCGGGTGGG